>CALROF020000123.1:0-19031 GCA_943369775.1 Reyranella massiliensis 521
CCATGCGCACTGATCGATTTGGCCTTTCCGTCGCCCTCGCCACACCCTTTGCCGAAGACCGGTCGATCGACCTGCCGCGGCTCGTCGCACACGCGCGACAGTCGCTGGCCGATGGCTGCAACAGCATCACGGCGTTCGGCACGACGGGCGAGGGCGCTTCACTCGGGCTGAACGAGCGGCAACGGGCGCTGGGCGCTCTGGTCGGTGCCGGTATCGATCCTCGGACTCAGCTCGTCGTCGGCATTGCTGCCAGTTCGGTCGAGGATGCCATCGCCCAGGGCCGTGCCGGCCTGATGCTGGGGTGCCCGAGCTTCCTTCTGGCGCCGCCGTTCTATTTCAAGAGCCCCGGCGATGAAGGCCTGTTCGACTGGATCGCCGCGGTGCTGACGGGGCTCGGCCCGAAGGCGAGCAACATCATCCTCTATCACATCCCTCAAGTTACGGCGGTCGGGCTGTCGATGGACCTGATCGGCAAATTGAAGAAAGCCTTTCCGGCGCAGATCAAGGGCGTGAAGGATTCCTCTGGCGACTGGGACAATGCCCAGGCTCTTCTGAAACAGAATGGCGACCTGCACATCCTGATCGGCGACGAACGCCTGCTGGCGCGCGCGATGAAGCTGGGCGCCTCGGGCGCGATCACGGGACTTGCAAACGTTGCGCCCGATTTGATGCGACCGCTGCTCGACGGCATCGAGGAGCCACGTGTCAACGCGATGGTCGAGGCGGTCCTGCCCTTCGCCGTAACGGCTGCTGTGAAGGCGCTGGTTGGGCATCGCCGCAACGATGCGGCGGCCTGGTCACGCATGCGTGCGCCGCTGAGGTCCCTCGGTCAGGCCGAATGCGTTGAGCTGTTTGCGGCCATCGATGCCATTCGCTCGCGGCGCGCTGCGTAGCGCGCTTTTTCTCGTTGTCTTTTGCGCGGCCCCGCCACTGGCGGCGCAATCCGATCGGCAATGTTTGATCAAGGGAAACGTCAGTAGCAAGGGCGAACGCATCTACCACCCGCCGGGCTGCCGGTATTACAGCTCGACTGTGATTGATGCCAAGCGCGGCGAACGGTGGTTCTGTAGCGAGCAAGAAGCAGTCGCTGCTGGTTGGCGGCGTACGAAGGTCTGTTGATCGAGCTTGGTATCAGCGGCTACGCTCCTCAGGTCTCGGAGGAAACAACAATGACGGCACCGCTCACCATCCGGCTGCATCCGGCCGACAACGTCGTCGTGGCGCGCATGGACATCCTGCCGGGCACCAAGGTCGAAGGTGAGGTCGCCGCAGCGACGCGTGTGCCGCCCGGCCACAAGATCCTGACCAAGGGCATCAAGAAGGGTGAACCGCTGCGCAAGTACAATCAGATCATCGGCTTCGCGACCGAGGATCTGGCGCCAGGTGCGCACATCCATACTCACAACTGCGTGATGGGCGACTTCGAGCGCGACTATGCCTTTTGCACTGATGCGCATCCGACCGACTACATCACGCCGCCCGCCACGTTCATGGGCTATCGTCGCGCCGATGGCCGAGCGGCGACGCGTAACTACGTGGGCATCGTGACGACGGTGAACTGTTCCGCCGCGACCAGCCGCATGATCGCCGCGAGGCTTCAGCCGTTGCTTGCCCAATATCCGAATATCGATGGCGTGGTGCCGCTGACGCATGGTGGTGGCTGCGGCATGGCCGCGTCGGGTCTTGAGATGGATGTGCTGCGGCGTACCCTTGCTGGTTACACGAAACATCCCAACATGGCCGCGGTCGTCGTCCTGGGATTGGGATGCGAGACCAACCAGATCTCCGGCCTGATGAATGCCGAGGGACTGAAAGAAGGTCCGAAGCTCATTCCGATGGCCATCCAGGACGAGGGCGGCGTCGCCAAGACCGTGGGCCGTGCCGTCGACTTCCTGAAGGAGGTGTTGCCCGAGGCCAATGACGTAAAGCGCGAACCTTTGCCGGCCAGCGAATTGATTCTGGCGCTGCAGTGCGGCGGCTCCGATGGCTATTCGGGCATCTCGGCCAATCCCGCGCTGGGTGCAGCCGTCGATCTTCTGGTGCGGAATGGTGGGACCGCTGTGCTGTCCGAGACACCGGAGATCTATGGCGCGGAACACCTGCTGACACGCCGTGCGGTCAGCAAGGAGGTCGGAGAGAAGATCGTCGAGCGTATCCGTTGGTGGGAGGAGCATTGTGCTCGCACTGGCGGTGAGATGAACAACAACCCGTCGCCCGGCAACAAGGCCGGCGGCCTGACGACGATCCTTGAGAAATCGCTGGGTGCAGTCGCCAAAGGCGGCACAACCAACCTGGTCGACGTGTACAAATATGCAGAACTGATCACCGCAAAAGGGTTCGTCTACATGGACTCGCCTGGCTATGACCCAGTGTCCGCTACAGGGCAGGTTGCCGGTGGTGCCAATGTTTTGTGCTTCACCACAGGACGAGGCAGTGTTTTTGGCTGCAAGCCGACGCCATCGCTCAAGCTTGCGACGAATACCTCACTCTATCGACGCATGACTGACGACATGGATATCAACTGCGGAAGTATCGTCGATGGTGAAGAAACAATTCAGGAGAGCGGCAGGCGCATCTTCGACCTTATTATCGCCACGGCGTCCGGCCAGAAAACCAAGTCGGAAGTTTTGGGAATTGGTGACGACGAATTCGAGCCATGGAAGATCGGCGCTACAATGTGACGGTTGCCGGGGAGCCAACTTGACTTCCAAACGTTACTCACCCATATGCGGCCCTACGACTCACGAACTTGGCCTTGCTTTGGCGGCCCAGCCCACAGCGGCCACGGACTTTCCACCACGAGCTTTTCCCCAAATTCCACGGTTGTCGCAGACGGTTGCAGCGAGCGCTCCGTCAGCGCGCATTTGTGTGTCTCGTCAAACAGCCTAGGAGAGAGATATGGCTACTGGCACGGTCAAGTGGTTCAATGCCACCAAGGGCTTCGGCTTCATTCAGCCGAGCGACGGCGGCAAGGACGTGTTCGTCCACATCAGCGCTGTGGAGCGCTCGGGCATGAACGGCCTCAACGAGGGCCAGAAGATCAGCTACGAGATCGCCACCGAACGTGGCCGTTCGGCAGCAGTCAATCTGAAGGCCGCCGACTAACGGCATGAGAGTAGTCCCGCTCGTCGAACGTCCCGATCTGGTCGAGCAAGTTTCGGCCTGGGGTTTCGCCGAGTGGGGCCATCTCAATCCTGGCCAGACGCTCGAACAGCGCACAGTCAGGATCCGAGGAAAGATGAACGTCGATCGTGTCCCGATCGCGTTCGTCGCCCTCGATGAGGAAGACCGGATCGCCGGCACTGCCTCGCTTATTTTTGACGACCTCGAAGACGATCCCCGCAATCCCTGGCTTGCGAGCGTCTTCGTCCCTCCCGAACATCGCAAGAAAGGTATCGCGTCGGCACTTGTGCGTACCGTCGAGGATGCTGCGCGTCGGTTAGGGTACTCGCGTCTCTACCTTTTTACATCCTCGGCCCCGACGCTTTATGCCGGTCTCGGCTGGAGAGCGCTTGAGCAGCGTGACTATCGCGGCGAACATATCCAGGTGATGGATAAGTCGTTGTGAAGGAGTACGCATGCCGGCCGATTTGCATTACCTGTCGCTCGACGAGGTCGCGCGGCGCCTGAAGGCGCGCAAGCTGTCGTCCGTCGAACTGACGCAGTCGATGCTTGATCGCATCGCCAAGGTCGACCCCAAGCTCAAGAGCTACGCGACGTTGACCCCGGAACGCGCGTTGGCGGACGCGGCACGTCTCGACGCTGAGACGGCGGCGGGAAGATCGCGCGGCGCGCTGCACGGCGTGCCAATTGCCGTAAAGGACTTGTGCAATACGGCAGGCGTTGCGACTGCTGCGGGCATGGCGATCCATCGCGCCAACGTGCCGGCGAAGGACGCCACGGTCGTTGCGCGTCTCAAGGAGGCGGGCGCCGTCATCCTGGGCAAGCTGCAGATGACGGAAGGCGCCTATGGCGCCCACCACCCCACCATTCCAGCGCCGCTCAACCCTTGGAACGCTACTTACTGGACCGGCTCGTCCTCGTCGGGTTCCGGCGCTGCGACGGCAGCCGGACTCTGCTTTGCCTCGCTGGGCTCCGATACGGGTGGCTCAATCCGCTTTCCCTCGACGATGAACGGCTTGAGCGGCCTCAAGCCGACTTGGGGCAGGGTCAGCCGCGCTGGCGTTTTTCCATTGGGCGAGTCGCTCGACCATATTGGTCCGATGGCACGCAGCGCGCTCGATGCCGCGCTCGTCCTGGGTGTCATTGCCGGTGCCGATCCGGACGATGCAACGGCGACAGGCCTGCCGGTGCCTGACTATGCAGCCACCATCACTTCAGGGGTGAAGGGCAAGCGCATCGGTTTGCCAACGAACCTTCGTAACCTGGACGACGATGCCGAAAAGGCGCTCGCCGGCGCGGTCGAGGCGTTCAAGAAAGCAGGGGCCGAGATTGTCGACGTGACCCTGCCGCAGAGCTTCTTTCAGGCATCCTACGATTGGGTGCCGCTCTGCGCCGTCGAGGCCGCCGTGGCGCATGTCGAGACCTATCCAAAGCAGGCCGGTGATTACGGGCCTGTGCTTGCGGGACTTCTCGACACAGGCCTGAAGCTCGCGGGGATCGATCTCCAGCGGCTGCTGTTGCGGCGTGCGACGCTGAAGGGTGAACTCGACAAGCTCCTGGCCTCCGTCGATCTCCTGCTTCTGCCGGTGATGGAGCGGGCTGTCTGGTCGCTTGAGGCCCTGGCCGCCGGCGGCCGTGAGGTCGAGGCGGTGGCTGGCCGGCTGCGATACACCGCTCCGATGGATATGAGCGGCCATCCCACGCTCACCTTGCCGGGCGGAATGACGCGCGATGGCGTGCCGACGGGCTTCCAGATCGCTGCCCGTGCCTTCGACGAGGCGGCCATCTTGGCAGCCGGCCACACCTATCAGCAGGTCACGGATTGGCATTTGAAGCGACCGCCTTCCTGAGGCGGTCTTCTTGGAAGACTCTCTGCACCCGTTGGACGCTGAATCTCCTTTCAATTATAGTGAACGAATCACCTTGGGGAGGTGGGGTCAGTGGGTGCATGAGACTTCTTCAAGATACAAATCTGCGCCTGCGTCCCAGCATCCTGACGCTGTTTGTCCTTCTGACGGTGCCTGTCTTCATCGCAATCGTGGCGGTGAATTACGTTTCGAACGAGAGGATCGCTCGCGATAACGCCGAAAGCCTGCTGAAGCGTTTCAATCTCGAGGCGGTCGAGAACATCCAGAACGTCTTTGAGCCCATCAAGTCGCTGGTTCGAAGCGCGGCGGCGGTCGGCAGCGAGCAGCCTGACTTCTTCGAAAACAAACGTTCGGTCGCCTATCTCTTCAGCATTCTCCAGCACAGCGACCGGATCATCAGCGCCTATGTCGGCCTGACAGATGGTGCGTTCCGTCAGGCTCGCCAGATCGATCCGGCGGTCGAGATCCAGGGCAAATTGCCGCCACCCGGCACGCGCTATGCCGAACGCTGGATCGATCCGTCGCTGCGGTCCGCACCCATCGATCACTACATTTTTCTCGATGCCGAGCGCCGCGAACTGGGCAGCTCCGAGCAGACGACCTCCTACGATCCGCGGGCGCGCTTATGGTACCGCACAGCGCAGCAGACCGGCGCGATTTCCGTCAGCGACGTAGACGTCTTCGCGACGCTCGGCCTCGTCGGATTCACGGTCGGCGCGCCGTTCTATCAGGACGGCAAGCTGCAGGGCGTGGCTGCCGCCGACATCACGCTCGACGATCTTTCCAACTATCTCGCCGAGCGCAAGGTGAGCCCCGGCACGCTCTCCTACATTCTCGATCATCAGGGCAGGGTCATTGCCAACTCGGAGCGCGCCAAGACCTATGCCAGCCATGCCGGCCGCGTCGAGCTGCAGCACATCACCTCGCTGGGCAATGACCTGCCGGCGGTAGCGTTCAGCTTCCGTCCGCGCGGTGACGAGAAGATGTTTTCCTTCTCCCATGGCGGCAAGGAATACGTCGCGAGTCTCACGACCTTGCCGGCTTCGTTTGGAAAGAAGTGGCAGCTCTTCGTCGTCTCGCCGCTCTCGGACTTCACCAGCATCTTCGCAGAGCACAACAACAAGCTCTTCGCCTTCGGACTGGTCGCCATCGCCCTGCAGATCCTCATCATCTATTTCCTGTCGAGCGTCGTCTCCGCGCCGTTGGAAAAGCTCGCCCGCAAGGTGACGCAGATTCAGGACCTCGGGAGCGGTGAGGCCCTGCCCCCCCTGCATTCGCCGATTCGCGAGGTGGCTCTGTTGTCGCGCGCGATCGATACGCTCGACACTGCCGTAAAGTCGTTTGCCGCCTTTGTGCCCATCGGCCTCGTTCGTGAACTGCTCGAGTCCGACCAGAAACTCGAACTGGGCGGCCACAGCCGTTTCCTGACCATCTTCTTCTCTGATCTCGAAAGCTTCTCCACGCTGTCCGAAGAGCTGCCGTCGCAGGAGCTGCTGCTGCGCGTGTCGGCCTATCTCGAAGTCGTGACCAAGGCCGTCAACGAGGAGCACGGCACCATCGATAAGTTCATCGGTGATGGCGTCATGGCCTTCTGGGGGGCGCCGGCGCTGCTCGACGATCATGCGCTGCGCGCCTGCTTTGCCGCCCTGCGTATCCGCAAGGCGATGGCTGCGCTCAATGCCCGTTGGGAGGCCGAAGGCGGCAAGCCGCTGCGCATCCGCGTCGGCATCCACAGCGATGCCGTTCTGGTCGGCAACATCGGCTCCAAGGAGCGCATGAGCTACACGGTGATGGGCGACGGTGTGAACGTCGCTTCGCGGCTCGAAGGCATCAACAAGGAATACGGTACCCGCATCTGCATCAGCCACTCGGTATTCAAGGAGGCCGGCGATCAGCTCTGCGTCCGGCCGATCGACGATGTGGTGGTCAAGGGGCGGCGCTCGAAGGTGCCGATCTACGAGCTGGTCGGCGCCTACGGGATTGGCGACGAATTCAAACCCGATGCCGCCACCGAGAAGCTCTGTCGCATGACGCGCTTGGCTTACGAGGCGCTGATTGCTGAAGACTTTGCGCTGGCGCTCGAGCGCTATCGCGAGATCCTGATCGAGTATCCCGAGGATACGGTAGCCAACGAGATGGCCACGCGCCTCGTCGCTACGGAAGCCACACCGCGCGTCCAGCGCCAGATGTCGCGCTGACCGACAGATAGATCGCCGTCCCATGTTAGATATTGCCAAGCCTTCTCCTGCCACGGCGGCCTTGCGGCCAAGCGAGTACACCGCGGCCCTGATCCATGTCCTGCGGCGCCGGCCCGAGGGCGTGAAGGGCGCGAAGGTCCTCGAAATGGGATGTGGCAGCGGCGTCGTGCTGGCGGCACTCGGCGCCATGGGGGCGGGCTCGCTGAGCGGCATCGACATCGAGGACGAAGCGGTGAGCAGCGGGCGGTCGCTGCTGCGCGAGCTTGGTCACGATGCCCAGCTTTTCCATGGCGACATGTGGCAGCCCGTTGCCGCTTGTCGCTTCGACCTGATCGTCGCCAACTTGCCGCACTTTCCGATGGAGCATATCGAAGTGGCCGGCCGTCTGCCGACATGGAGCTCGGGCGGGGCCGACGGCCGCGAGTTCCTCGATCCCTTCATCGAGGGCCTGGCCGACCATTTCACCACGAAGGCGCGGGCGGTTCTCACTCACAATGCCTTTGTCGATATCGAGCGTTCACGCAGCCTTGCGGCGCGCCATGGACTCGGGCTCACGATCCTCGCCTCGGTGCTGGTCCACATCGCCAACGAGAAACTCGCCTTGATGACTCCGTCGGTACTGCTGGCGGAGGAGGGCAAGTCGATCCATCGCTATGGCCCGCACGTCTTCGCCGACCTTCATATCGTGGAGATCTCTCCCGTCGGAACGCAGAGCTGAGATGTCCATCCGACGTGGACTGTTCCTGGTCTTGGCGTGGCTTGCCTTGTGCGTCGCTCCCGCTGCCCGAGCGGAAACACCGGATGCAGCCCTCGCCACGCTGCTCTCGGAGGCGCGTGCTGCTGCGGCAGTGCCAGGGGCCTGTAGTCAATCGGGCATCGACCGCCTCGTCAGGCTCTATTGCACCGGCAAGATCCGTATCGGTGTGCGTGAGTACTATCCGCTGTTCGGCACGCGCGAGGGCCAGGAACGCCTGGGCTATGACGTCGATGTCGGCCGCGCCATGGCCGAGCGTCTTGGCGTCACGCCCGAGTTTACCCGCGTCAACGCCGCCAGCCGCATCCCGCTGCTGGCAGACGACAAGATCGACCTGACCATCGCCACGATGGGCCACAATGCCCAGCGCGACAGTCAGGTGCGGTTCATCCGGCCACACTACTATCAGTCGGAAACGACGATCGTCGGTCCGAAGTCGCTGGAGATCAAGGATTGGCCCGACGTCGCCAACCGGACGATCTGCGTCACCGTCGGTAATGGCTCGAACGCACAGATCGTCTCGCACAGTGCGCGCCTGATGCTGTTCGACGAGGCAGGCGTGCTGCCTGACAGGCTGCGCGACGAGATCTGCACTCTGGCCGCACAGGACGACAGCTTCTTCGCCTACTATTTCACCGATCCAGCCTTTGCCGCGCGCTTTGACCAGAAGTTCGGCTTTGCCCAGGTACCCTGGGGCGTCGCCGTGGCGCAGTCTGGTACGGATCGGCTGGCGAAGGCGCTCGACCTGATCAGCCAGATTTTCCATCGCGATGGCGAGTTCCTGAAGATCGCGAAGGAGAACCATATCGGCACGGGCTTCCTCGAACGCCAGCGCGTGGTCTGGAACCGGCCGGAGTGCAACATGGCCACCGGCAACAGCGATCCGGCCTGCGTTCTGCCCGCACTCTCCGCCGTGCTGGAGCCGACGCCGATCGCCGGGCGCGTCGCAGCCTTTGAAACCTGGATGGAGAAGCATACGGGAATTGCCCTGCAGCTCCCGATGTTCAAGACCATGCCGGCGTGGCAGCTCTTCAAGGCCGGTATTATTAATTCGCTGATCCTGGTGGCCGGTGCGCTAGTTGCGACGCTGCTCTTCGCCCTGATCCTCGGCGCGCTTCAGAGCTCGCGTTCCTTCGTGGCACGCTGGCCGGCGCGACTCCTCACCATCATCCTGCAATCCTCGCCGGTCGTGCTGACTCTGGTCATCTCCGCCGCCGTGGCGCACGCGCTCTTTCCCTATTCCTCGGCTGTTGCGATCGGTGCAGCCATCGTGGCGCTCGGCCTGATGAACGGCAGCAATGCCGGCCAGGCGATCGCCGAGGCCATGCATTCGCTCCGGACGGAGAAAGGTGGACCACCTGCACCGACGTTCGAGTTGTACGGCCGCGCCGTCAGCCGGTCGGCTACGCAGATCGTGTCGTTCCTGATCAATGCGGCGAAGGGCACACCCATCGCGAGCTTCATCGGCGCACCGGAGCTGCTCAGCGCCTTGACCGATATCACCTCGTTCGCCAGCGGCCGGGCCAGCACCTACTCGCTGCTGCTCGTGTTCTACATCGCCGTGGTGATCGTCGTGGTCTGGCTCTGTGGCAAGCTGCGAATCTGGCTCGAACGCCGTCAGGTGACAGCATGAGCCGCATCTCTCCCGATTTCCTGCCGCAGCTCCTGGCCGGCATGGTGGTGAATTTCGAGATCGCGGCGATTGCGCTCGTGATCGGTCTTGCCCTCGGCGGTCTGCTCACCTGGGCGAAGCTGGGCGGTGGCGTCGCAGGCGCAATCGCGACGACGCTCATCGGCCTGATGCGGGCGGCGCCGACCTTCGTCGTGATGTTCTTCCTGCTGAACATCATCCCGTCCGACGCAACACTTTTCGGCGTCAATGTCGCGCCGTCCGGCATCATGACGGTCGCCCTGTCGCTGGTGCCCTATGCCGCGGCCTATGTTGCAGACAATGGAAGCGAGGCCCTGAAGCAGCTTCGCGACGGCTCGCCGCTCGGTGCATTGCTCTTCCTGCCCAACGTCACGCGCGCCTACTTCGTGCTCGTCATGTCGTCCAGCGCCGGTGCGGCCATCGGCGTCAGCGAGGGTATTGCGGTGATCCTCCGCGAGGCCGAGCGGATGCCGACGCTTGGTGACAAGATGGTGCTGTTCGCCATCGGCATCGTCTGTTTTGGCATCACCCTGCAGGCGGGCTTTGCCTTGATGCGGCTGCTGCAGCATCGGCTCGGCCGCCTCGCGTTGCGCAGCCGTCAGGGCTAGGCTGCAGGGATGAGTAATGACCTGCAGTATGCATCCGTCTTTCGTCCTGGCTTATTCGCCGGCAGCACCATCCTCGTCACCGGTGGCGGCTCCGGCCTGGGGCGCTGCACTGCACATGAGCTGAAATCGCTTGGCGCGCGGCTCGCGATCGCGGGCCGTACCCAGGAGAAGCTCGACCGGGTGAAAGAGGAGCTTGGCGATCCCGACACCTTCACTTTCGCCGCCGATCTCAGGCGCGAGGAGGAGGTCAAGGCCATGGTCGACGGCGTGCTGGCCTGGAGTGGCGGCCGCATCGACGCGCTGGTGAACAACGCCGGCGGCCAGTTCCCGGCCCAGCTCAAGGACATCTCGCTGAACGGCTGGAATGCCGTGGTGAACAACAACATGACCGCGACCTTCCTGGTCTCCAAGGCGGTCTATCTTGGCTCGATGGAAAAGCACGGCGGCGCCATCGTGAATGTCGGCGCCGATTTCGAACTCGGCAATCCTGGCATGGGCCACAACGGCGCCGCGCGCGCCGGCCAGACCAATTTCACCTACACCGCCTCGGTCGAATGGGCGCATTCGGGCGTCCGCGTGAATTCCGTGCTGCCGGGTTTCATTGCGTCCTCTGGTTTCGACCGCTATCCCGAGCGTGCCCACGAGGTGCTGCGCGGCGTGAAGACCCGCGTGCCGCTGAAACGGCACGGCACAGAGTCGGAGATCGCGGCGGCCATCGTCTATCTGCTGAGCGATGCCGCGGCCTACGTCACCGGCACGTCGCTGCGCGTGGACGGCGGCCTGCACAATGCCGGCAAGTCGAGCTTCTACGAAGTGCCGGATCACGATCGGTCCAAGCCGTTCAACGGCTTTCCGCTCTACCGGCCCCCGAAGATGCTGGAGTAGTCTCCTTTCGCCTTACCTGGCCCTGAACAACCGGAGGACACGATGCGTATTGGCCGATTTTTCGCTGCCTTGTCTGTCGCCTGCACCCTGGGCGTCGCTGCGTCGCTTCCGGCCCACGCTCAGACCGCCAAGGCGGCGTTGAAGGACGCCAGCGGCAAGGACGTGGGCACCGTCCAGCTCATCCAGACGCCGCATGGCGTGCTGCTCAAGATGGCGCTGAAGGGGGTTGCTCCCGGCGAGCATGCCTTCCACATCCACGCGGTCGGCAAGTGCGAGCCGCCCTTTACCAGTGCCGGTGGCCATTTCAATCCGGACAGCAAGAAGCACGGCATGGAAGCCAAGGAGGGTGCGCACGCCGGTGACATGCCGAACCTCTACGTGCCGGCCAACGGCGAGCTGACGGTCGACGTGGCCAATCACATGGTCACCCTGGCCAAGGGACAACCGAACTCGGTGTTCGATGCAGATGGCTCGGCCATCATCATTCATGCAGGCGCCGACGACTATAAGACCGACCCGACGGGCAATGCCGGTGATCGCATCGCCTGCGGCGTCATCGTCGAATAACTGAACGTCAACGCAGTCCAGGACTGGAGTCGATAGAATGGATTTGGCCCGTTTCCCGCGTCGTCGCTACACGCATGCTCCCACGCCTATCGAGCTGCTGCCGCATTTCACCAAAGCATTGGCGGCAAGCTGTCCGGGCGGCGTCGGTCCGGAAATCTGGATCAAGCGCGACGATCTGTTGGGCCTCTTCCCCGGCGGCAACAAGACCCGCAAGCTCGAGTTCCTGGCGGCGGATGCCTTGGCACAGGGCGCCGACACGCTGATCACCTGCGGCGCCCCGCAGTCCAACCATTGCCGCATCACGCTCTCGGCTGCGGTGAAGGAAGGGCTGAAATGCCGCTTCGTGATCGAGGAACGCGTGCCCGGCAGCTACAAGAAGGAAGCCGGCGGCAACAACTTCATGTTCGAACTGATGGGCGTCGAAGCCATCACCGTGGTGCCCGGCGGTTCGGACATGGGCGCGGCGATGTCGAAGATGGCGCAGGAAGTCGCCTCGCTCGGCCGCAAGGGCTACATCATCCCCGGCGGCGGCTCCAATGCCATCGGCGGGTTGGGCTATGTCGCCTGCGTGCAGGAGATGCAGCAGCAGTGGTACGACATGGGGCTGGCGCTCGATGCCGTGGTGGTCGGCTCCGGCAGCTCCGGCACACACGGCGGCATGGCGGCGGGCTTTTTCGGCAACAGCATCAAGATCCCGCTGATCGGCATCGGCGTCAGCCGCGATCCGGCCGACCAGGAACCGCTCGTCTACAAGGAAGCGCAGGCCGTGGCCGATCTTCTCGGCATCGGCAAGGTGCCGCGCGAGGCGGTGAAGAGCTTCGGCGGCTATTGGCAGCCGAAATACTCGATGCCCAACGCCAAGATGGTGGAAGCCGTCCAGATGCTGGCGCGCACCGAAGGCATCCTGCTCGACCCGGTCTACACCGGGAAGATCATGGCGGGCCTGATCGGTCTGGCCCGCCAGGGTCACTTCAAGCCGAATGCCAAGGTGCTGTTCATGCACACCGGCGGCCTGCCTTCGCTCCACGTCTATGAAGACGTGGTGCTTGGGCGCACGGCGCTGAACGACTGACCGGCTATTCGACCTTGGCGCCCGACGCCTTGATGATCGGCGCCAGCTTCTTCTCGTCGTTGGCGCGATAGGCGGCGGTGTCCTTGGGGGACAGCCACATGTTGGTGGCGCCCTGCTGCTCGAACGCCTTCTTCACGGTCGGCGTCTCGAGTGCCTTCTTGGTGAGGGCCGAGAGTTTCTCGACCATCGCCGGTGGCAGGTTGGCCGGGCCGCAGACGCCACCCCAGGAGCTGATCTCGAAGCCCGGCAGGAACTCCGCGATCGTCGGCTTGTCGGGCACTGCAGGATGCCGCTCTTTGGAGGTCACGGCGATACCCTTCACCTTGCCGCCCTTCATCAGGCCGAGCGGCCCGGGGATGTTGTCGAACATCATGTCGACCTGGCCTGCCAGGATGTCCTGGTGTGCGGGCGCGCTGCCCTTGTAGGGCACGTGCAGGAGATTGACGCCGGCCATCTGCTTGAACATCTCGCCGGTCAGGTGTGGGCTGGTGCCGGCGCCCGAGGAGGCGAAGGAGTATTTGCCGGGATTGGCCTTCGCGAGCGCGATCAGCTCGGGAATGGTGTTCGCCGGGAAATCGAGCCGCGTCATCAGGAAGTTCGGCACCGACCAGAGCATGGCAATGCCGGTGAAGTCCTTGGCCGCGTCGAACGGCAGCTTGGCGTAGAGCGTCGGCGAGATCGCGTGTGCCGCGATCGTATAGAGGCCGATCGTGTAGCCATCGGGCGCAGACTTGGCGATCACGTCGGCGCCGATATTGCCGCCGGAGCCTGCCCTGTTTTCGATGATGAACTGCTGGCCGGTCAGTTCCGAAAGCTGGGCGCAGACGATACGTGAGAGTGTGTCGGTCGGCCCACCCGGCGGAAAGACCACGATGTAACGAACCGGCTTGTTCGGCCAGTCATCGGCCGCCCGTGCGATGCCGGATGCGACCATGGGTGCTGCGAGCAGGCCGCCCGATAGGGCGAGCGCGCGCCGGCGACGAAGAAACAACTGTGCCATCTTGAATGAGCCTCCACTGCTTTATAGTTGAGGCGCATTCTATATGAATCGGGCTCCGCCGGTAAATTACCGCTGTGACGGCGTGAAGTGGGCCACGAGCTGGTGGGCGTCGCCCGGATAGAGCAAGCGCACGTGCGTGACTGGCACTTTGCCGCGCCAGGTCCGCCGCTCGACGACGAGGCAAGACGTGCCCTGCGGAACCCCGAGCCGCAAAGCCTCGGCGCGACTCGCCGCGGTGGCGCGGATGCGGTGCTCGGCCTCGGTCCAGGGCACGGTGTCGAGCAGCCACCGGCCCGGCGACACCTCGGCGAAGCTCTCGGCCTCTGCTTCCGGCACCGCCTTTAGATTGATCAACCGCTCTTCCAGGCAGAAGACTTTGCGCCGGGCGAAGTGACGGCAGGAAATTTCCAGCAGACGCCCGGACATCTTGGCGCCAAGAAAGTCGCCGTCACGTCGATCACTGCGCCGCACCGTCCGGGAGATCACGTCGAAGCGATAGGGTTGGCCGAGCGCCAGCACCTCGGCCTTGATGTCGTGGATCTCCAGAATGGCCGCCTGCGAACTCGGCTGCCGCACGAAAGTGCCGGCCTTGCGCCGACGCTCGACGAGGCCCGCGTTGGCGAGCTGCGTCAGTACCTTGGCGACGGTCATGCGCGAGCAGTCGTAGGCTGCTGCCAGTTCGTGCTCGGTGGCGATGCGGGCACCCGGAGCCAGGGTGCCGGACAGGATCTGGCCCTCTATGTCGCCCAGGATTCTCTGGTGAAGCGACTCTGTCGTACCCGCCTTGTCGGCCATCCGCATCATGCGTCCTGCAGCATGCGGGCGAGCGTCTGCCGATAGCGCTGGCCGATCGCCTCGCGCTGTTCGTGTCGTCCGCCTGTCACCAGCTTGCGGCCGGCACGCCAGACGCAATCCACGAGACTGTGGCGGCCAGAAAAGATCCAGGCATCGAGCCATTGGTCGTGGCGTCGATGCACAAGGGTATTGTTGTCGGCTTGCAGGCTAACGAAATCGGCCGGTGCGCCGACGACGATGCCGCCCGTGACTCCAAGAGCCTGGCTGCCTCCGGCGAGAGCGCCTTCGAACAGGCGGCGTCCGGTCGATGGTGTCGAGGCGCTGGCGAGCGCATTGCGCGAGCGCAACACGAGCCGTTGCCCATATTCCAGAAGGCGCAACTCTTCGGCGGCATCGATCAGAACATTTGAGTCCGAACCGACGCCGAACCGGCCACCTTTGTCGAGGAAGCGGCGGGCCGGGAAGATTCCGTCCCCAAGATTGGCTTCCGTGATTGGACAAAGCCCCGCCACGGCGCCACGCGCGATCACGCCATCGACCTCGGCGTCAGTGACATGCGTGGCGTGGACGAGGCACCAATGCTCGTCGACGGGCAGTCGATCGAACAGCAGCTCGACTGGGCGCTTGCCGCTCCAGGCCAGGCAGTCCTCGACCTCCTTGGTCTGCTCCGCGATGTGAATATGTACAGGCCCATCGGCGGCCAGCGGCAGGATCGCCGCGATCTCCTCCGGTGTGGCGGCGCGCAGACTATGCGGTGCAATACCCACGATGGCACCCGGCAAGGAGGATACGGCCCGCCGGCTGGCGTCGATCAGCCGACCATACCGATCGACATCATTGATGAACCGGCGCTGGCCAGGCGCGGCAGGCTGTCCGTAGAAACCAGCATGGACATAGAAGACCGGGAGCAGGGTGAGTGCGATACCGGTTGCCGACGCTGCCGCGGCGATCCTTGACGCAAGCTCGGCGATATCGCCGTAGGGCGCGCCCCGGGTGTCGTGGTGGACGTAGTGAAACTCGCCGACGCGCGTGAAGCCGCCTTCGAGCATCTCCAGGAAGGCCTGGGCCGCGATCGCCTCGACATCCTCGGGTCCCATGCGGTCGACGAAGCGGTACATCGCCTCGCGCCAGGTCCAGAAGCTGTCCTCGCTGGGGCCGCGTTGCTCGGTGAAACCTGCCATGGCGCGTTGAAAGGCGTGGCTGTGCAGGTTGGGCAGGCCCGGTAGGCCTATTTCATGGCGCTCGTCTCCGGCCTCCGCCAGTGCGCCACGTGTAACGGCCTCGACACGACCGTCGGCAAGGGTGAGCCGCACATTGTCGGCCCAGCCCTCGGGCAAGAGCAGCGAATGGAACCACAGGCCGGTTCTGGACATGTGATTATGTATAGTCATAATAATGGCACCATGCAATGTGACCGGCTCTGGAAGAACGCCCGACTTGCCACCCTGAAAGGCGAGGGGCTCGGCCTCGTCGAGGGCGGGCTGGTCGCCGCGCGCGATGGCCGCATCGACTATGCCGGGCCCGCGGCAGAGGCGCCGTCGTTCGAGGCCACGGAGACCGTCGATTGCGAAAACCGCTGGATCACGCCGGGCCTGGTCGATTGCCACACCCACATCGTCTATGGCGGCAACCGCGCCCATGAATTCGAGCTGCGGTTGGCGGGAGCGAGCTACGAGGAGATCGCGCGCGCCGGCGGTGGCATCGTTTCGACGATGCGCGCCACCCGTCAGGCGAGCGAAGACGATCTTGTCCGTAGTGCGCTGCCCCGTGTCGATGCTCTCCTGCAGGAGGGTGTGACTACTCTCGAAATCAAATCGGGCTACGGGCTCGATCTCGCCGCCGAGGAAAAATCGCTGCGTGCCGCCCGCCGCATTGGCGTACTGCGGCCCGTGGCGGTGACGACGACCTTCCTCGGCGCGCATGCGCTGCCGCCCGAAGCGAATGGCGACAAGGACGCTTACATCGCCAAAGTCTGCGACGAGATGCTGCCGGCCGTCGCGCGGGCCGGTTTGGCCGATACCGTCGACGGCTTCTGCGAAGGCATTGCTTTTACGCCGGAGCAGATCGGCCGCGTCTTCGAGGTGGCGAAAGCGCATGGCCTTCGCGTGAAGCTGCACGCCGAACAGCTTTCCAACCTCGGCGGCGCAAAGCTCGCGGCACGTTACAATGCTTTGTCGGCAGATCATCTGGAGCATGTCGACGAGGCGGGCGTCGAGGCTCTGGCCGCAGCCCGTACCGTCGCCGTGTTGCTGCCGGGCGCCTTCTATTTCGTGCGCGAAACCCACAAGCCGCCGGTCGACCTGCTGCGCCGCCATGGTGTGAAGCTTGCCATTGCGTCGGACAGCAATCCCGGCACCTCGCCGCTCACGTCGCTGCTGCTGGCGACAAACATGGCGGCGACACTGTTCCGTCTCACCGTCGATGAGTGCCTGGCCGGCGTGACGCGCGAAGCGGCGCGGGCCTTGGGTTGCCTCGATACGGTCGGCACCCTGGAGCCGGGCAAGTGGTGCGATCTTGCGATCTGGGACATCGAGCGTCCCGCCGAACTGGTCTATCGCATGGGCTTCAACCCGTTGCACGCGCGAGTCTGGAGGGGTCGATGAAGCCAGTCGTTCTGTCGCCGGGCGAAGTTCCTCTCTCGGCATGGCGAGACATCTATCGTGGCGCCGACGTCTCTCTCGATCCTGCGGCCCTGCCGGCAGTCTCGAAGTCGGCGCAGGCGATCTCGGCCATCCTCGCCAAGGGCCAGCCGGTCTATGGCATCAATACCGGCTTCGGAAAGCTCGCCAGTGTGCGTATCGAGACCGCCGATCTCGCGGCTCTGCAGCGCAATATCGTGCTCTCGCATGCCGCGGGGATCGGTGCACCGATGCCGGTTCCCGTGGCCCGCCTCATGATGGCGCTGAAGCTCGCAAGCCTTGCCCAGGGGGCTTCGGGCGTCCGCGGCGCCACGATCCGCATGCTCGAGGGATTGCTCGCCAAGGGGTTAACGCCGGTCGTGCCCCGTCAGGGTTCGGTCGGCGCCTCCGGCGATCTGGCGCCGCTCGCCCATATGAGCGCGGCCATGATCGGCGTCGGTTCCTTCTTCGTCGGCGACAAAGTCGTGCCGGCCGCCGAAGCCCTTTCCGAAGCGGGACTTGCCCCGTTGCAGCTCGGTCCGAAAGAGGGTTTGGCCTTGCTGAACGGCACGCAGTTCTCGACGGCCTATGCGTTGGCCGGTCTCTTCGAGGCGGAAAACCTGTTTGCTGCGGCGCTGGTGACAGGTGCGCTTTCCACCGATGCCGCGCGTGGCTCCGATGCGCCGTTCGATCCGCGCATCCATCGCCTGCGCCGTCACAAGGGCCAGATCGACGCCGCCGAAGCCTTGCGCCGGCTCATGTCCGGATCGGCGATCCGCGCCTCGCATCTCGTGGGTGACGAGCGCATCCAGGATCCTTACTGCCTGCGCTGCCAGCCGCAGGTCATGGGCGCGGTGCTTGATCTCCTCAGTCAGGCCGCGGCGACACTCGAAACCGAAGCCAACGGCGTCACCGACAATCCGCTGATCTTCGCCGACACGACGGAAGCGTTGTCGGGCGGCAACTTCCACGCCGAGCCCGTGGCGTTCGCCGCCGACATCATCGCCATGGCAATCTGCGAGATCGGCTCGCTCGCCGAACGCCGCATTGCCATGCTGGTCGATCCGGCGCTGTCGGGTCTGCCGGCATTCCTGACACCGCGGCCGGGCCTCAATTCCGGGTTCATGATCCCGCAGGTGACGGCTGCCGCGCTCACCTCGGAGAACAAGCAGCGCGCCTATCCGGCCAGCGTCGATTCCATTCCGACCTCCGCCAACCAGGAAGACCATGTCTCGATGGCGGCGCACGGTGCGCGCCGCCTGCTCGACATGGCGGAGAATGGTTGCGCCATTGTCGGCATCGAGCTGCTGGCGGCCGCACAAGGCTGTGATTTCCATCGTCCCCTGGCCTCGAGCCCGCCACTCGAAGCGGTGCGGACCCTCCTGCGCCGCGACGTGCCGCATCTCGAGGACGACCGCCATTTCCATCCCGACCTGGAGAAAGCCAAGGCCCTGGTCGCCGAAGGCGCCGTGGTCAAAGCCGTCGGTGACGGTTTCCTGCCTGTATTGGATCGAAAGGGAACAGCATGACCCGCATCGATAACGCCCGCGTCGTCCGCGCACCGCGCGGCACTGAGATTTCAGCCAAGAGCTGGCTGACCGAAGCACCGTTGCGCATGTTGATGAACAATCTCGATCCCGATGTGGCCGAGAAGCCCGGCGAGCTGGTGGTCTATGGCGGCATCGGTCGCGCGGCGCGTGACTGGGGTAGCTTCGACCGTATCGTCGAGTCGCTGCGTAAGCTGAACGCCGACGAGACGTTGCTTGTGCAGTCCGGCAAGCCTGTCGGTGTGTTCCGCACGCACGCCGATGCGCCGCGCGTGTTGATCGCCAATTCCAACCTCGTGCCGCGTTGGGCAACCTGGGAGCACTTCAACGAACTCGATCGCAAGG
>CALROF020000124.1:0-18940 GCA_943369775.1 Reyranella massiliensis 521
TATCCATGAGCATGGTGCCGCGTCCCTCCCGACCGTCGACGGATATGGTCAGAGGCGCACCGTTCCAGTCTGGAACGCCAGGGGGATGAGCCTTCGGTGTCAGTTTGACGAACGCCATATGGCGGGTGAGCTCCGGTGTCATGCCGAGATGGACGCCATTGCGGGTGATCACATAACCCTTGCGCACGCTGCCGACCGGCTGGCCCGACGCCAATGACGTAAGGCTGACGAAGGGGTTCTTGGGTTCGGAGGTGGCGGTGCCCTGTGCGGAATCGCGATCGAAGCCGACGCCCATGAAGCCGACATTGCGTGGGTTCTGTTCTGGCCTGCAATCGCGTGCGTGCTCCAGGCAGGTGATGTGGGTCACGCGCAGGACCTGCACGCGCGCCGTGGCGACGGGCGTGTATGCGTCGCGCTGGATCACGACGTCGGTGAGATAATGTTCGCCGTTCAGGATGCGGCCGCTGCTGTTGTAGACCAGTCGTCCCGGCCCCTGGGCCACATCGCGAGGCCCCGGCGTGAAATGCTCAGCCGACGTGACGATACCCGTCGAGCCGGTGTCCATGCCGAACCAGCGCGGTCGTGCACCATTGAGCTTCAGCCAGACCTGCGGCACATGCTCCATGGAGACCGGTCCGTTGGCAAAGGGGATCTCGAGAGCCGTAAGGCCCTCGTATTGCCGCCAGGGTTCTTGATCTTGACGTGTAACTTGACTGTACCCGCCGGTCGCCAGGACGGCTGTTGCCGCGATGGCAACCGAGCCGGCCAGTAGCGAGCGTGTTATCCTGACCATTGAAGATCCTCCCATTTCCATTATCGCCAGACGGCGAGATCGTTCACTCTGTTCAGCGATGAAGTTTTCACACACTAAGGTCTTGCATCCAAACAGCTGCTGGGGCGTTGTGTGACGGTGATGACGGTTTGCCCCCCACACCGCGCCGTGCTGGGCAAAAGTGCGTTTGCGCGCTTGTTGGGCACGATACTGTTCGTGATGATGCTTTGGGCATCATTGTGCGGAATCGCACAGGCGCGAACCGCCAAGATCGAGCTCACCATGTCCGGCGACGAGGGCATGGAGGCCGACATCAAGAGCCTCGTCGAAGGTATCGAAAAGGATCAGCCGATTACCGGCGACAGTCTCTCGCTGCTGCAAGGCGCGCAGGCGGCTCTGTCGAAGGTGAATGCGGCGCTGCGCTCCCGCGGTTTCTACGACGCCGAGGTGAACGGCACGTTCGATGGCCGCCCAATCGCCGACGCGGCAGCCCTCGATGCGATCGAGGCCCGACCGGAAGCCGACGCAATCTCCTTTTCCTTCAATATCAAGACGGGGCCACGCTATCGCATCGGGCAACTGGTCATTCGCCCTCCCGGTGCCATGGTCTCGATGCCCGACATCGACCGCAGCAAGCTCGAGCTGGCGCCCGGTGATCCGGCAGATGCCGGCGCGATCATCAGCGCGCAGGACCGACTTCTCACGCAGCTACGGCAACACGGCTACGCGCTGGCGGCGATCAAGGATCGCGAGGTCGTCGTTGACCACGCCACGCGCGAGGCCGACGTCACCTTCATCGTCGAAAGCGGACCGACGGCGCGCATGGGTCCAGTGCGTTTCTCCGGCACCGAGAAGGTCGACACAGTCTGGCTGCAGCGTCGCGTGCCTTTCAAAGAAGGTGACCCCTACGAGCCTGCCAAGGTCGATGCGCTGCGCGGCAAGCTCACGTCACTGGGCGTGTTCAATGCGGTGCGCATTCGGCCCGCCACCGGTCTCGATGCCAACGGCGAACTGCCGATCGATGTCGAGCTGACCGACCGACCGCAACGTTCCGTCGGCTTTGGGTTGAGCTACGAAACCCAGCTCGGCTTCGCCGTCGACGGCTTCTGGGTCCATCGCAACCTGTTCGGCCAGGCCGAAAGCCTGCGTCTTTCAGCAGAGATCAACCGTCTCGGGCAAAACGCGCTCCTCGATACGGGCTTCGCCTTTCGGGCGGCCTTCCGCAAGCCCGACTGGTGGCTGCCCGGCCAGGATGCGCGGCTCGAAGCGGCAGCGTTGCGCGAGGTGCTGGACGCCTACCCCCGTAACGCCATCACGTTTCAGGCTGGTTTCGATCGAACCGTCTCGCCGCATCTGCAGGTGCGTTTCGGGCTCGCCGCCGAGTTTGCGCAGATCACCCGCAACGGCATTACCCAGGATTACAACCTCATCGGTGTCCCGATGACGGTGCTCTACAACAGGGCGAACAGCGACGTCGACCCGACCAAGGGCTATCGCCTGCAGCTCGACGTAACGCCCTGGCTCGACATCGGCCCAGCCGGCAACTTCTTCACGATCATGCGCCTGACAGGCCGCAGCTACTTCGATCTCGCCGAGCCCGGGCGCACCGTTCTGGCGACCCGCGCATCCTTTGGCACCGAACCTGCCACCAACATCAACAGCATTCCTCCGGACAAGCTCTTCTATGCCGGTGGTGGCGGCTCGGTTCGCGGCTTCGTCTATCAGAGCGCTGGCCCGCGCGATGCCTTCAACAATCCACTGGGTGGCGCCAGCGTCATCGAGGCGAGCGTCGAACTGCGTCAGCGTATCGGCAAGTCGTTCGGCGCGGTGGCTTTCGTCGATGCCGGCAGTGCCTATCCCGACTATCTGCCCAACTTCTCATTGTTCGCGCCGCGTGTCGGTGCGGGCGCCGGCATCCGCTATTATACTGACTTCGGCCCGATCCGGTTCGATGTCGGCATTCCGCTAAATCGGCGCGAAGGCGATCCACCGTTCGGTGTGTATGTCAGCCTGGGGCAGGCTTTCTGATGCGGATCGTACGGCTCCTTACCTGGACACTGGGCGGCCTCTTCGCCGTGCTGGCAGTCGTGTTTGGCGCGCTGCAGACAGGGCCCGTGCAGCGTGCCTTGGCGTCGATCGTGTCCGACCTGGCGTCGACGCCGGACAGCAGGCTCAGCCTTCAGGGACTAAGCGGCTTTATTCCGACGGATCTGAAGATCGAGCGGGTAGAACTCGCCGACCGGCAGGGTCCTTGGCTCACAATCGAAGATGCTGAGGTCCGCTGGTCATTCCTGTCGCTGCTAAGCGGGCGAGTGCAGATCGACATCGTTTCGGCGCGGCGCATCGACGTCGCCCGAGCGCCGGAACCGGCAAAGGCTGAGCCTGCCAACGCAAAGGGCGGCGGCTCCCTGCAATTGCCTGTCGGCGTCGATCTGCACGCACTGTCGATCGACGAGTTGCACATAGGTGCCGCGCTCGCCCAGGTCGATTCGCGCTGGAAGATCACCGGCAATGCCGTACTGCCGGCAAGTCTTGCCGACGGTCGACTCAAGCTCGAGGGAAGCCGGCTCGATGGTCCGATGGGACGTCTCGGGGCGGATATCCGCTTCGACGCCAACACGCAGTCCGTCGACGGTGAGGTAACCTTCGACGAAGGGAAGGGCGGTGTCGCCGCGGCCCTGCTCGAGCGGCCCGACATCGAGGGCTTCACAACCCGGCTTGCCCTTCGCGGCGATGTCCGTGCAGGCAGCGCCGATCTGACGTTGTCGGCAGCCGATGCCGCGACCGCGACGGGCAAGGCAAGCTGGCAGCCACGCGATGGTGCGACGGACGTCACCCTGCGCCTCGATGCCGCCGGACCGGGCTTGCCCAAGGGACCGGTGACGGACGCGATCCGTGGGCCGCTGACGCTGACGGCGACAGCTGCGCTCGACGACAAGCTCGTCACGCTTCGCGAGGCGCGATTTACCTTGGGCCCGATCGGAGTGACCGCGTCGGGCCGTTACGAGCGTGCCGCTGACCGCCTGCAGGGCACGGTGACCGTGGAGGCCGCAGAACCCGGCCCCTTCGGCCCGTTGTTGGCGGGTGCCACATGGCGCGGCTTGAAGCTCGAAGCCAAGGCCGATCTTGGCGCGCTCGCGACGCGGCCGCAGGGAACGCTTCTGCTGACCGGTGGTGCGGAAGACATCTCTGTGGCCGGGCTCGACGCCCGCTTTCCAGCGCTGGGAAAGGTGGCGGTCGACGCGCGAGTCGGCGTGCGCGACAAGACGCTGACCGTCGAGCTGCTGGACGTCACCTCGTCGCCTGCGGCGCTGAAGGGAACGGGCACCTACATAACCACTACGGAACGCGGCGAGGGCAAGGTCACCCTGACCCTCCCGAGTTTGACGCCCTTTTCTGCGCTGGCCGGGCGCGATCTGACGGGCCGGGCCGATCTCGACCTGACAGCGACGAGCGACAAGGGCGATCTCACCCTGACATGGCAAGGTGCGTTGCGTGACTTGGGCGTGCCGGACCTACCGCACGACCTCGTCGCGTCACCGGTGTCGCTCGGAGGCACTGCCGGGCTGAAGCGCGACGAGACCTGGTCTCTGCGCGGAGTGCGCATCGCAACCGAAAGCGGCGCCTTCACCATCGACGGTAACGGCCGCGGATCGATGGGAACGCTCGATCTGTCGCTCGACCTGCCGAAGCTTGCTGCGCTCCAGGCCGATGTCGCGGGTGCCGCCTCGGCCAAGGCCACGATCACCCTGCGGGGCGATGGTACGGACATCAAGCTGGAAGCCGCTCTTCGCGACCTCGCCTATCAGCAGCTCAAGGCCCAGAAGCTCGATCTCTCGACGACCGCGTCGCTCGATGCGACAGGGGCGGTGCGGGGAACGGTCGAAGCCAATGGTGACGTGGCCAGCCAGGCACTTACTCTCAACGGCCGCTTCGATCGCGATTCGGCGGGTGGCATCGTCGTGCCGTCGTTCCAGGGACGTTGGGCGAGCGCCATCCTCGATGTTGCCAATCTGGCCGTCACGCAGGCCCGTACGACGGGCCACGCGAAGCTTAGCATGGCCCGCCTGCAGGATCTGTCTCCCTTGATTGGTGCTGAGCTTGCGGGATCGCTCAACGCCGAAGTAACGGCCGATCCCGGGTCGCCGGCAGGCCGGCTCGACGTTCGCGTTCAGGGCGCCGACATCAGGAGCGGCGGCATTGCCGTCGGTGCACTCGACCTATCCGGCACAATTGATGATCCAATGGGCAACGCCCGTACTGATCTCAAACTTGCGGCGAGCCGGCTGGCTGGTGCATCGGGTGTCAACGGTCTGACGGCAACGGCCAAGGGCGATCGCCAAGGCCTCGATGTAACGATGCAGGCGACAGGCAGCACCGCTGCCAATCTCGCGGCCCGGCTGGAAATGGTTGCCGATGAGATTCTGATCGCTCTGCAGCGCTTCGACGGTCGCTATGATCGCGTCCCCGTGGCGCTGGCGGCACCGACCAAGATTCGCATCACAGGGGACCGGATCAGGATCGATCCGACCAACATGCGGCTGGGCGGCGGCCGTCTCGCCGCCAGCGGTACGCTCGATCCGGTGGCCAGCGATCTCCAGCTCGAACTGGCCGCATTGCCGCTTTCGCTGATCGAGGCCTTCGCGCCGGGGACCAATCTCGAAGGCACATTGAATACGCGTCTGCGTGTGCAGGGGCCGATGGCAGCGCCGCGCATCGAAGCCACCTACAATGCGGCAGGTGTCCGGCTGCGGATGCCGGATACGGCCTTGGTCCCGCCGCTGGCCTTGCAGGGGACAGCTTCGCTGGTGGGGCAGCAGGCGGCCCTCGATGCAAGGATTTCCGCGGGTGGTTCAACGAACCTGACGCTGAAGGGCCAGGCGACCCTTCCGCAGGGCCGCGCACCGCTTGCGGCAACGGCGACCGTGGGCGGCTCCGTCGACATTGCGCCTTTTGCGCCGCTGCTGGGCAACAACGTGCGCGGGGTCACGGGCACAGTGCGCCCGAACCTGTCCTTTGACATTGCGGGCTCGCGCGTTACGGGCAGTGGCACGGTCGACCTGTCCAACGGTGGGCTGGCCTTGCCCGAAGCTGGTCTGCGACTGAGCGGCGGCGAGGGCCGGCTGGCCTTGCAGGGCGACGTCCTGACGATCCAGCGGCTCAACTTCCAGACCGGCCGCAACGGCAACGTCACGGCCAGCGGCACGGTCAGGCTCGATCCGGAGCAGGGGCCTGTGCTCGACCTCTCGGTCGGCAGTCAGCGCGCCCTGCTGGTGAGCCGGCCCGACCTCGTGGCGACGATTTCGAGTAACATCAAGATCACCGGTTCGACGGCGGGCGGTATCGACGTCTCGGGACCGATCACCATTGACCGCGCAGAGATCGCCGTGGGCGCCGCGCAGTCGATCGACTTCCCAACGCTTCAGGTGCGGGAGATCAACAAGCTCGGCGCCGCACCGCCTCCGCCCGTCAACCCCAACCAGCCGAAGAAGGCAGCGCCTCCGCCGGGTGCGGTGCCGATTCGTCTCGCACTGACCATCAATGCACCGCAGGCGATTTTCGTGCGCGGCCGTGGTCTCGATGCCGAGATGTCGGGGCAGTTCCAGGTCAGCGGCACGCCCTCGGCACCGGAGGCCATCGGCGGGCTGACGATGCGCCGGGGTGAGTTCACGCTGGGTGGCCGCCGACTCAACTTCACGCGGGGCGTCGTCACTCTGGACAATCTCAACACTATCGATCCGGCGCTGGATTTCGTGGCGTCGACCAGCGTGCAGCAGACGACGATCACCATTACGGTTTCCGGCACGTCGCGTGCGCCCGCCATTGCCATCAGTTCTTCGCCGTCGCTGCCTGCCGACGAGGCCATGGCGTTGCTGATCTTCGGCAAGTCGGCGTCGAGCCTCAGCGCCTTCGAGCTGGTGCAGGTTGCCTCCGCCGTCGCCGAGCTTACGGGCCAGTCACCCGGCAGCAGCTTCATGAGCCGCCTGCGGCAGGGCCTGGGGCTCGATCGGTTGAGCGTCGGCTCGTCGGGCGGCGCCGGGGGCTTGGGCGGCTCACCTGTCTCCATCGAAGCCGGCCGCTATGTGGCGCCCGGAATCTACGTCGGCGCCAAGCAGGGCGCGTCGGGCAATTCCAGCCGCGGCGTCGTGCAGATCGACATCCTCGATAACGTGAAGCTCGAAGGCGATATCGGTGCGGATTCCACGGGGCGCGTCGGTGCCAAGATGGAATGGGACTATTAGCGCGCCGAGAGAAATTAGCAGGCCGCAAGGACCAACGAGAAAGGCCCGCACCGGGGATTCCGGGCGGGCCTTGGACGATCTTTACCGGTACATCCGCGGCTGAAAGATCGCGTCATCGTATTAACGCCACTCGGGGCAAAGAGTTGCATCTTGGGCTGCGTCCGAATGTTCACGCAACTTTGCCAGCGGCTGGGCCGTTAGAAACGCCATGAGAGACGGTACAACCCTGGAGGCGATCAGCCCTTATCTGGTGCTTTGCCAAGCGGATGACGCTGGCCGCCCGATCATGGAGATGGCGCGCACCCTGCACGATCTCATCGTCACTTTCCCACCCCAGGGTCACTATTCGGTACGTACGGTGGAAGACGAATGCGGTCCGGCCGTTCATTGCGCCTTCGAGCGCAAGATGGACGCCGACAGGCTGGCGGCGACGGTCGGTGCGATAGAAATAGCCCGCTACGAAAGCTATCGCAGCGAACGTGCCTTCTTTCTCAATGATGAAACGATGACGCGGCTGAGGAAGGCGCTCCTGAAGCAGCAGCGCTAGAACCAGTATCGTTTGCCGACGGCGGAAGGTGCGAGCACATCGTCGCCGAAGGCCTGAGCCAGAGCCGACATGGCGCGCCAGCCCGTGCAATGACCTGCCCCGATCTGCATCAGGCCGAACTGCTTCATGGCTGCAACCGTTTCCGGAATGATCTTCTCGTTGGTGCCCGACAGATGCAGGCCGCCCAGCACGGCATGCAGCTTTAGATCCGGAAAGCTTGCCTGCGCGTGCGTGAGGACATTCACGATGCCGGCGTGCGAGCAGGCGCTTAGCACGACCAGCCCCTTGCCCTTGACGTTTACGGCGAGCCAGCGCTCGTCCATCAGGAGTTCGTCCGGCTCCCATCCGGTGCCGTGTTCAGTGCGCCTCACCTGACCGGGCAGGCCGCGCTCGAACGATGTCACACGCGGGATCTCGCCACTGACGTGGAACATGTCGTCGAGCAGGCGCTGCGGTTCCGTCGTCGAAACGATCTCGGCACCCAGGCCCGTGAGTTCGGCGGCGCTCGGCACATCGTCCATCAGCCGCACGCTGCCATCGGGAAGCTTCATGCCGCGCTGCCGGAACATGCCGGGGTGCACATGGAAGGGAACGGAGCGACCGCCGTTGCGTCCGCGAATGCCCTGGAGTGCAAGCTTCATCGCTCCGGCATGATCCCAATGGCCGTGCGAGAGCACGATTCCCTCGATGCGGCCGAGATCGACGCCAAGTCGCGTCGTGTTGCGCTCGAAGGCATATTCCTCCGGCCCGCTGTCGAACAGCACCGTATGCCGTGTCGAGCCACGCTCGACCGTGACGAGGCAGGAGAGGCCGTGGACCGCGCAACACAGGCAGCGGTCGGATGAAGCGCGGAGCCCGCGGCGATTGGTGAAGGCGAACTCTCCCTCGACATTGAGAGGCGTCGAGGAGAGTCCATCGGTCGCGTTGTCGACCAGAATATGGATCTCGACGCGGTCGGCTTCGACGAGATCCATCATAGGTGCCTGCTAGAGCATGCCGAAGAGGCGGGCGACCCTTTGCACGCCCTGCCAGGCAGGGTCGAGGATGGTGAAGGTTCGCACCATCTCGTTGGCATCGTGCAGCAGCGCGCGGAGCTTCTGGCCGTTGGGTTCATCCTTCTCGGCCTCGCGCTTGGCTTCCTCGAAGAGGGCGCGCAGTTCGCGCATCTCGTCCGTGAAGTCGTCGTCGATGGCTTTCAGCGAATCCGCCAGCGCATCCACCAAGTCTTTTTTCTGTTCGGCCATGGGCCTATGCCGCCTTCCTGGTTCGGTTTGCCTCGATTGCCGCCCACAGCGATGCCGCCGTCACGGGCATGTCGACATGCTTGAGGCCGGTATGCGGATGAATCGCATCGACGATGGCGTTGATCACGGCCGGAGGTGCGCCGATGGCGCCAGCCTCGCCGGCACCTTTTACGCCCAGCGGATTGGTCGTGCACAGGCTGTTGTGCATGTCGAAGTGTACATGCGGCACCACGTCGGCACGGGGCAGGGCATAGTCCATGAGCGAACCGCTCATGAGCTGGCCGGAGTCGTTGTCGTAGACGGTCTTTTCCGTGAGCGCCTGGCCGACACCCTGGCCGACGCCGCCATGAACCTGACCCTGCAACAGCAGCGGATTCAGCGCCGTGCCGAAATCGTCCATGATCGAGTAGTTCAGGATCTGCAGCGTGCCCGTGTCGGGATCGACCTCGAGCTCGCATACGTGGCAGCCGTTGGGGAAGGTCGCGGCCGACGGCGTGCGGGTGAAGTCGCCATCGAGGCCAGGTTGCTCGCCGGCCGGAACATGCTTGGGATCCCGGGCGGCCTTGGCCACGTCGAACAGGTTCATCGTGCGATCGGTACCGACGATGCGGAAGATCGCATCCTTGTATTCGATATCGCCGACAGCGGCTTCCATCGCCGAGGCGGCAACCAGCTTGCCCTTCTCGATGATCTTGTCGCTGACACCTAGTACCGCCGCGCCCGCGACCGGGATGGAGCGGCTGCCGCCAGTCATGCCTTCGGGGGTGAAGTCAGAATCGCCCTGGACGATGCGAATGCGGTCGGCATCGACACCCAGCCGAGCCGACATGATCTGCGTGAAGGCAGTTTCGTGGCCCTGGCCATTCGTCTGCACGCCCACGAAGACGGTGATCGTGTCGTCCTCATTGAACTTGGCGATGGCGCTCTCGGGTGCACCGCCCGAGCATTTCTCGACATAGGTCGCCATGCCGATGCCACGCCACTTGCCTTTGGCGAGCGAGGCAGCGCGACGGGCAGAGAAGCCCTTCCAGTCGGCCTTCTCCATGCCTTTCAGCATGACGTTGTCGAAATCGCCGGAGTCGAAAGTGTCTCCCAGCGCGGTGTTCCACGGAATCTGGTTCGGCTTCACGAGGTTCCGCTTGCGCAGTTCGTCCGGCGTCAGGCCCGTCTCGCGCGCGATGTGGTCGACGAAACGCTCCAGCAGATAAGCCGCCTCGGGGCGGCCGGCGCCACGATACGCATCGGTCGGCACGGTGTTGGTCATTACGCCCTTCACGTTCACGTAGATCGTGGGCGTCTGGTAGAGGCCGGCCAGCATGCCGCTACCCGCCATCGTCGGGATGAAGGCGCCGAAGTGGCTGAGATAGGCGCCCAGCGCGGCGTAAGTCGTGACGCGGAAGCCGAGGAACTTGCAGTCCTTGTCGAGAGCCATCTCGGCGATCGAGACGTGGTCGCGTCCCTGGACGTCCGAGAGGAAGGCCTCCTGGCGATCGGGAATCCACTTCACAGTGCGCTTGAGCTCCCGGCTCGCCCAGACGACGAGGGGATATTCGGGATGGACGAAGATCTTCATGCCGAACCCGCCGCCCACATCGCCGGTGCGTACGCGCAGCTTGGGCTGGCCGATCTTCAAGATCATGTCCGCGACAACGGGTCGGATGACGCTGACACCTTGCGAGGAGACCCAGAGCGTGGAGCGATCATCCTTGGCGTCGTATTCGCAGATGGCGCCGCGCGGTTCCATCGAGTTCACGACCAGCCGGTTGTTGACGATCTGCAGCTTCACGACACGGTCGGCTTTGGTGAAGGCTGCTTCCGTCTTGGCGCGGTCGCCCATTTCCCAATCGAACACCAGGTTGCCCTTGATGTGGTCGTGAACCAGCGGCGCACCCGCCTGTGCGGATTCGAAGGTGCCGACGGTGTGGGGGCGTGCTTCGTAGTCGATCTCGATCAGCTCGGCGGCGTCCTTGGCCTGTTCCAGCGTCTCGGCGACGACCAGGGCCACCGGATCGCCAACATGACGGACGCGGCCCTGAGCCAGCATGGGGCGGGGCGTGTCGGCGCGCGGGGTGCCGTCGCGGTTGCTCACGGGCACGAGGCAGGGCAGGTCGCCATAGCCCGCCTTCTTCACGTCATCGCCCGTCAACACCAGCAGGACACCGGGCGCCTTGCGGGCGACAGCTGTATCGATGCTCTTGATGTCGGCATGGGCGTGTGGCGACCGCAGCACGTAGGCGCGGGCGGCGGGCGCAGAGAGCTTGGTGTCGTCTGTATAGCGGCCGCCGCCAGTGAGAAGCCGGGGATCCTCGACCCTGCGAACCGATTGTCCGATGCCGAACTTTGCCATGAATTCCTCCGTGTTGGCCGGAGGTTAGCAAGCGGCGGCGAAGCGTGGCTAGGACTCTTCGCCGGGGGCGCACCCGTAGAGCGGTACGCCCCCTAAATGCCTCATTGGCTCTACTTCTTCGGCGTGATCGCCATGATCAGCACCTGCGTGTTGATCGCCGTGAGATTGTCGCCCGGCTTGACCCGCGAAAGCTGCGCGCGGCCTTCGCCGGTCAGGACGTTGTAGGTACGGACCTCGCCGCCGCCGGGATTCACGACGGAGATCTTAGCCGCGCTGGGATCGACTGCCGTCACCCACCAAGTCGCGACCGACTGGTCGGCAATGACGCCCGCAGCGCGATTGTTGCCGGCGGCACCTGCGACGACACTGAGATTGCGATCGCGCGGCGTAGTCGCATTCGGACCCGCCAGGACGAAGCTCAGCCTGTCCTCGAAGGCGATCGACACTAGGTCGCCGACTTTGGACGTGTCCATCTTGACGCCCTCGCTCACCTTGTGGGTGAGGGAGCGGCCGGCTGGACCCGTGAAGGTTATCGTGCGGTTGGCCGGATCGATGGCGGTGATGGTTGCGTCAACGGAATAGGTAGTCACAGTCGAGATGCCGACGATCGGCTGGCTCTGTGCGAAAGCCGTAGCGACTGTGGTCGCGGTCAGAGCGCCTGCGACGGCAGCCGTAATCAGAAAACGTTTGGTAAGCATTGTATCTCCCTCCGTTGTTGCGTCACGCTAACACGAGTGTTGGCTGATTCGCCACTGCACGCCCGTTACATTGAGATTGATTTTGATCAATCTTACCGGCGGTATGCACGCCATGACGATGCATGAAGGCGAAGGCAGCGCTCTGACAGGCGCCGCCGCAGAAGCACTCGATCTCCTCGGGCGCGCACTCGAGCTGCGACGCTGCCTTCTAGGCGATCCGCTCGCCCGCACTGCAACCATGGCATCGACGTGACAACCGCCTACCTCGCCGCCGACGGCTTCGAAGCGCAACTGCGCGAAGAACTCGCCCGGCGTGGCGTCGCGATTGCCACTGAACATGGGCGGCTTCTGGTCGCCGAAGGGCCGGCCGTACGCGCGGCATGGGCTGCCAATATCTGGCATGAGTGCATCGAGCTGCCCGTGGCGTCGATCGGCACGGCCGCCAAGTCATTGCGCGATATCCAGCGTAATTGGGCGATATATGCGCCGCTGCACCACCGTCGTGCCGCCCTGATCCAGGAGCGCCTGCCGCACGTCTCGGCCAAGCCGGTGATCTTTCCGGCTGCCGCGCCGACAGCGCCCCTCGGCGCCTGGACCCTTATGGCACCGGATCGGATGCTGGCTGCAGCCAAGTGCAGTTCGCCGTTTGCCAATGGCGAAGTCGAGCTGGTCGAAGACAAAGTCGGACCGCCCAGCCGTGCCTACCTGAAATTGTGGGAAGCGCTGGTACGTCTGCGCCGGTGGCCGCAGCCGGGCGAACGCTGTCTCGATCTTGGGGCTTCGCCCGGCGGCTGGACCTGGGTGTTGGCCAAGCTCGGCGCCGAGGTCGTAGCGATCGACAAGGCGCCCCTCGATCCTCGTGTTGCCGCGATGGCCGGCGTCGAGTGTCGGGGCGAGAGTGCATTTGCACTGGAACCGGCCACCATCGGCCCGGTCGACTGGCTGTTCTCCGATGTCATCTGCTATCCGGCGCGCTTGCTGCGGCTGGTTGAGCGCTGGCGCGCGACAGGCCAGGTGAAGAATTTCGTCTGCACCATCAAGTTCCAAGGCGAAACGGATCACGAAACGGCAGAAGCCTTTGCCGCGCTGCCGGGCGCCGAGGTCCTGCACCTGCACAACAACAAGCACGAACTGACGTTCATGCTCGTCACGGTGTCATGATTTGGAACGCCAGGTCTGGCGGCGCAGGAAGTCGGCGACGTGGCCGCGGAAGCTGTCGATGAACTCGCGCGCGGGAAGCGCGGTACGCTGCGCTTCGGCATAGAGAACAGAGAACTCGAAATCGATGCGTGGTTCGAAGGGGCGGATGACGATCCCGCGTGTCGAGTATTCGTGTGCCGTGTACGGCTCGCAGAGCGCGATGCCGGCACCAGACGCGACGAGCGCGCAGGCGATTTCCGATAGCGGCGTCTCGATACGCAGGATGCGCTTCACCCCATGCTCGGCGAAAACGCGATCGATGCGGAAGCGCGATATGCCGGAATGGCCGAGGGAGACGAAGCTCTCGCCTTCGAAGTCCTTGGGGCGAAGCTTCGCCTTGCTGGCGAGGCGATGTCCGTGTGGCAGGACCGCGACGTAAGGCGCCTTTGGCATGTGTTCGACGGCTACGGCCGTGTGCTCGAACGACGCTTCGGCAAAGCCGAGATCGCACTGGCCGTGGACAACCGCCGTCAGGACCGCATGTGACACGAGGCCGGACAGGACGAGGTCAAGTCGCGGCCGTTCTGCCGCGAACTGTCCGGCGAAGCGCGGAAGAAAGCCATTGGCGAGGGCGGGCAGGGCGGCGATGCGCAGGAAGCCGGCCCGACGTGTCCTGAGTTCGGTCGCCATCTTGGCGATGTGTTCCAGGCCAACGAAGGCACGCTCCACTTCGGCGTACAGCGACAGGGCCTCGCTGGTCGGCACCAGTCTGGTGCCGCGCCGCTCGAACAGAGCGAGGCCGACATGATGCTGGAAGTCGCGAATCATGCGACTCACGGCCGGCTGGCTGACGTTGAGCAGGTTGGCGGCGGCGCCAACGCTGCCGGTCAGCATCAGGGCGCGGAAGGCTTCGATCTGGCGTGGGTTCAGGCCGCGCATGGGCCCAATATAACAATTTGTTATGTAAGCGCCGGAGAAATCGGATTTGACGTTGCAAGCCCCTGCGGAAAACATGGTCATCGGGGCTTCATAAACAAGGAGGGGAAAATGCAACGTCTGACGCGCCTCGGCGCGATCCTGGGAGCAGCCGTTCTGTTTGGCGCCATTCCGGCGATGGCCCAGCAGAAGACCCTGACCGTCGCCGCCTACGGCGGCGTCTGGGACTCCCACCTGCGCAAGGAAGTCTTCCCGGAATTCGAGAAGAAGCACGGCGTGAAGGTCGAGTACGTGGCCGGCAATTCAACGGATACCTTGGCCAAGTTGCAAGCGCAGAAGGCCAACCAGGTGATCGACGTCGCCATCATGGACGATGGCGTTATGTATCAGGCTATCCAGCTCGGCTTCTGTTCGCCCATTCAGGGAATGGACAAGAGCGAGCTCTATCCCGCGGCGCTGTTCAAGGACGACAAGGCGGTCGCCGTCGGCCAGACGGGCACCGGCTTCATGATCAATACCAAGGTCTTCAAGGACAAGGGCTGGGCGACGCCCACCTCCTGGAACGACCTCAAGGATCCCAAGTTCAAGAAGCAGCTCGTGATCCCGCCGATCAACAACACCTATGGGCTCTACACGCTCATGATGTTCGCGCGCATGAACGGCGGCGGCGAGAAGACCATCGAGCCGGGCTTCAAGGTGATGAAGGCCGACATCAATCCCAACGTTCTGGTCTACGAACCCTCGCCGGGCAAGATGACGGAGCTGTTCCAGTCGGGGCAGGCCAATATTGCCGTCTGGGGGACCGGCCGTGTCCAGGCCTTCGCCAACACAGGGTTCCCGGTCGACTTCATCTATCCCAAGGAAGGCGCGCCGATCCTGCTCGCCTCGGCCTGCGTCGTGACCAAGCCGTCGGTCAATCCGCTGGCGCACGAGATGATCAAGACGCTGGTCTCTGCTCCGGTGCAGACCGGCATGGCCAAGGAAATGGGCAACGGCCCGGTGAACACCAAGGTCGACGTCAATATGTCGGAGCTCAAGATGGCGCCGGTCGGCGAGCGCGCAAAGCTGATCATCGCGCCCGACTGGGATGCCATCAACGCCCAGCGCGACGACTGGACCAAGCGGTGGAACCGCGAGGTGGAGCGCTAGCGCTTGGCCTTCCTCGAACTCGAGAGCCTCAGCAAAGCCTTCGGCACGCACAAGGCGGTCGACGGCCTGACGCTGGGAGTCGAGAAGGGGGAATTCGTTTCCCTTCTCGGGCCGTCAGGTTGCGGCAAGACGACGACCTTGCAAATGATTGCAGGCTTCGTCGAACCAACGGCCGGCGCCATCCGGCTGGGCGGCAAGGACCTGCTCGCGATGAAGCCGGCAAGGCGCGGCCTTGGCATCGTGTTTCAGAGCTACGCGCTTTTCCCACATATGACGGTGACGGAGAACGTGGCCTTCGGGCTCGAGATGCAAGGCGTCGCCGCAGCGGAGCGAACGACGCGGGTCGGCGAGACCCTGGAGCTGGTCGGCCTCGGCGCCTTTACCGCGCGCTTCCCGCGCCAGCTCTCGGGCGGCCAGCAGCAGCGCGTGGCGCTCGCCCGGGCGCTGGTTATCCGGCCGCAGATCCTGCTGCTCGACGAGCCGCTGTCCAACCTCGACGCCAAACTGCGCGAGGGCATGCAGATCGAGCTGCGGCAGATCCAGCGCACGGTCGGCACCACGACCATTCTGGTGACGCACGACCAGGCCGAGGCGATGGCGCTGTCGGACCGGATCGTGGTGATGAACCACGGCAAGGCCGAGCAGGTCGGACCGCCGCACGAGGCCTATGAGAAGCCGGCGACGGCTTTCGTCGCCAACTTTCTGGGCAAGACTAATCTGGTGAACGGTGCGTCGGTGCGGCCGGAGCGTATCTCCTTTGCGGCCGCCGGGCTTGCCGGCACGGTGCGTACGCGGATTTTCCAGGGCAACCACTGGCTCTATCAGGTCGATACGGCATCGGGATTGGTGACGGTCATCCGGCAGAACACGGGCGAGACCATGCCGGGCGAGGGCGCCACCGTATATCTGGCGTGGGGATCATGAGAGCGGCGCCCTACCTGATGAGCCTGCCGGCGCTGGTGCTGTTTGCCGGCGTCGTGGTCGTGCCGCTCGCCATGACCGTCCTGCTCTCGTTTCACGATTGGGGGCAGTACAAGGGCATCGAGCCGGTCTTCATCCTGAAGAACTGGCAGGAGGTATTGAGCGACTCGTACTTCCACGAGATGTTCTGGCGGACCTTCCGCATCGCCTTCTGTGTAACCCTGCTGGCGGCACTGTTCGGTGCCCCGGAAGCCTACATCCTGAACCGCATGAAGAGCCCGTGGCGCGGCCTGTTCCTGCTGGTGATCCTGGGGCCGCTGCTGATTTCCGTCGTCGCGCGCACCTTGGGTTGGGCCTTGTTGTTCGGCGGCAGCAGCGGGTTGGTGAACAAGGCGCTGATGAACCTGGGTCTTGTCGACGCGCCGCTGCCGTTCATGTTCACCGAGACCGGCGTCATCGTGGCGCTGACGCATGTGCTGATGCCCTACATGGTGCTGGCGGTCTGGGCGTCGCTGCAGCGACTCGATCCCCAGGTCGAGAACGCGGCGATCGCGCTGGGCGCGGGTCCTTTCACGGTGCTGCGTCGTATCGTGCTGCCGCAGGTCATGCCCGGCATCCTCTCCGGCGCCGTGATCGTCTTTGCCTTGGCGGCTAGTGCCTTCGCCACGCCCGCGATCATCGGCGGTCGCCGGCTCAAGGTCGCGTCGACGCTGGCCTACGATGAGTTCTTGAACACGCTGAACTGGCCACTAGGTGCGGCGGTCGCCGTGCTGTTGTTGTTTGCCCTCGTGGCCATCGTCTGGGGTGCCAACCGGCTGGTCGAGCGGCGCTATGCGCAGGTGTTCGCATGAGCCGGAACGGTCCTCTCGCACTTGCCTATCACACGATCTTCGTCGCGTTCATGCTGGCGCCGATTCTGGTCGTCTGCATCGTGGCCTTCACGCCGGAAGGCTATCTGTCGTTCCCGACCGATCGCTGGTCGCTGCGCTGGTTCTACGCGATCAGTCGCTATCCAGAGTTCATTTCCGCCTTCTGGCGCAGCATCTGGCTGGGGGCTCTCTCTTCGGCCATTGCGGTGACCGTGTCGGTGCCGGCCGCTCTCGCCATTGCCCGCTATCGCTTTCCCGGCCGCGACGCGATGACGGCACTCTTCATGTCGCCATTGATGATCCCGCATGTCGTGCTGGGCATCGCCTTCCTGCGCTTCTTCACGGAGATCGGTCTGGGCGGCACCTTCACGGGCCTCGTCCTGTCGCACATCGTGATCGTGCTGCCTTTTGCCCTGCGCCTGACCTTGGCCTCGGCGATCGGGCTGGACCGCGCCATCGAACACGCGGCGGTGTCGCTTGGCGCCACGGAGTGGGTGGTGCTGAAGCGCATTACCTTGCCCCTGGTCCTGCCGGGTCTCGCCAGTGGCTGGGCGCTCGCCTTCATCAATTCGTTTGACGAAGTGACGATGACGGTGTTCATCGCCGCTCCCGGAACCGAAACCCTGCCTGTACGCATGTTTCTCTACATCCAAGACAATATCGATCCGCTGGTGACGTCCGTGTCGGCCTGCGTGATCGCCATCACCGTTGTCGCGCTGATCCTGCTGGATCGGGCCTATGGGCTGGAGCGCCTGCTGGTCGGGCGAGGAGCCACGCATGGCCGCTAACGTAAGAGTCGCTGACTATGATGTCGCCGTCGTCGGCGGCGGGCTGGTCGGCGTTGCCACCGCCTGGGGGCTGGCGCGCGAAGGCTGCCGGGTCGTCGTGCTCGACGAAGGCGATCGTGCGGTGCGCGCAAGCCGCGGCAACTTCGCGTTGGTCTGGGTACAGAGCAAAGGTCTCGGCCTCGCCCCCTATGCCGGCTGGACCATCCGGTCGTCCAATGCCTGGGGCGGCTTCTCGGACCTGCTGAAGCAGGAGACCGGCCTCGATGTCTGTTTCCAACGCCCTGGCGGCTTCCACCTTGCGCTGTCGGAGAAGGAGTTGGAAGCACGCACCAATATCCTCAAGCGGCTGCACAACCAGCCGGGCATCGTCGATTACAAGACGGAGATCATGGACCATTCGCAGGTGGCCAGGATGCTGCCGGACATCGGTCCCGAAGTGGTCGGTGGCAGTTACTGCCCGCTCGATGGTCACGTGAACTCGCTGCGCCTGTTCCGCACGTTGCACACCGCCATCAACGCGCGCGGCGTGACTTACCTGCCGAGCCATCGGGTGGAGAGCATCGCCAAGGAAGGCGGGGAGTTCCGTCTCACGACGGCCCACGGCGAGATCCGGTCAGGCAAGGTGGCGCTGGCCGCCGGCAACGCCAACATGCGGCTGGCGCCCATGGTCGGGTTGGAAGCGCCGATGCGGCCGGAGCGCGGCCAGATCGTTGTGACCGAGCGGCTGCGGCCTTTCCTCAAATATCCTGTCGTCACCCTGCGTCAGACCGACGAGGGCACGGTGATGATCGGCGACTCCAAGGAAGAGAGCGTCGATCCGGCTGGCCTCACCATTGGCGTCAGTGCGACCGAAGCGGAGCGCGCCGTACGCCAGTTCCCGCTTCTTGCCAACGTGAACGTGGTGCGGACCTGGAGCGCCATCCGCGTCATGACCCAGGATGGCTTCCCGATCTACGACGAGTCCGAGACGCACCCCGGCGCTTTCACCGTCTGCTGCCATTCCGGTGTGACGCTCGCCGCCAACCACGCGCTCACCATCGCGCCGATGATTGCCCGAGGTGCGCTCGACAAGTCGCTCGTCGCTCCCTTCAGTGCCCGGAGGTTCCATGTTCAAGAGGCTGGCTGACGCCGGCGCTGCCGTCGCAATCACGGTCGACGGCAAGCCTGTCGCGGCACGGGCAGGGGACACGGTCGCTGCCGCTTTGCTGGCTGCCGGCATCGACCATTGCCGCACGACGCCGGTCACCGGAGCGCCACGTGCGCCTTACTGTCTGATGGGCGTGTGCT
>CALROF020000125.1:0-18823 GCA_943369775.1 Reyranella massiliensis 521
ACGCGGCGTCGCGCGGAACCGTGCGATGCGCTCATCCAGATTGGCCGGGCAGCGCGGGGCGATATAGGTATAGCCTGGGGATTGGTTGCGCCATTCGTAGGTTCCGCTGCGCACCGCCGGAAGCGCGCCGTCCATCATCCCCTTGCGGCCCGGCCGGAAGGCGACATGGCGGGCGTGATGCCCCAAGAGCCCGGCCCGGAACGCCGGGACAGTGGTCTTCGCCATTCTCCTGTAGCGAAACGCCCGCAACCAGCGCAACCATGTCCGCCAGGCGGCGCCCGGAACCGCTTTCAGGCCGCTGCTGCGCCGCCTGTCCGTCGCATGCTTCGACAGATGGTCGGCCAATGGTGATTGCCAGGGTTCCAGCTCGGGATGCTCGTCTCGATAGGCGATCGGGCTGAAGGTCGCGCTGGGGATACGGCCCTCCGCCTCGCCGTAAAGAATATAGTGCCACAGCGGGTTCAGGGCCGCGCCGCCCACGTCCGGATAGGTCGACAGATAAAAATCGGAGTCAAAAACGGGGTTCGGCCAGCAGCCCTCGAACCCCCCACGCAACAGGTAATCTACCACCGGTTCGACGCTGACCGAATCGGGCTGGCGATATTGATCCAGGTAGAACTGGCGGTCGAAGAGGCCGGAGTCCAGAAGCAGCCGGCAATTGGCCTCCAGCTCCCCGGAGCCAAAACGACGGATCAGCCGGCCCCGCACACCCCGCCATCCGCGGCGCGCGGAAACAGGCAATGCCCGGATCACCTCAGATATATTGTGCCGTCGACGCCGCTCGACCTCGGCGCGTGCAAGGGCGGCTTCGAGGCGTAGGCTCAGATTCCCAAGTTCGGTCTCCTGCTGGCGTATGCGCTCTTCGGCGCGGGCGATCTCCTTGTCCAACGTCGCCCGAAGCGCTGCCAGTTCCGCCGCGTGCCCCCCGTCCATCTCCATCAACACGTTCGCTCCCAGCGGCCTCAGAGATTGCGAGCCGGCTTATTCACTTATACCGCCCGTCATGCCGGAGTGTGGTCAGCACCGCTAAGAACGGTGCGCGCATCTCACACGACGAAGCCTATCGCCTTACCTCAAAATAAATTATCTTTGTAATGTGATTATCTGGACGCATTCGCATCTGACGCCGCAAACGCCCATTTGAGCATGAATGATACCCTGGCGCCCGGCATGATCGCAAGCAAATGTGCTGGCGTCGGAGGGTGGGATATTTCACAGGAATGGCGCGCGATTATGTGGGCCCGGCCGCGGGTGATTGTCCGCGTCACGCCCCCTGTTCATTTCGGATGGCCGCGGCTTCGCCCGATAGCACCGGCAGCGGGAACGAGGGATTGCTCAAGCCCCAACGGGCGGGCGCAGTCGGCCCCCGGTCTGATCGCCAGCCCTCGATCGCCAGCCCCTATCGTCACGCAGAGCGTGACGTGTCGTCCTGCAGGCAGATAAAGCGGGTGCATCCCTGGAGCGGGCCGCGCCGCGCCGGCTGCTGGATTCTCTTGGCGCCAGCGGAGCGGGGCACGCCCCTCAAACCTCGGTGCCTTCGTCGCGCACCGACGCCCCTATGATCGTCGCATAGATGACCGTGACCAGGAGGCCAACGAGCGCGCCGACGCCGGCCATGCGCAGGGGCGAGCCCAGCATGGAGAATTCCACCTGAGGCACGGTCAACAACCGCGTCGGCTTCAATTCTGAACGCCGGAACTCAACCCGCGCATCCTCATAGACCCGCTTGCTCTTCGTCATGTTGGTAACCAGATCGCGGCGAAGCATCTCCAGCATCGATGTTTTCGCAAGATCGCCCGGGTCTTTGGAATTGATGCTTTCGGAGAGACGCTCGTTCACCTGACTGTAGAGTCGCTCGGTTTCCTGATAATCCGCTTGAGCCCGATCCTCGGCATCCCGGAGGATTTGGCGCGCTTCCTGAAGCTTGCGATTGTGATCCTCGATCAGAAGGGTGGCCGCGGCCCGCACGGCCGCCAGCGCCACCTGCGACGTCTCCGCTTTCGCACGGATCTGAAACAGGCTTTCACGGGTGCGCTCGCGCACCCGTAGGTCGCCATCCCCACCGAACCGCTGAGCGGGCAAGCTGACGGCTAAGGACGGAACGCCCGTCCGGCCGGCGATGAGCTGCGCGAAATCGGCCGATTCCATCTGCGTGATAATTTCAGCTGCGGAATCTATCGGCCGCAGCTCGCAGCTGGAGATATCAGCGCCCTGGGCCGGCTTTATCTGAGCAATCTCCACCGAGACAACGGCGGAAACCTTACGGAAGAACAGCTTTTGAATGCCTACACCCGACGCCGCCCCAAGCCCCATCGCGATCAGAGCAAATATGCCGATTTTCCGACCCACTTGGGCAAACCTGGTCATCATCTCGCCTCTCGCAGTCCGTTTTCCGGCATCTTGAGCTTGGGCTGAAGCAGGGGCGGCAGGCACCATCTGCGCCCCCAACACTCCAACACTAAAGTTAATAGAATGAAAGCGTCTGCAATCGGACGCACATAGACGCCAAGGCCGACGGTGATCGCGACCGGGACAATGCGGCCGGACAAAAACACATCCTGGAGACCGAAGGGAATTTTTTGAAGGTGAATCAGATCGAGGGGCAAGAATATGAGAATTACCAGCCCGCAAATCAACCGCCCATGACGCATGGTGGCGAGGACCGGCAATATCGCGGCATAGAGGACTAATGTATATCCGCCAAAACTAAAGCTTGCATTCAGGACTATCACAACCAAGACAGCAAGCGTCTGCTCCTGATTAAGCCGGGAGCGCGCGCGCACCACACCAATGAGCCCGGCGAGCACGAGCGCGAAGTTCCCGAATTTCAGAGCGAGGCTCAAAAACGTCTGCCATTCCTGGCGAAACGGTGATCCAAGCTTGCCGGCGACGTCCCAATCGAGCGCATAGGAGAATGCCGTCAAGGAGGCATTCATGCTGAGCACCGCGCTGGGTGTGAAGATGAAATCCGCGTTAGAAAAGCCAAGCAAACCTGGCACGAAAAGGATGAAGCTGGCGTCGCAGATCATGCCAGTGACGAGAAAAATGATGCCCGAGACCGCGACGGTGCGGACAAACCAAAGAGGCCGGCCTTGAATCAAATCGGCAAAAAGCAGCACCGCGCAATAAGGTTTGATATTAATCATGAGGGCGATGGCAAAGACTCTTCCCCATCCCCGACTTAAAAGCGCCCACGCCAGGAGGAGCGGAAGAAAAATAACCAAGTTTCCGCGTTCAAGCGCGAATAGAAATGGCATCGACCCTAAAAAAAATAGGAAGTAACCCCACTTCTCCACCAGCGATCTATTTCGGTAGAGATTTGAGGCGAAAACAACCTGTGTGCTTATCACAGCAGAAACAAGGAATGTAATAGAAATACCGACGCCTGCCGCCCGAAGCGAAAAGGCATCTGGAAATGTCGAGTTTCCGAGGAAAAAGGAACTCAAGCCATTCAATACGACGAAAACAAATGGCGGATAAACCGACTCCCATTCCGTGTACCGTCCCGGATCGCTTGCCCAAAACACGCTATGAAACAAATCCATAAACGTATCGGCTTTGTCCAACGGGAACGGTGTGGGCAGATAATGATTTACCAGATAAAAATGGACAATACTCACAAGACCCAAAATCTGAACAGCAGCAAGCCCAACTGCGAAAGTCCCCTTAGGCACCCCTTCGATTTTTCGCCCGAGCTTAGACATAAATATCTCCGGGAAATTCCTGGAACAAAATTAATTAATCATCGAAATTTATACGCTTCATCTCTACCACAACCGGACGCTTCTGAACATAGGTGAGGATCGTACCGATATACTCTCCCAAGATGCTGATAAAAATCAGCTGAGCTCCGAACAAGAAAAAACCGCCGATAACAAGCGGAGCGATACCCAGCGGAAAGGAATTCCAGAAAATGATCTTCATCAAGAGATAAACAAAAGCTGCGACAAGACTCAGCCCTCCGAATACAAATCCCACGAAGGCCGCGATCCGCAGAGGCACCTTGGAATGCCCAACCATTCCCAGCCACGCCATATCATACAAAGTATATATATTGTTCTTTGAAATACCGCGCATGCGTCGGGGTTGGACAAATGAGATCGTCTTTACCGGATAGCCAAGCTCGGCAAGCAACCCGCGGAAGAACGGGTATGGATCATCAATCAGCTTGATCTGGTCCAGCACCATCCGGTCAAAAAGCCCGAATCCTGTGGCATCCTTGACGATCGCGACCTCGGACATGCTATCCAGCAATTGATAATAGCTGCGGCGTAACCAGTGAAACGCCGAATTACCCTCGGCCGAGGGTTTTACGGCCAATACCAGCTTAAATCCAAGCTCCCAATGCCGAATAAATTCGGGGATCATCTCGGGTGGATCTTGCAGATCTGACGCAAGATAAACGGTTGCCGCACCGCTCGACTGGAGAACGCCATAATAAGGCGAGCGGATATGCCCGAAATTCCGGGCATTTAGAATAACCTTGAACGTCTTGTCCTGCGCCGCGATCTCTCTGAGCTTTTGCTCAGTAGAATCGGTGGAGTGATTATCAATGACAATAATTTCGAAATCATAACGGCTTTCAAGATCTGCGATCGCCGCCTTTATGCGCCGATAGAGCTCACGAATATTTTCTTCTTCATTGTAGCAAGGGGTGACGATGCTGATAAGTGGCTTGCCCGACATCACAAACTCCGCCCCGACGCAGAAATCGTTGCCATATTTTCGGATCCACGCATGACGGTCAGATCCCGAAATTTCGCAGCGCCTTCCGCTTCCAATTTCAGTCCCTTCAGAATCGAAGCCCTTATGGGGAAACAATTCATCGTCAGTACTCGTTCAGCGACGTTCCAACCGCCGGAGCGAAGCGCCATGGATGCGGCTTCTGGATTATCGAGCTTGGCACAGCCGCCGGCACCCCCACGCACGCACGGCGCTGCCCTGCGTGGACGGGGACAATCGACCGCGCGATGGTGATGAGATCCGATCAATGGTCGAGCTTCCTCAAGCGAAAACTGATTCGGCTGTGCCAGAGATAACTCGTTGCGATAGTGCCCAAAATCAAAACCGCCTGCGCATAAATCGGCGGGATCTTTCCGATCTCGACCAGCAGAGGAAAGGCCCCAAGAATAACCCAGAACGAAATGGCGTGATAACTGATGAAGCGGCCAAACTCTCGCAGAACATTACCCTTGGTACGAAAAACCAGAAATTTATTCGTCGTGTATGCAAACGTAATCGACAGAATCTGGGCAATCACCAGAGACACCATATAGTGAGCCTTATCGCCAATCGTCCAGATAAGAGCGGGGAATATTGCCAATCCGAAGACAGTATTCAGCCCTCCGGCGAACAGGAAACGAATCTTCGTTTCATGTTCGACGAGAAGGTCGCGCAGACGTTGGGCGAGGGCAATATTCATCACTGATCATCTATCAAGTCGATGATCATGTTTTCCCTCAGCTCTTCGCGGCTCAGGAACGGCGAGAGGTCTTCAAGCGCCGGGGATGTGATGCGTCCGTCCGGATGCTGCTTGGCGCCGAGCTTCGGGGCGAACGGCACGGCTTCGTCGAGCATCACCTCGCACACGACAGGCCCTTCAATCGCCAGTGTCTGCTGGATGATATCGTCGAGTTCCCCGTGCGAAGAAATGCGCAGGAACGGGAAGCCGAACGCCTCCGCCACCCGCTTGAAATCGGGGAAGGTCACGCCGCTTTTCGGCCCGCCGCCCACTTCATCCCCGCCGAAAAAGTTACGCTGTGACTGAAAGATGGAAACGTATCCGCTGTTGTTCAGCAGAAAGATCTTGATCGGCAGCCGATTTCCGATGATCGTCTGCAATTCCTGCAGGTTCATCATGATGGAACCGTCGCCCGCCAGACAAATGACCTCCTTGTCGTCATTCGCCTTACAGGCACCGATCGCGGCGGGCAGATCATATCCCATCATCGCGCTTCCGGAATTGGACCATAAGCGCTGGCCTTGCTTGAGCCGGCTGGCCTGGAAGCTCACGATGCAGGCCGTCGCGTTGGCGGCCACGACAACAGCATCCGACTTCAGATGTTCAAACAGGCGATCCATGAAGCAATAGGAATTGACGACCCGGTTGCTCCAATATTCCGGCTGTACCACGGAGAAACGCCGGCGGCGCTCCTGCGCCCATTCCAGCCATTGCGCGTGTTCCGGTGTGGGACCGGCATATTCGGCATCGGCAAGCGCCGGCAAAAGCACCGCGAGGTCGGCGACCACCGGCATGTCAGCCTTGATATTGGGGCGGTCCATTTCCAGCGGGTCGATATCGACCCAGATCTTGAACGCCTCGCGGGCGAACGACTGCCAATTATAGCTGATCTGGCGGATGTTCAGTCGCGTGCCGAGAATGAGCAGACAATCCGAATTCTGCGCCACGAAATTGCCGGGGCGGTCCCCGATCGTGCCTGGCCGCCCGCCGTTCAGCGGGTGGCTGTCCCACAACAGATCGTGGGCGCTGAAACCGGTCACGACGGGGATTTTGAGCTTATCGATCAGGCGCAGAAAGGCGGCGTGCTGGCCGCTGAGGTGAACGCCATTGCCCGCATAGACCACAGGGCGCTTCGCCGCGGCGATACGCTCCAAAATCCGGCTGCAGGTGTCCGCAAGCTCGAAATCCTCGGTCCACGGCGCACCCAACTCGGCGGGATCAAATCCCGGAAGATCCTCGGGATCGATCAGCGACGCCTGAACATTGAGCGGAATATCGAGCCAGCACGGCCCTGGCCGCCCGGTCACGGCGAGATAGAGCGCCTTTTCCAGGTGGTAGCGGATCGACCGGGGGTCGGTGACCATCTGGACATATTTCGTGACGGGCCGAACCAGCTCCTCGATGTCCAGCTCCTGGTCGCCATATTGGCGCAGCGGCAGGCCGGTGGAGCGGACCGTCGTCTCCATCTTCACCTGGCCGGAAATGACCAGCATCGCGATGGAATCGGCAAACGCGCCATGGACCCCGGTAATGGCGTTCGTCCCGCCCGGTCCGGACGTCACATTGGCGACAGCGAGCCTGTTGTTCACGCGATAATAGGCTTCGGCAGCGATCGCACTGGCCTGCTCATGATGATTGAACACGCATTCCAGGCCGGGATGCGTTCCAAACGCGTGATTGAGATGCATGGCGCCGCCACCGGTCACCATGAACACATGCTTTACGCCGAACTCGACAAGCCGCTGCGCGACCCAGTTCGAAAGCTTGACCTTGGTCATTGCTTCCACCCATTCCACATTGCCGTGCGACGTATCGCGTCTTCGAGGGACACCGCCTTGACCAAACCGAGTTCGGTGGCGGCGCGCTTGGTTTCTGGGACATATCGGCCAGGATTCCAGCCCTTCTCGAGCGCACCGCGCACGATGAATTCGCCATTTCCCACCGTTGCCGAGACGACCCGTGCGAGGTCCCGGATCGAGATGCCTTCGTCGGAGCCCACATTATAGGCCGCACCATCCGCGCCCCGCGCGAGCAGATGCCAGAGCCAGGTCGTCAAATCACCCGCATACATATAAGAGCGCACGGGCATGCCGTTGCCGTTCACGATCACCGGCTTCCCCGCCATTGCGTCGCGGATGAAATTGCCCGCGGCGAAATGGATGTCCAGCGATATGTACGGACCCAGCAAGGCAAAAATTCGAGCGGTGGTAATTGAGAGCCCAAATTGGGTGCGATAAATCGCGCACAGCATTTCCGCTGCGCGCTTGCCCTCCGCATAGGCGTTGCGCGCGTTGGTGCAGTCCGGCGCACCGCTCCAGGTTTCGGGAACGCGCTCCATCTCCCAGGGCTGCTGTCCGTAGATCGCGCCTGTGCTGAGATAGAGCACCCGGGGGATCTTGTTCTCAACGGCGAAGTTGAGCGCGGTTCGCGTCCCCGTGAGAACGGTATCGAACATTTTCAGAGGGTTGTTTTCATTCAGATCGGCGCTCGCATCGGTTGCAGCATGGATCAGATGCGTGAAACCGGCAGATTTGAGCGTGAAATCGCGGACATCACCGGTGATAAAGGTGAAGGCGTGAAACGAGGCGAGATGCGGGGCCTTCGCCGCGAACGCATCCGCATTTCGGGTCAACACCGTCACTTCGATATCGAGGGGCTGGCGCATCTCTGCGTAACGAAGGCTTTCCAACAGCCAGCAGCCGACGAAGCCGGTGCCGCCGGTCATGAAGATGCGCGCGCCCCGCATCGTCTCCCACACCGCCGCAGTGTGTGCGAAAATATCAGCCAAGTCGCTCTCGATAGACCAGCGCGTCACTGCGGATGACCTTTCCCCATTTAAGGCATGCTTCCCAAAACCACCTGCATCGCGACAGGGCGCTACCCGCACCACGACGCCGCTATCCTCCAGCAATACGGTCAAGCTCCGAGATTTCCCCGATCGTCAAAAAACAGTCCGCGCGACGAACGCCGTCATCATATCCTCCCGCAAAGAATACGAACCGAACGCCGACGGCCGCGGATCCCTTTTGATCCACGGTGCTGTCACCCACAAAGATCGTGTCGTCCGGCCCGGTCCCCATGCCGGCCAAGGCCGCCAGGATCGGCTCGCGGCTTGGCTTCGACGCAGAGGTGGTATCACCGCCAATGACGGCCCGGAAATAGCCCGCAATCCCGGTGTCTTCAAGCAGTTTCACGCAGAGCGATTCCGGCTTGTTGCTGCAAATCGAAAGCGCCATTCCCCGGTGAGCGAGGCGCTCCAGCACGTCCGGCACACCCGCGTACAGGCTCGAAGAGGGCACGGTATGGCGGGCGAGGCGGCGGCGAAACTCGGCCAGTTCCACGGCGCAATCGCCCGTTTGCAGATCGAGCGCATTGCGAACCAGTGTCGGGGCACCGAGGCTGATCCAACCGCGATAGCGGCTATCGGGCGCAGGCGCGATGCCATGGTCGGCGCGCATTTCGTTCAGGACACAAGCCACCGAGGGAGCACTGTCAACCAGGGTGCCGTCGAGATCGAATACGATGCCACGAACCCGCATCAGCGCCGCCTGGGGACTGCGTAGAGAACGGATTCAAAAGTATTGAACATATGTTGGCGAATATAATAGTCATAGTCGTCAACAATGTCGGCAATGAGCAGGAGAAGATCCCACACATCTTCGGGTTTATGATAGAGCGAAGCGCAGACGATCGGACGGCTTTCCGCGATCAGCCGGCTCGCGCCCTTCAGCGCCATCGCCTCGCTGCCCTCGATATCCAGCTTCAGGAGATCGATTCGGGTGTTCGAAAGCATGTCGTCGAGCTTGACCGTCGCGATGCGGGTGGTCCCGCCGCGATCGACGACCCCGCCTTCGCCTTCGCCCGAAAATGACAGGATTTCGTAGGTGTCCGCGACCGCAAGGGGAAGACACTTTGCAGCGCCGCTGAAGCCGCGCACGTTCGCAACCAGGGCTGAATAATTCCTGGTGTCCGGCTCGAACAGATAGGCGTCCGCCACGGGCACATGCTGATTCAGCGCGACATAGGAATCGCCATCAAACGCGCCGCAATCCACATAGCAGAACGAACGGTTGGCGAGATGCGGGAGCGTGAGATCGCAGAAATACTGTTCTTCCGGATCCATGTGCGAGGCATAGGCGAAGTCCTGCCCGGCCCGGAAGCGAATGATGCGCGAAAAGAGCGTCCGGCTTCTCTCGTCCGACAACAGCTCATAGGCTTGGCGGATGCGGTCGATCTCGGCCTTCGCGATCGTCGTCGAACCCAGCCAGAATTTCCAACCCAGCTGGTCCTCCAGCTGAGGATAATAATCGAACGGCCAGAACAGGCGCTCTATTCCGGCCGCACGACCGATGCTGTCGATATCGCCGTAGGAGGTCTCCCGGTTGAAAATGCCGACCGCGACCTGCGCCCCCGGACCGAGGGCCTGCGGGCCGACCGCAATCGGCAGGATCGGCAGCCCGTCGCAGCTCTCTGCCGCCGGCTTCGTCACAACGAAGCCGGGCACCTGCACGCCCTTCGCCCGGAGCGCCGCCGCCACGGCACGCCCGAACGATCCCGTTCCATAAACCCAGACGGGACGGCCAAGGTCCAGCGCGCGCGTCGTGTCGTCGCTGGCATGGATCGCTGCGGCAAGTTCAGAAAATGACATGGCTGTCTTCCGGCGTAACCGCCCTTAAATGCCGCGCGATTCGATGAGGGCCCGAAGCGACGCGTTTTCGTTATAAGGCCCGTCGACGTGGGTGATCATCAGGGGCTCGTTGGCCTTGATCGGCTGGACCAGCTTCTCGCCATCCATGACTTCGCGAACCGAAAGCTGGCCCTTGAGCAGGGGAATGGCCATGTAGAAATCGCGCTCGAAGGCTTCCTTCGAGAAGACATAGCCGGGGCTCAGGTCCGTCCGCGCATAGGCACCACGAACCAGGGCGTCCAGATACTGCACCTCGCGCTTGGTGATCGGTCGGCGCTCGCTGCTGCGGCCCCCGCACATTTCACGCGCCTTGTGAAAGGCCTTGAACCACTCGTCGCAATTCTCGGGCAACGAGCAGTAAGGCGAGACCGCGACGCCTTCGTAATTCACATCGATGTGGCGCTCCCAGGTGCGCGCACCCTTGCCGTAGGAGATCAGCATCGACGAATGCCAATCATGGTATTCGTGCGTCGAAAGCCCGACGACATGGTTGGGATAGCGGGTTTTAAAATAATCAATCTGGTCGAGATCCAGCTCGGCATCTTCCGAGGGATACAAAGAGACGCAATGATTGATCGCGAGCGGGATATTCCGCTTCTCGAAGAACTCCACCAGGTCGTCCATGTCCTTTTCGGACGCGCCGCCGGTGGAGACGATAACGGGCTTACGCGTGCTGGCCACCTTCTCGATCAGCAACCAGTCGTTCATGTCGGACGAAGCGATCTTGATGATTGGCATGTCGAAATAGACGCAGAGATCGACCGAGGCCTCATCGAAAGGCGTCGCCATCGGAATGGCATCAACCGCCCGAATCTCGGCCACCATGCGCGCAAAATCATCCTTCGAAAGCTTGGTGTCTTCCGTTTTCTTGATATAGCGCAGCTCGGTATTGCCCTTGAATTCCGGATGGATGAATTCATCGACGTCGCGGAATTGCAGCTTGATCGCCGCCTTCACGCCATTATGCCGAATAACTCGGCCATGATCACGAATGATCTTGAGCCCGCGGTCGAGCTTTCCCCAGTGATTGTTAGCGAGTTCGAGCACAAATAAGTTCTCAAACCGCTCGCGATCCCTTTGCTCAAGCATTTCCGTTTCCCGTCTGAACGAATCCATCGATCTGCGCGAGGGTAACCTTGCGCATTTCATCACCTCGAATAGCAGCCGAATGCCAGGCCACGGTTTCTTCAAGCGCGCGAGCAAGGCTCCAGCGCGGTGCCCATTTCAATATCGCTCTTGCCTTTGAACAATCAAGTTTCAACAGGCCGGCCTCGTGCGGCCCGGCGTCATCGTCCAAGGCCCAGCGGGTGGGCTCACCCCACATGCCCGTCATCCGGTCGACGATCCACTGCACCGGCCGTTCATCGGCCGCGTCGGGGCCGAAATTCCAGCCCTGTGCGAAGGTCGCACCCTCTTCCACCAACCGCTGCGCGAGCAGAAGATATCCGCTCAACGGCTCAAGCACGTGCTGCCACGGGCGGACCGCGCCGGGCCGCCGGATCTGAAGCGTCTTGCGCGCGGAGAGTGCCCGGATGATGTCCGGAATCAGCCGGTCCTCGGCCCAGTCACCGCCACCGATCACGTTGCCGGCGCGCGCGCTGGCAAGAAAAGTCGGCGTTCCCGACTGCGACTCATGAAAGAACGAGCGCTGGTAGGCGGAGGTCACCAGTTCCGCGCAGCCCTTCGAACTCGAATAGGGATCAAAGCCCCCCATGGGGTCGGTTTCGCGATAGCCCCACAGCCACTCGCGATTCTCATAACATTTGTCGCTGGTGACATTGACCACCGCGCGCACGCCGCCCTGAGCACGGACCGCCTCGAAGAGGTTGACCAGGCCCAGCACATTGGTCGCATAGGTTTCGGTGGGATCGGCATAGCTCCGACGAACCAGCGGCTGCGCCGCCAAGTGAAGCACGATCTCCGGCGCGCAGGCGCGCATCGCGGCGTCCAGCGCGGCGCGGTCCCGGATATCGCCGAAAATCGACGTCATCCCCCTGGCGACGTCGCCGGTCTCGAAAAGGGAGGGCGTGGTGTTCGGCGGCAGCGAAAAGCCCGTGACGTCGGCGCCAAGGTGTTGAAGCCAAAGCGACAACCAGCCGCCTTTGAAGCCCGTGTGCCCGGTCAGGAAGACGCGCCGGCCGCGCCAAAATTCCGACGTACTCATGCGAGACCTTCAATCGCGATACGGTGACCGGCGCGAATTCCCAAAACGGCCTGCATCACACCGAATACTCCGTCGCGCCCGGCCCCGAAGCGATGAGACGCCGCAAGTGCCCCTTGCCGCCGGACGGCCGAAAAATTTCCGACAAGACCGCATCGACGCAAGCCATAAGGGGCGATCGTTTTCATCATCTCATATTCCACGCTGCCGGACTGTGCCGGCACGGTATGAACGCGGGATGACATCAGTCCCACACTTTCCACGGCGCCTTGCCGGTTTCCCACAGCGTCTCCAGGCTGGTCTTGTCGCGCATGGTATCCATCGGCTGCCAAAAGCCGGGATGGAACCACGCCTGAAGCTCACCATCGCGCGCCAGGCGCTCGAGCGGCTCGCGCTCCCACAGCGTGTGATCGTCGGCGATATAGTCCAGGACCTTCGGTGACAGGACGAAGAAGCCGCCGTTGATCCAGCCACCGTCCCCGACCGGCTTTTCCACGAAGGCGGAGATTCGATTGCCGTCGAGCTGCAAAGATCCAAATCGGCCCGGCGGTTGCACCGCGGTCATGGTCGCAAGCTGTCCATGCGATTTGTGGAAGTTGATGAGCGCCCCGATATCGACGGACCCGACCCCATCCCCATAGGTCAAACAGAAATCACCCTTGATATAGGGCGCCGCGCGCTTGACGCGCCCGCCGGTCTGCGTGCCTTCGCCGGTATCGACCAACGTGACGCGCCAGGGCTCCGCCTTGCGCTGATGTACTTCTATGGAATTATCTTCCATATTAATGGTAACATCAGACATATGAAGAAAATAATTGGCGAAATACTCTTTTATCATATAACCTTTATAGCCACAGCAAATGATAAAGTCATTTACGCCGTGCCAAGAGTATATCTTCAATATATGCCACAAAATCGGCTTTCCACCGATCTCGATCATCGGTTTCGGCCGGAGATTGGATTCCTCGGAGATGCGCGTGCCGTAACCGCCAGCGAGAATGACCGCCTGCATTAATGCTTCCCCGCTCCACCGCCCAAAAGACCCCGGACCTACTACGGCACCTTGATATTGAGTTCAAGCCCTGCCGAGGCAACTATAGGTGGGAGATTCCGACAATCAGGCCAAGAATCTCCGTAGGTACCGCACCGACAAAGGTAACGGCATCACCATACGGATCCTGCGACGATCGGACCATCCGCGCGACCCTGAAGCGCATGGCGGCTGCCGGCCCCGTAGAATCTACCGTCCAACCGTGAGCCTTGCCGTCTAATATTTCATCACCGCGCTGATAGCGCCGGCACTACCGCTAAAAAATGCGATGCTCCTATTCGCCTGCGCCGTCGTGCCCGGTTATTTTACCAGCGGGCTCCAGGGCCGGACCGTCGCCATATTTTCCAAACCGCAGATAGTGGACGAGGGGATTGCTGCCCTCTTGCCGCAAATCCCGGTGCAGGGCGTAATAGTCCCTGGTGGAGAAGAACGGCCCAGGGTCCCGGCCTTCCTCTGCCCCGTGCAGCAGGTAATGGCGGACCGGATCGACCTTCATGCGGGCAATGTCGGGATATTGTTCAAGATACCATCGCGGATCGAACAAACGAGAGCTTCGCAATAGCCTGAGATCCGCGGAGCGATCGAGAAGCATGCGCCCCATGCTGAGCAATTGGGCTCCCGCCAGGCGAAACGGGTGGCGGGCCATGACCCGCCCCTGGCGAGCCCGCTCTTCCCTGAACCCCTCGCCGGTCTCAAACGGAAGGAGCGGCCGGCGGACCTTGCGGCCGTAGCTCCGACCCGCCGTCGCGGCCTGCGTGACTTCGATAAAATGGGTCAGCTGGCGTTCGAACGCGGCCTCCGCCTGCCGATATTCCTCCGCGACCAGATGCACTGTGCGCTTCGCATGGGCCATCTGCTCGGGCGTATCGCCCCAGGCGATCCCGTTGCGGCCGAGCTCCTTATCGGCGAGCGACACCTGAAAGAACGGATTCGGCATCAGGATCGTCGGGCAGCCGCACAACATCGCCTCCAGGCTAAGCGATGTATTCTCGAAGGAATAAAAGAATTCGCTCCTCCGAAACAAATCGGCGAGCTCTTCAACAGTCTGCGAGTCCGGTTGATCGCGGGTGATCTCCGTGCTTCCGGCAGGAACGCCGAAAACCTCGCCCCCATGGACATATTTATACTTCATGGCGGTATAGCAGCTGCCGGCGCGCGCGCCGGTCCCAGCGGCGTTGAAGATGCGGGTATCCACATGGGGCAGGAACAGCACATTGTCCGGCGCGCCGCAGAATTCGGCGAGAATGCTGGTGTAGCCGAAGACGATCGTGTCCGGCGGAAAGCTGGTATCGCCGCCGAGAAATCCCGGAAAATTAAGGACGTAGCGGACCACCGTTTCCGCATCGAAGGGATTGCCAGCCACCACCTCTGGGTAGATGACAATCGGCCGAACGCCGTTCCGAAAATGGTAATCCACGATCTCTTCGGTCAAAAGCGGGGTCAACAGATCCGGATGCGTGCCGATCCCGTCCGCCAGCGGCGTAGGGGAAAAAAACGCCCGTTCGCCTCTCAGGTTCAGCATATGGCAGAGTAAATGAAGACACTTTATACCGGCGGACATGCGGGTGTAGCGCGGAGCCACAATATAGTACGCGCTTCGTTGGGGGTCGGGGAATTTCATCAGAGAAGAGATCGACTCGATTGGCAGGAAGACCGAATATCTTTAGCGCAGCCTGGGGATTACCCAGCATAGACGCTTTTCGTGCCATCACCATTACAAAGTGTGCCATGTTCGGCAAGACGCGACATCCGCACGCGCGCCCACCGCCGGAGGCGCCCAGAGGGCGGGAGTCAAATGCCGGCATGGCTGTGTTCTTGCTGGTTTGACTAGGAAAGTGATAACCGATATCGCAAACGCGAACGCGTTCGGTTCCCCCGCCAGTCACGATTCAGGTGCCAGTTTCATGAACGACATCCTAATTAAGCAGGCCCACGACGTTCTGTCTGGGGAATCGGACAATCCGGAAGAACTCCGTCGTCTGATCGTCGAGCTTGCCGCGCGGTATTCTGATATCGCCCACAAACCGAAGCCTTTTGTTCCAGGTTCGTCTTTTGTCCCCGTCTCCGGAAAGGTGCATGGCGCCACCGAGATGCAGCTTCTGGTGGAAGCGTCCCTCGATTTCTGGCTGACCACCGGCCGTTTCAACGACGCTTTCGAAAAGCGCCTGAAGGGATTTCTCGGCAGCCGTTTTGCCATGACCTGCAATTCCGGGTCATCGGCCAATCTTCTGGCGGCCAGCGCCCTGTGCTCGCCCCTGGTGCCGCATCACCTGAAGCCCGGCGACGAGGTGATCACCTGTGCCACTGGCTTCCCCACCACCGTCAACCCCATTCTCCAGAACCAGCTGGTTCCGGTTTTCCTGGATGTGCATCTCCCCACCTACAATATCCGCTCGGACCTGATCGAAGACGCGATCACCAGCAAGACGCGGGCCATCATGGTTGCCCATACTCTCGGCAACCCGTTCGATCTGGACACCGTCCTGGAAGTCGCGCGCAAGCACGACCTCTTCGTGGTGGAAGATACGTGCGATGCGCTCGGCGCGACCTACAATGGCACGACGGTCGGAACACTCGGAGACATCGGCACGGTCAGCTTCTATCCCGCGCATCACATCACGATGGGCGAGGGCGGCGCGGTGTTCACCAATAAGAGCGTTCTGAAGCGCGCCCTGGAATCCATCCGCGACTGGGGCCGCGACTGCTGGTGCGAGCCGGGCAAGGACAACACTTGCAAGCAGCGCTTCAACTGGCAGCTCGGCGATCTCCCCGAGGGCTATGACCACAAATATACCTATTCGAACATCGGCTATAATCTGAAGATCACGGATATGCAGGCGGCTGTCGCCCTGGGCCAGATGGACCGGCTTGAGGGCTTCATCGCCGACCGGCGGCGCAATTTCGCCTTCCTGAAGGAGGCGCTGAAGCCCCTCGAGGAATTCCTGATCCTTCCCGAGGCGACGCCGAAGTCCGATCCGTCGTGGTTCGGCCTGCCCCTCACCGTGAGGGACGGCGCTCCCTTCACGCGCAACGCGCTGATTCGCCACCTGGAAGACAATAAGATCGCGACCCGCCTGCTGTTCGGCGGCAACCTGATCCGGCAGCCCTATTTCAAGACTCAGACCTACCGGGTCCACGGCGATTTGACGAACAGCGACAAGGTGATGAACTCCACCTTCTGGATCGGTGTCTATCCCGGCCTGACGTCGGATCACCTCACCTACATGGCGCAGACCATGACGGATTTCTGCCGCAAGCTCTGATCCCGGCTAGGCATTCGCGGCACGAAGCAGGGCGGCGATGAGATATCGCGCCGCCCCGCGCCGGCCGCGTCCGCTCTCCTGACAGTCCGCCGACGCTCCCCCGACACAAAATGTCAGACACAAAAATGCCCGCTCAAGGCGGGCATTTTCTATTTTACCGTCAATTCAGCGCCGATCAGGCCTGCGGCTGGGGCTCGATGCTGCCGGCCGGTCCGTCGGGCCGGGGGCGGTTCTTGCCGGCGGTGGGCACCACCGAACCGCGGGGATTGGCGGGCTCGATCACCGTGTCGCGCACCGGCGGCTTGCCGCCGAGCAAGTCGATGATCTCGTCGCCGGAGAGGGTCTCATATTCCAGCAGGCCGCGCGCCAGGGCTTCCAGGCCCTCGCGATTCTCGGTGAGAATGCGGGTCGCTTCCTGATAGCCCTCGTCCACGAGACGGCGCACTTCCTTGTCGATGGTCTGGGCCGTCGCCTCGGAAATATTCTGGTGCCGCTGCATGGACATCCCCAGGAACACCTCGTCCTGGTTCTCGCCATAGGCAACCTGGCCGAGCAGGTCCGAGAAGCCCCAGCGCGTCACCATCATCTTCGCGAGGCGTGTCGCCTGCTCGATGTCGGAGGCCGCGCCCGAGGTGACCTTGTCGTGGCCGAAGATCAACTCTTCCGCCACACGCCCGCCCATCATGATGGCCAGGCGCGAGGTCATCTGCTCATAGGACATGGAGAGCTTGTCGCGCTCCGGCAGCTGCATGACCATGCCGAGCGCGCGACCGCGGGGAATGATGGTGGCCTTGTGCACCGGGTCCGTCGCCGGAACCTTGAGCGCCACGATGGCGTGGCCGCCCTCGTGATAGGCGGTCAGCATCTTCTCTTCCTCGGTCATGACGAGCGAGCGGCGCTCCGCCCCCATCATCACCTTGTCCTTGGCGTCCTCGAACTCGCTCATGGTGACCATGCGCTTGTTGCGGCGCGCGGCCATGAGGGCGGCTTCGTTGCAGAGATTCGCAAGGTCGGCGCCCGAAAAGCCGGGGGTGCCGCGGGCGATCACCTTCAGGTTCACGTCGGGGGCAATGGGGATCTTGCGGGCATGCACCTTCAGGATCTGCTCGCGGCCCACCACGTCCGGGTTGGGCACCACGACCTGGCGGTCGAAGCGGCCGGGACGCAGCAAGGCGGGATCGAGCACGTCCGGGCGGTTGGTGGCGGCGATGAGGATGATACCCTCGTTCGCCTCGAACCCGTCCATCTCCACCAGCAGCTGGTTGAGGGTCTGCTCGCGCTCGTCATTGCCGCCGCCGAGACCGGCGCCACGATGACGGCCCACCGCATCGATTTCGTCGATGAAGATGATGCAGGGCGCGTTTTTCTTGGCCTGCTCGAACATGTCGCGCACGCGGCTCGCGCCGACGCCGACGAACATTTCCACGAAGTCCGAGCCGGAAATGGTGAAGAAGGGCACGTTCGCCTCACCCGCGATGGAGCGGGCGAGCAGCGTCTTGCCTGTGCCGGGCGGGCCGACCAGCAGCACGCCGCGCGGGATGCGACCGCCGAGGCGCTGGAATTTCTGCGGGTCGCGCAGGAATTCCACGATCTCGGTCAGTTCGCTCTTGGCTTCGTCGATGCCGGCGACGTCCTCGAAGGTGACGCGGCCGTGCGCTTCGGTCAGCAGCTTGGCGCGGCTCTTGCCAAAGCCCATGGCCTTGCCGCCGGCGCCCTGCATCTGGCGCGAGAGGAAGATCCACACGCCGATCAAGGCGATGAACGGCAGCCAGGAGACCAGCAGGCTGACGAACCAGGGCACATTGTCCTGGATCGGACGCGCCGTGATGGAAACGCCCTTTCCGTACAGGCGCTGCACCAGCGAAGGATCATTGGGGGCGTAGGTCTGGAAGGCGCGACCGTCGGTGAACGAGCCGGTGATGGTCGGCCCCTCGATCACCACGTCGCGCACCCGGCCCTGATCCACGTCGGAGAGCAGCTGCGAGAAGGAAATGTCGTTCGCGCTGGTGCGCTGTCCCGGGCTCTGGAAGAGCGAGAACAAGGCCAGAAGCAGCAGAACGATAATGACCCACAGGGCGAAATTGCGAAGGTTGGCGTTCATAAATTCCTCACGGGGAGCGCAGCGACGGCGCTCCCGCATCGGGCTTCCAGTTGCCCGGAATGGCCATTCTGCGTCATCGCTCACCTTGCGTCCGAGGTT
>CALROF020000126.1:0-18804 GCA_943369775.1 Reyranella massiliensis 521
ATGCCCACCGATGCGGCAGCGAGTGCCGGAGCGTCGTTGATGCCGTCGCCGACCATCGCAATCGGTCCCTCGGCGCGGTAGGCCGCGATCGCGGCGAGCTTGGCGTCAGGCAGAAGCTCGGCCCGCACGTCGAGGCCGAGCAGGCTGCCGATCGACGTGGCAGTGCGTGCATTGTCGCCGGTCAGCATGACGCAGCGCACGCCGAGAGACTGCAGCCTCTCAAGGCCGGCACGCGCATCCGGACGCGGCTGGTCGCGCAGCGCGATCATTCCTAGCCCCTGGGCGCCCTGCAGGACGACGACCACGGTCTTGCCGGCCTGCTCCAGCGCCGCGACCCTGTCCGCTTGATCCGGCGTGACCAGGTGGCGCTCGGCAAGCGGCTCTACGCGACGGCTTGCGCGAGTTGCCACCGAGGCGCTCTCGAGGGACAGCCGGACTGGCAGCGGTGCCTTCCCAATGGCCGGCTCTCAGCACCTCCGCATGACGCAAGCGGGCATACGTGGCATCATTCGGACACCTTCCTGATGAGCGTCACCCAGCGTGGTCCCGCAGCCTATCCGAAGGGTTATCTGACCGATATGCCAGCCTTCCGAGATTCCCTTTCGGATCGCGAGATCGCAGCGATCCTGTCTCATATCAAAAGCGAGTGGCCGAAGGACATCAGGGTTCGGCAGAACCGCCTCAATAGCGCACGATGAGGGTCTGCCGCTCCGCCGCATATAGCTGACCTTATTTGAGATCGATATTGAGAATCGATCTGCACGTGGCGGTTGGTTGCCATCCCTTCACCAATCCATAGATTGCGGGATTCACGAGCAAGGTAAGCAGCGTCGAACTCGCCGTCCTGCCGAGCATCGGCACAGCGATGCGCTGCATGACCTCCGAACCGGTGCCCTCGTTCCACAGGATGGGCAGTAGGCCGGCGGCGATCGCCGTGGCCGTCATCTTGGGCCGCACCCGCTTGACGGCACCCTCCATGACAGCGCCATGGAGATCGGTGCGCGTGAAGGCACGGCTCTCCTCGGCACATCGGGTGCCGTCGAGCGGGGACCGTCGCGGTGACGGCGCGGCCTGCCTTGCCCAAACACCGAGGTGACCTCGGGGAACGACTTTTTGATCTTGTTATAGGTCTGCAGCAGCTTGGCCGACTTGCCCACCGAGAGGCCGGCAGGGTGACCGGCATATAGAATAGCGTGCCCTCGTCGAGGCTCGGCATAAACTCGACCCCGAGCCGCATTGCCGGCCACGCGGTCGCGGCAAGAGCAGCCATGGCCAGTCCCACGGTGAGCACGCGCGCACGTAACACCAGGGGAATGGCCGGGCGGTAGAGCCAGATCAGCGCGGTTCATCGGGTTGCGTCGCTCGGGCATGTGTGTGGTGCGCTCAGGATACTGATGGATGAACTAAAGCGACGCCTCGCGGAACTTCCCAAAGTCAGGAGATCGTGGCCTACTGTCGTAAGATCTGTTGTGTGCTGTCCTTCGAAGCAGTCGCGATGCTGCGGAGGAGAGGGTTCCTTGTTCGCCGCCTCGAAGAAGGCTTCCCTGAGTGGAAGGCGGCGGATCTTGCAACGGAGGCTTCAGGCGCTGATTGGCCGCGATTGAGAGTCACGCGGGCGAGACTCGATGTCTCCGCCTCCATTCCCAGGGTGGCTCAGACACCGCAACTGCGGAAGCCGGCCAGGACGTCATTTCGATCAGGTGTGAAGAAATTGCGATAGGCGGGTCGGGCAATTCGAGCACTTGTTGCCCAGCAGCCACCGCGCAGCACCTTGCGGCTGCCAAACCAAGGCTGCGAGCAATCCGCGTAAGGATCGGCTGAGAAGCCGTCGAACGGCAGGAAGTCTGAGGCCGTCCATTCCCAGACATTGCCGATCATCTGCCGGCAGCCGAATGAGCTGTCGCCTTCGCCAAGCGCCGCAACGTCAACCGGCCCACCGTAGGCAAAATCGAGACTGGCTTTTGCAGGTGACGGCGGATCATCGCCCCACGGCCAGCGTCTGCGGGTGTTGGACAGCCGATCACCTGCAGCTTCGCCAACGGCAGCGGCTTCCCACTCGGCTTCGTTCGGAAGTCGTCTGCCGGCCCAGCGACACCACGCGCTCGCCTCGAACCAGTTGACGAATACAACAGGTGCGTCGGGCTGCAGCGGCCGAGCTTCGCGATAGTGCCGCGTCGTCCAGATGCCATCGCATTTGGTTAGCCAGTAGACGGGGCGCTCGGCATTGCGCGTCTGTCGCCATGTCCAGCCGGCATCGCACCAGAACTCACGCCGATTGTAGCCACCCTCATCGACAAAGGTCGCAAACTCGCTATTGGTCACGGCGGCTCGGGCAATATGAAAGGGGGCCAACTCGACCGGATGTGCCCACTTTTCGTTGTCGAAGATGTAGTCGTCGGTTTCGGTCGAACCCAGGCGCCAGGAGCCGCCGGGGACTGCGCCATCGCCCGGCAACGCTCCAGCAGACGGCGGGGGCGCGCTGCCGAGTCCCTGGGGCGGCGCATTCGAGGAAGTCTGGCGTATGTAGCTCTGCGCCTCGACGTGCATGTCCTCATGCCGGATCGAAAGCTCGTAGAAATAGCGGGACTCGCCGTTGATTCCGCGACTTAGAAGCTCCTCCTGCCTTGCCAATACGTCAGCCATGTAGCGGCGGGTGCCGATGCGGTCCGGCAGGTCGAGGGTCCAGCGCGTCTTGCGCTACATTGCTGGAATCCCAAAAGGGCTCGCTGCGCTCGATCAGCGGTGCTTCGCGCGCCGCGTGCCTTAGCGTCCAGTATTCGTGGAACCAGGCGATGTGGCCAATCTCCCAAAGCACCGGATTGACGATTTCCCGGTGGGGGCCCAACAATTCCGCCGATGATAGATCTTCCGTCAAACGCTCGGTGCGATGACGGGCCTCGCGCAGTTGCGCAATCAGGTCGGAGGCGGAAGCGCCGCTGGTCGGGCGAAGCGCATGGTCTTTGTCCATGAGGATTGTCCTTATCACACCAGCCGGGCCGACTTCACGCACGGGCAATCGGGTCGCGGCGTCCCGATGGGCTGGCATCCTGCGAAAGCTGGGCCACCACGTTACGATTGCGCCCAGCTACGATGGCAAGCGTTTCGATTTTATGGTCGCAATCCATGCGTGGCGGGCCGCCGAGTCGATCCAGCGGTTCAAGGCGCTATATCCTGCGTGCCCGGTCGTGCTGCAGCTCAGCGGTACTGATATCTACGAGTACCTGCAGTCTGATCCCGGTCCCACCCTGCGCTCGATGGAGCTGGCGGACCGGCTGATCGGCCTCAACGATCTTGTGCCGAATGTCCTTCCAAAGAGATTCAGGAGCCGGCTTCGCATCATTTTCGAATCGGCCGAGCCACCGACGCGGGAAAGGCGGCCCAGTGCCCGCGCTGTAACAATCGCTGTCATCGGCCACCTGCGGGACGTGAAGGATCCATTGCGGGCAGCCAAAGCGGTGCGTTTGCTGCCGCCAGAAAGCCGAGTCCGGGTCGAGCAGGTCGGCCGTGCATACGCGCAGCAATGGGCGGCGAAAGCCCGAACTGAGATGAAGGCCAACAAGCGGTACCGATGGCGAGACGACGTTCCCCGCGCTTCCGTGCGCGCGCTCCTGGCCCGCAGCCACGCGATGGTGATCTCGTCGTTGAGCGAGGGCGGGGCGAATGTCATTTCGGAAGCCGTTGCTGCCCGCGTACCGGTGTTGGCTTCGCGTATGGACGGAAACGTCGGTCTGCTCGGCCGCGACTACCCGGGATACTTCCCTGTCGGGGATACAGGGGCGCTTGCGCGGCTGCTGGACAAGCTGGAGCAGGAGCCGGGTTTTGTCAGATTGCTGGAGAAGGCCATCGCCCGCCGCGCACCGCTTTTCCGGCCTGCGCGCGAGGTCGCAACATGGCGACGTCTGCTTGCAGAATTGATCTCGCCATCAGGCCGAGATTAGTTGGGTCGCCCCGGACGGGAGCAACTATGCCGCTGGCGCGATGCGGCCGCCATTCTCGAAGGTCCGGTAGCGGAGCCACAGGGCGAGCTGGGACGGCAGCGCTGGAAAGCCGGCTACCGGAACGGCGCCGGTGCGCGGCGGCGGCGATTGCGGGCCCGATGACCTCGACGCGCAGTTCCGCAATATCTCCGTGGCGATCTGCAGATCGCGGCCGGCGGAGAAGCGCCGATTTTCCAGATCGAGACGGCGTACCTGACGCTGATCGCTCGAGCGCGGCGCTATATCTATGCCGAAAGCCAATATTTCGCGTCGCGCCGTATCGCCGAGGCGGTGGCGCAACGGCTAGACGATCCCAACGGGCGGGAGAGTCCTGTTAAATCCCTTCAAGTCAAAAGGCTGGCTAGGTCGTGTTGACACTTACCTAGTCCAGAGCACGATAGCGGCGAGAGTTACGACGGCAAAGTAGTTGCGAGCGGTCTTTTCGAAGCGAGGTGCGACGCGTCGGAATTGCTTGAGCCTGGAGAAGCAGCACTCGACGAGCTGGCGCTGGGCGTAGAGGTGTTCGTCGAGAGGGTGCTTGAGGGCTCTCGATGGGTTGTTGGGAATGACGGCCACTGCGCCTTTTGCAGCGATGATGTTCCTCAGCCTGTCACTGTCGTAGGCCGTGTCGGCCATGACGAAGTCGGCTGGCAGGCCCTCGATCAGGTTTTCGCCTTGAGGGGCATCGCCGCCCTGTCCGCCGGTCAGGAGGAAGCGGACGGGGCAGCCGAGCCCGCGGACCGCCATATGGATCTTGGTGCTCAGCCCGCCGCGGGAGCGGCCGAGAGCCTGATCTTCAGCCCCCCTTTTTTGGCGCCCGAAGCGTGCTGGTGGGCGCGGACGATCGTGGAATCGACGATCAGGTATTCGAAGTCGGGATCGTCCGATAGAGCCTCGAAGATGCGTTGCCAGATGCCTTTGTGGCTCCACCGGCTGAAGCGCCGGAACACACTGTTCCAGCTGCCGAACACCTCCGGCAGGTCGCGCCACGGCGAACCTGTCCGCACGATCCACAGCACCGCCTCCACGAACAGGCGATTGTCGCGGCCCGGCGTCCCGCGCGTGCGGTCGTCACCGATGATGTGCTGCGATATCCGTTCCCACTGGTCATCCCGCAGGATCAGACGGTCCAGAACTCCCAAGGCTGCCCTCCAAAAGACAGCCTTGAATCATGTTTTGGAGCGATGCGGAATCCCTAGAGTCCACACGACCTAGAGCCGATTGCCATAGAAACGGCCCGGGCCCGGCTCTTCGGGACTTTGCATCGGCTAGATCGATGCCAGGAGTCGCGGGCCGTCTGCGATCAAGGTCGACCTCATTCGCTGCCGACGAACGATCTTGATACTAGGTCTCTTTGTGCACCTTGTCTTGAGCTTACGCGACGGCTCGAAGCAGCAAGTTAAGATGGTTGCGGTCCGTCGCAAGTTAAGATCAATGCGGGCCGCCGCTTCGGTCCGCTCCCAGCTTGATCGCCGGACAGGGCGGTAGCAAAATCGGCCACTTCCTGAAGTGAGCAGGGTGGGAGTGGCGTGGCCCGTTCGCTCGGCTTGCCGACTGTGCGCTCGGATCGGCTTGGCAAGAGCGGGCGACATCCATCGCGCCGTAGAAGATGCACTTCTTCCGTAGGCATTGACTTCAATGGATTGATGACGGTCGACTTGCGATGGAGTTTACGTTGCCGCTTCTGACTGCGTTTCGTCTGGTTCTGCCCGCTAAAACCAGACCCGAACGCCTGCAACGAAACTCAGCACGGATGAAGCGCGGCCTTCCTGTGAGGCATAAGTCGCCGTCTGGCCGACCTTCGTGTCGTAGGAGATGCCGATATAGGGCGCGAATTCCCGCGTGATCTCATAACGCAGGCGCAAGCCGAGTTCGGCATTCGTCAGACCCGCACCCACGGCGTCTTCCGGTATATTCTGGGCGGCGAAGTTCAGTTCGACTCGCGGCTGGAGGATGAGACGCTGCGTGATGTTCTGGTCGTAGTAGCCCTCGAGACGCGCGAGCAGATTGCCTCGGGTCGAGAGGAAGAGCGCTCCTGATACCTCGAACCAGTATGGCGCCAGGCCTTCAAAGCCGAAGGTGGCGTAGGTCTGATGCAGCGGTGCGCTCAGGTCCTGCCGAACTCCGACCTGCAGGTTGAAGTACGGTCCGATGGCACGACTGTAGAGCGCCTGAACCTCAGCGGCGTCGACCCCCTCCCGGACATTGCCTCCGCCCTCGCTCTTGAAGGTGAAGCGATTGATGTCGCCGCCAAACCACGCCTCGCCGTCCCAGCGATAGCCCAATTCGCCGCGGTAGACCTGCAGTTCAGCCAGATTGAGCATGACCAGGTAAAAGGGCTGGCCGCCCTGCTCGCGCATCATCGCGGCGCGCGCCCGATCCATCTCGACCTTGTCGAATTGCCTGTCGGCATAGTGGTCGAGCGGCGGCGACGGCGCCGGGTCAGAGCCAGCGGGAAGGGCGGTCCCGCTCGGGCCGCCCCCTGGCGGGATCGGCGCCATCCCGCCGTCGGGAGCCTTTTGCGCGGGAGAGGCGTTACGCGGCATTGCCGGCACGGGCCCGGGTTTCATCCCCGGCATGGAGCTATGATCCATCCCGGGCATTGAACTATGATCCATCCCGGGCATTGAGCTGTGATCCATCCCGGGCATTGAACTGTGATCCATCGTAGGCACGGGCTGTGCAGTGGCGGCGCCCGATAACAGCGTGACCACGAGAACGCCAATGGCCCTCAAACCGCGGTTCATCGTGCACCTCCGGGAGCGCGGATACTGACCACGCGCATCATGCCGGCATGCATGTGATAGAGCAGGTGGCAATGGAAGGCCCAGTCGCCCACCGCGTCGGCGGTCAGGTCAAATGTCGCCTTGCCTCCAGGCTGCACAAGCACCGTATGCTTCCTCGGAGCATGATCGCCATGACCGGTCACCAGCTCGAAGAAATGTCCATGCAGATGGATCGGATGTCCCATCATCGTGTCGTTGACGAGGTTCACCCGGACTCGCTCACCTTTCAGGAATGGGATCGGCTGCATCTTGTCGGACATCTTCACCCCGTCGAACGACCACATGAACCGTTCCATGTTGCCGGTCAGATGGATGTCGAGCGACCGAGACGGCGCGCGAACGTCGGGATTGCGATCGAGCGCGACGAGGTCGCGATAATTCAGCACGCGATGCCCGACGTCGCCCAGGCCCTGTCCGGGGCTGCCCATGCGATCCTCTGGCATTGGTGAAATGGTCTGTACGCCCGGCGTCATCGCGACGCCTGGCGCGTTCTTCGGATTGCGCATGTCCATGTTCATGTCGCCGTGTTTCATACCGGTATGGTCCATGCCCTGCATGCTATCCATTCCCGACATATTCATTCCCATGTCCGTCATGGTTGCCAGGGGCCGGGGCCGCAGAGGAGGCACGTCGGCGGTCATGCCGGCCCGCGGCGCCAAGGTCGCACGAGCCATCCCGGATCGATCGACGCTCTCTCCTACAAGCGTATAAGCGCGGTTGTCGCGCGGATTGACGATCACATCATACGTCTCGGCGACACCGATCTGAAACTCGTCGACTGTCGTCGGACGAACATTCTGGCCATCGGCCTGCACGACTGTCAGGGGCAGGCCCGGAATGCGGACGTTGAAGGTCGTCATCGACGAGGCGTTGATGACGCGTAGACGCACGCGTTGGCCCGGCGAGAAGAGTGCCGTCCAGTTGTCATGCGGCCCGTGGCCGTTCACGAGATACGTGTAGGTCGAGCCCGTCACGTCGGCGATGTCGGTAGGATCCATCCGCATGTCCGCCCATTTGGCGCGATCCTTGAGCGGTTGGTCCTTGCCCGCCATCAGTCCGGCAAGCGTCTGCCTCTGGTAGTTGAAGTAACCGGGCTGCTGCTTGAGCTTGCGGAAGATGGCGTCCGGCGACATCGGACTGTGGTCCGACAGTACGACGACATGCTCCCGATCCGACTTGACCGGATCGGCGCCCGCCGGATCGATGACGATCGGGCCATAGTGTCCCGCCTGCTCCTGCAGTCCGGAGTGGCTGTGATACCAATAGGTACCGGATTGCTTGATCGCAAACTCGTAAATGAAGGTCGATCCTGGCTTGATGCCGGGGAAGGAGATGCCGGGCACGCCATCCATTGCAGGAGGCACCAGCAGCCCGTGCCAATGGATGGAACTGTCTTCCGTCAAGTCGTTGGTGACGCGGAGCCGAACGTTCTGTCCTTCTCGAAGCCGGACGAGTGGCCCGGGCACTGTGCCGTTGATGCCGATGGCGTCGCTGCGCTGCCCGTCGACCACAAGGCTCTGGCGGGCGATTTTGAGGGTGATGTCCGAGCCCGACACCGTCGGCAGCGGTGCTGCGATTCCCGCCGAGACAGGCTGCGCCCACGCGGGAAACCAGCCCGCGGCGACCATTCCGGCGCTGCTGGAGCCCGCCCCGACGAGGAGCCGGCGGCGATTCAGGATCGGCCTCATGGAAACTCCCAACTGATATGATTGCGCGCTCGTCTGGTAAATACGCAGATTGGACGACCAGCCCTCGTTCTATCTCGTCTATCGGCGCTGGAGGTCGAGTTGCTTGCGTAGCTGCTGGCGGGCGCGCCGCAGCCGGTTTTCGATGGCCTTTTCGCTCACCCCGAGAGTTCGGGCAGCTTCGGCCTGGCTCATGCCTTCCATCGTGTGCAGTACCAGCGGTTCGCGCAGCGCTGCAGGTAGCTGCGAAATTGCCCGCACCGTGCGGAGTAGCTCCTGTCGGTCGACAGATGCGTCATCCTGCCGGGGATTATCCTCCGCAACGGTGTCGGCCGTCGCGCCCAGCGGCAATGCAAAACCCAGAAAACTCCGGACCCGGCGCCTACGTGCGAGATCGCGGCATCGATTAAGGACAATAGCGACTAGCCAGGGCCGCAACGCGCGGCGCTCGTCGAACCGTCTCAACGCCCCATGAGCCGACACGAATACATCCTGAACGCAGTCGAGGGCGTCGTCCGCATCCCCGAGGCTCGCGAAGGCGATGCGATAGAGCACGTCGCGATGTCGGCGCACGATTTCCCCGAACGCGCGATCCCGCCCGGCGATGCTGAGCGCTACCAACTCGCTGTCGGAAAGTTCCTGGAGGTCAATGCTCACGACTGTCTTCAGTGAGGGCTTTCACCACCGCCTGGTCAAATCTCTTCGCTTGGTCCGGTCGCAGCAGCTCGCGCATTGCAAAGACATGCGCGAGCGTTTCCTTCTGCAAGCGACCCATTGCCTGGTGAGACCGGTCGACGGCGGCATTGACCCTCGGGCCGGCACCATGTTCGGCCTCGATCGCTTCCGCCAGGAGCGCGTTGTATGAGCGCAGTTCGAGTTCAATCGCCGTTCGGCGCACCGCGAACTGTCTTTCGAGGGCCTCCAGTCGGGACTTCTGATCGGCGTCGAGGTCGAGATACTCATGCATGAATGCATGGACATCCGATTTCGGCGTCGGGCGATGGTCGAGCACGACTCGCCCCACGAATACACCCATCAGTGCCGCGAGAAACGCGATCACAACTGTTCGCAGTGTTGCGTTCAACGGCCGCGTTCCAGCAGAGAGGAAGGCGCTAGGTGCGAGATGCCGCCCAACGAGGCGACAGTCGCCGCGACCGCGGTCGGCGCGGCCATCGCTACCGCGCCGCCAAGCCCGATGAGCAGCGCACCGAGAAAAGCGAGTGCATCGAGCCGCCATTGGCCAGCACGGCCTGCCCTGGCATCGGCAATACGCTGCAAAACAGTCGACTCGATATCCGCAAGACGTGGGTGGGTCAGGCCTTGCGACAATCGCCTCAAGGTCAAATCGAATTGGGTATCCATAGCTCCCTCCATTCCTCCGTGAATACGCGCCAGGCGCTTCCATCCCTTACGTCTTCCAGGATGCCCGTCAAAATACGCCCTGACGGCGAGGCGATGGGTTCGTCAACCGTGATCGCAGTGCAATTCCGTGCAGAAACGCACGTTGCCGGGCAGCAGCCTACGCGTCCGCGATGGCTAGCCCTCGTCGGCAGGCGTTCATCTTTGCTTGCTATTGTCGAGGTTGGCGATGCAACCTCCGGGTGCCCCCGTTGTTCCCCTTGATCGACAAGGATCGAAAAGGGGTCGTCAAATGTCCTATGCGCGCTTTGCGGCAATGATTGTCGTGTCGACTCTCGTGATGTTCGTGTTGATGTATCTCAACACCTACGCGATCGACCACGTCTTCTTCAGTCAGACGCGGGCCTGGATGGCTGTCGTGATGGGCGCGACGATGGCCGTGCTGATGCTCGGCTTCATGTGGAGCATGTACAAGGGCGGGGCGGCCAATGCCGTGATCGTGGTTTGCGCGGCCATTGCGTTCTCGGGCGCCTTGTGGCTGGTGCGCAGCCAGGAGACGGTTGACGACGTTGCCTACATGAAGGCCATGATTCCTCATCATTCGATTGCGGTGATGACCAGCGAGCGCGCCCATATCCGGAATCCACGCGTACGGGCGCTGGCTGACAGCATTTTACAGACACAGGTGAAGGAAATTGCCGAGATGAAGGAACTGATTTCTCAACTGGAGCGCCAGCCTCCCCCGGAAAGCGCCCCGCGGCTCCCGGCTCATCGATAGATCACGAATTGCTGCCAAACAGTCAGGCACGATACCTATGCGGCGGCGCAAAAGGCAAAGGATTCCGTACTTGGAATTAAGTCGAGACGTGAGGGCGCCAACTCCCAGGGATGGCGAGGCAGAGCGACTGAATCATAAATGCTTCTCGCCGAGCGCTCCGAGAAACAGCCCCTGCTGCAGCAGCGCGACCTTCCCGCGAGCCTGCAATCCCCGTCCGATGGCGACGATCAGCAACAAAATGGCATTGCCGTAAGTGATATGAGTCTTTCGGTGGCAAGGATGTGTCAATCGCGGAAAAAGCCGCAAGCATGGCTCACTTTCTGATCGGCGTGCGAATCCTCTTGAAACATCGAATAGGTTGACCGTTCGGCAATAATTCCGACGCTGGAAGCTTGTGGCAACCGCCTCCAGTGCGCGACTTCCCATAGAGTTCCTCCTATGGCATTGTGAAGCTCATGAAAGTCGGCGTGTGGCTCCGCACGGTGCTTCCGATCCTTGCGATCGTGGGGCTTATTGGCGGCCCGTTCGTCACCACGATGAGCGTGCCGATGATGGCGGATGCGTCGACAATTTCCGAGATGCCGGACGGCATGCCGTGCTGCCCGACTGAGAAACCTGCCGTTCCGGACTGCCAAAAGACCTGCACATTGACGACAACGTGTATGGCGAAGTGCTTCTCAATCACGCCGCTGTTTTCGGGCATGGCTTACATTCATTGGAAGCAGAGTGAGGTTATCCGCCCTGGCGGCGACGTCGCGGGCGACGCGCTCGGGCCAGAGCCTCCTGCCCGACCTCCGCGAACCTAGTAAATCGCCGGCGTTTGTACGCCGGCTCGCGCCGCTCCAGCGAGGCTCGGGCGGTTAAGAGCGTGTGGCCATAGGCCATGCAACGCCGGGCTGTGCGCACGGTGCTCCAATGTTTTGAGATTTCCAAACCATGACGACCTTTCATATCAAGCGCGCCGCGATGGCGGCGCTCACGGCCGCACTCTCCGTGTCGGCTGTCTCGACGGTGCGCGCCGACATTGCCGACTATGAGTTTCGTCTCGTTCAGCCGAATCTGAAGCAAGGCGATGGTGCGATGGTCTCTGTCCGGCTCGTCGACAAGCGCACGGGCGGGCCAGTTCCAGACGCGGTCATCTTCGCCATGCGGATCGATATGGCGCCAGACGGTATGCCGACCATGACCACTTCGATCGAGGCCCTGCCGTCGACCGAACCCGGCATCTACCGCTTCACAACTAATCTGACGATGGAGGGCGGCTGGCAGCTCTCCCTAGGGGCCAAGATTCAAGGTGAGACTGGCACGCTTCAGAATAAGCTGATCCTGAGGGCAGTGCCATGAAACGGATCGTCCTCACAGGCCTCGCCTTGGCCGCCGTTGCAGCGGCGGGGATCGGAGGCAATTGGGCAGGTGTCCGGGGTCTTCCGGCGCCTGGCGTCCGCGCATGGTTCGGTTTCGAGCCTAGGCCTGCAGCTGCTTTGTCGGACGGCACCGACATGGTAATTTATTATCGGGATCCCGACGGCAAACCCTTCTATTCGGCGACTCCGCATCAGACTAACGACGGCCGGGCTTTCCGTGCTGTTCGTGCCAGCGAGGACGTGAGTTTCGAGGTCAAACCGCCGGCCAGCGCTGAGGCGACCGTCCCGGCAAGCGCGCGGCGCATCCTTTACTACCGCAACCCAATGGGCCTGCCCGACACCTCGCCTAAGCCGAAAAAGGATTCCATGGGGATGGACTATATCCCCGTCTACGAGGGAGAGGACGACGGCGGCTCGGTCGTAAAGGTGTCGCCCGGCAGGCTGCAGCGCACCGGCGTCCGGTCGGAGGTTGTAGAGCGGCGCACCGTCGGCCGGCGAGTGCGGGTGCCGGGAACGGTTCAGCTCGACGAGCGTCGCATCTCGGTGGTCGCAACGCGGAGCGACGCCTTCGTCAACGAGGTGGCGAACGTGACGACAGGCGACCAGGTGACAAAAGGTCAGGTGCTCCTTCGCCTCTATTCACCTGACATAGCCGCAGCGGGCGCTCAGTTTCTCACCGACCTCAGTATCGGCGGCCGCGACGGCACCGTCGGCGGTGCCCGCCAGCGCCTCGAAAACCTAGGGCTATCATCTCGGGTGATTGGCGAGATCGAGCGGACGCGCAAGGTCCCACTATCGGTGACTTGGCACGCACCACGCGATGGCATTGTGCTCGAGCGCAACGTCGTTGACGGCATGAAAGCGGCGCCCGGGGAGGTGCTTTTCCGTATTGCCGACATCTCGAGCATCTGGGTTCTTGCGGATGTGCCGGAGTTCGACCTCGGTGTCGTCCGACTTGGCGCTCCGGCGACGATTCAGGTGCGAAGCCTGCCTGGGCGCAGCTTCGAAGGGCACGTGTCGCTGATCTATCCGCAAGTGGGCGAGGCGACGCGGGCCACAAGGGTACGCGTCGAGATCTCGAACCCCGGCGGCGTGCTGCTTCCCAACATGTATGCCGATGTGGAGATCGGCACCGGCGGCGTGACGCCGGTTGTCGCCGTTCCAGACGACGCCGTCATCGACACCGGCACTCGGCAGGTAGTGGTCCTTGACCGGGGGGAAGGCAAATTTGAACCGCGTGTGGTCAAAGTCGGACTCCGCGGCGGCGGTTTCACCGAAATCCGTGAAGGGATTGCCGCGGGCGACCGTGTCGTCGTTGCGGCGAACTTCTTGATCGACGCTGAGAGCAATCTGAAGGCCGCGCTGCGCAGCCTGGCAACACCGGAGGCGCAGCCATGATCGCCCGTCTCATAGGATGGTCCGCCCGCAATCTCGTGCTCGTCTTCGTCGGTACGATCTTCGCTGTCGCGGCCGGTGCCTATGCTCTGAAGACGCTACCGCTCGACGCCATTCCCGATCTCTCTGACGTGCAGGTGATCGTCTTTACCGACTATCCTGGTCAAGCGCCGCAGGTCGTGGAGGACCAGGTCACCTATCCCCTCACGACGTCCATGCTGACGGTGCCGAAATCAAAGGTGGTGCGCGGCTTCTCCTTCTTCGGCGTCTCCTTCGTCTATGTGATCTTCGAGGACGGCACCGATCCCTATTGGGCGAGAAGCCGTGTGCTGGAATACCTCAATGCGGCCTCGCAGCGCCTGCCACTTGGCGTGACGCCGACCCTTGGACCGGATGCTACCGGCGTGGGCTGGGTCTACCAGTATGCCGTTGTCGCCAAGGAGATGACACTCGCCGAACTCCGCTCGCTGCAGGATTGGGTGGTTCGCTTCGGTGCGTCCAATGCAGAGGGCGTCGCCGAGGTCGCCAGCGTCGGCGGCTTCGTGAAGCAATATTCGATCGTGGTTGATCCGAATCGGTTGCGAGCGCTAGGCATTTCGCTCGATAGAGTGCGCGAGGCCGTCAAGGGGAGCAATGCCGACGTCGGTGGACGCACTGTCGAACTCTCCGAATTTGAGTTTATGATACGCGGCCGCGGCTATCTTCGCGGCGTTGCCGACATCGAGAATGTGGTGCTGAAGACCGACCGGGGCGTACCCCTGCGGGTGAAGGATGTTGCCCGTGTCGAGGTTGGACCGGACGAGCGGCGCGGCATCACCGAGCTGAATGGTGAGGGCGAGGTGGCAAGCGGCATTGTGCTGCAGCGCTTCGGTGCTAACGCGCTGAGCGTGATCGAGAACGTCAAGGCGCGGCTCATGGAGATCGGGTCGAGCCTGCCCAAGGGCGTCGAGATTGTGCCGGTCTACGACCGATCCGAGCTGATCGACCGGGCGATCGAAACGCTTATGGGCACGCTGATCGAGGAGAGCATAATCGTTGCCTTGGTCTGCGTCGTGTTCCTGCTACATGTGCGCAGCGCGCTGGTCGCCATCTTGATGCTGCCAGTCGGCATCCTGATGGCGTTCGCGGCGATGAAAGTCATCGGACTCGGGTCCAACATCATGAGTCTCGGCGGCATCGCCATCGCCATTGGTGCTATGATCGACGCCGCGATCGTGATGATCGAGAACGCTCACAAGCATTTGGAGCGCGCTCCGCCGGACAAGCCGCGTGTTGAGACCCTGATCGAGGCGGCGAGCGAGGTCGGGCCCGCATTGTTCTTCAGCTTGCTGGTCATCACGGTCTCTTTCCTGCCCATCTTCACGCTGGAATCGCAGGAAGGACGGATGTTCGGTCCGCTTGCCTTCACCAAGACGTTTGCCATGGCGGCGTCGGCACTCCTTTCGGTGACGCTGGTGCCGGCCTTGATGATCGTCTTTGTGCGCGGGCGGATCGTTCCCGAGCACCGGAACCCGATCAACCGCTTCCTGATCTGGACTTATAGGCCGATAATCCGGGGAGTTCTCAGGGTAAAGACCCTGACCATTCTCATCGCCCTCGTCGTGCTGGGCGTCACTGTCTGGCCGGCGCGGCAGCTCGGCTCCGAGTTCATGCCGAGCCTCGATGAGGGTACGCTGATGTATATGCCGACAACGTTGCCGGGCATTTCCGTCACCAAGGCGGCCGAACTCCTGCAAATGCAGGATAGGATCATCAAGAGCTTTCCGGAGGTCGCCTCGGTTTACGGCAAAGCGGGGCGCGCGCTTACCGCGACCGATCCGGCGCCGATCGAGATGTTCGAGACCATCATCAATCTGAAGCCGAAGAGCGAATGGCGGCCGCAGGTTACGATCGACAGCCTAAAGGCGGAGATGGACCAGGCGCTGCAATTCCCTGGCGTCTCAAACGCCTGGACTATGCCGATCCGCGCTCGCATCGATATGCTCGCGACCGGCATTCGAACGCCGGTCGGCGTCAAGGTGTTCGGCCAGGATCTGGCGCAGATGGAACAGACTGCCCGCGAGATCGAGCGGGTGCTGCGGTCCGTAGCAGGGACGTCGAGCGCCTACGCGGAGCGGGTGATCGGCGGTTACTATCTCGACATCGTGCCGGATCGGGATGTGCTTGGCCGCTATAATTTGGCCATTGACGACGTTCAAAGGGTAATCGTGAGCGCTCTGGGCGCAGAGACCGTGACGACCACGGTTGAAGGTCGTGAGCGCTACAGCGTCGCGATTCGCTATCCGCGCGACTTCCGGAGCGATCCGCAGGCAATCGCTCACGATGTGCAGGTGCCGTTGCCCGGCGGCGGCACGGTGCCGCTCGGCGAGGTCGCCAAGGTGGAACTCACACGTGGCGCGACCTCGATCCGCACTGAGAACGGAAGACTCGCTGTTTATGTCTTCGTTGATATCACCGGCCGCGACCTCGGCGGCTATGTCGCCGAGGCGCAGCAAGCAGTTGCGAAGGAAGTAAAGCTGCCGTCCGGCACTTATGTCTCGTGGAGCGGTCAGTTCGAATACCTGCAGCGCGCCGAGGCGCGACTGAAGATTGTCGTGCCGGTGACGTTGCTCGTTATCTTCCTGCTGCTCTATCTCAATTTTCGAGCACTCACTGAAACACTCATCGTCATGCTGTCGCTGCCCTTCGCTTTGGTCGGCGGAATCTGGCTGATGTGGTGGCTCGGCTTCAACATGTCCGTGGCAGTAGCGGTCGGCTTTATCGCGCTTGCGGGCGTTGCCGCTGAAACCGGCGTCGTGATGCTGATGTATCTCGAACAGGCTACGGCGGAGGTGAAGGCGGAGCGAATCCGACAATGCCGAGCCTTCACTGGGGATGACCTTTATGAGGCGATCATGATCGGTGCCGTCGAGCGTGTGCGGCCGAAGATGATGACGGTCGTTGCCATCATGGCGGGCTTGGTTCCGATCTTGTGGAGCGCGGGCGCTGGATCGGAGGTGATGCAGCGGATCGCGGTGCCGATGATCGGCGGCATGGTATCCTCGACGGTCCTTACGCTGATCGTGATTCCGGCGGTCTACGGGCTGGTGAAGGGCTGGCGACTGCCGCGTAGGGCTGCGGACGAAGACGCTACGAGCGGACCGGAACCAGCCGAACTCAAGGCTACCGCCGGTTAGGCGAACGGTTCCACGAGGGCGCGGCGCCGCCGGGCGTCATGCTGGACGAGATCCATCTGGGCGTCCTCCCATCGTAGGTCCGGTTGCTTGGCATTACGCCGAGATCCTGCCAGTGCTGGCGACCTGGTCGTTGAACCATGCGGCTATGCCGTAGCTAGTCTAACTCCTGACCGATCGTGCACCGGCCTCTTTCGCCTCATCTGCGGTCCGCTTAGTACCAAGGGGAACAGCCCGGTTTGGGCCGCCACGGTGACGAAACGGCCGATAGTTTCCGAGCTTGGTTCGGGATTTGTAGTTGCCATCTTCAAAGCCGAGCGGCTTGTCTGCTTCTGCCGTCGATTCTGCGACGGTCTCGGGCGCGATGATTGGCGGGGGAGCTGACTTCGTGGCAGCGGCTGCCACGGCGCCGCCGATCAGACCTTGACGTCGTGACGCAACGGCGTCAGCCGCTGCTCGCACTGGATCATCCTCGGTGTGGACGTAGCGCATGAACATAGTGACCGTCTTGTGCGCCGTGAGGGCCATGCCGACCTTCACAGGAATGCCGGAGTTTGCGATATCCGTCGCCGAACGATGCCGGATGCCGTGCGTGCCAATGTGCGGCAGCCCGGCTCGCCCGAGGATGCGTCGCCAGCCCTTGTAGTAGGTATGCTTGGACATCGGCCGGTTGGGATCGAAGACGGAGGGACAGACGTAGGGTGACTTTTCCAGTCGCGGCGCTGCCTCGAGGAGGCGGACCGCCTCGGCGCTCATCGGCTTCGACATTCCGCCGGTCTTGCTGTCGGGCCATGCAACACGGCGATTGTAGAGATCGACCCAGGTCCATTCGAGCTTGAGGATCTCGGACATCCGAGCTGCAAATTCGAACTGTAGCCGGACGGCGAGGAGGATGAACGGGTGTTCAAGTCCCTCAGTCTCTGCCTTGTTCAAATAGGCGTACAGCCGCTTCAACTCCGCATCGGTGATCAGTCGGGTCTTTCCCCGTTCGGGGAATTTTGGAACATGGCGGCAGGGGTTCGATCCGTCGGAGCGCATACCCCAGACCTCCGCCATGTTGAACATCTTGCGCACCGCCGAGAGAACCCGGTTGGCATTCGTGGGCGTTCTCGCCATCTTCTTCATCAGGCTCGAGATGTCCGCGCGCGTGACGTCGGCAACCTTGATCTGGCCGAGGTGGGGGATGATGTAGAGTTTGCCGTAGCCGCGGTTGGCCTCGACCGTAGAGGGTTTGTTGCGCGGCTCGGAGTAGTCGGCGATGAAGCGCTCGAAAAGCTCCGTCAATATGGGCGCGCGGCGCGCGGCGCTCTTCTCTGCACTCGGGTCCTTGCCTTTGCGGACATCGGCCAACCAATCGCGGGCGATGTCTCGGGCCTGCTCGACCGTGATCTCGCCAAAGCGGCCGATGGCTGGCTTGCGGCGCTGACCATTGTTCGCGACATAGGCCACCATGAAGACCTTGCGGCCAGTCGGCGTGACCTTGAGCAGGAATCCCGGTATTGCGGCGTCGCGGAGTTCGTAGGGGTCCTTCTTGGGCTGAGCGGCGTCCACAACGGTCTTGGTGAGTTTGAGTCTTGGCATTCCTATCCTCCGACTAGGTCGGATCTCAGGTGCAAAATAGGTGCAGCCAGAAATCCAACCGTGGCGTACGACCGGCTAGGACTGGATCACGATATGACGTGGAAATGCCAGGTAGATCAGGCACTTATCGTGTTATGGCGTACTGCCGGCTAGACATAGGGTAGACTAACTGACGCCTCTCAAAATCAGGTTTCCTCACGGAAGTGTTGGTTCGAGTCCGACCGGGGGCACCATCTCTAAAATGCAGACAGATCAACGCTTTATGCGTTTTTTTGGTGATTATGTTCTGTTCTGTGCGTGGATTCTCGACTTACGATTTGGCCGCTCTCGACTAACGTCTGACGAACGCCGAGACAGTGCTCTTCTGTGGCCGTCCCTCGTGCGCCAGCCGCTTCGCCAAGGCCGCGCCGGCTGATCGGCCGTCAACTTCGTACAGCGATCGAGCTGTCTTTACCGAATACTGCATCCGCGCTGACGTGACGGCGGAGATCAGGTAGGCCGATCCTCGATGATCGCGTTCCTGAGTCTGGTTCTCCACGTCGTGGTCTCGCTGTTCGCGACGAAGGCGCGGCTGGAAGCCGAGATTGTCTTGCTACGGCATCAGCTGAACGTGCTGCGACGGCGCGTTCCCTCGAACCTGAAGTTGGCGGCCGCCGACCGACTGCTCTTCGTCTGGCTGTATCGCCTGTTTCCGTCGGTCTTGAAC
>CALROF020000127.1:0-18527 GCA_943369775.1 Reyranella massiliensis 521
CCGGCAGCGGTGACGGACCTCGAGCGGCTGTGCCGCGAGCGCGGCGTCAAGCTCACCGGGCAGCGGCGTCTGGTGCTGGATGTCGTGGAGGCGTCGACCGACCATCCCTGTACGCACGAGATCCACCGCCGCGTGGTCGGCCAGGACCGGCGGATCGGGGTGGCGACTGTGTATCGGACGCTGAACAAGCTGGTGGCGGCGGGGATCCTGACGCGGCACGTCTTCCGCGATGGCAAGGCGCGCTACGAGCGCAGCGGGCGGGCGCCGCACCCGCATTTGATCGACGTGGCGACGGGGAGGATCATCGAGGTCGACGACGAGGGCCTCGCGCGCCTGGTCGAGGAGGAGGCACGCCGCATGGGCTTCCGCCTCATCGACTATCGCCTCAAACTGTTTGGGGCTTCTGAAGGATAGCCGACGAAGCCATCTTAAAGTCGTTGCCGGCTGTGTTTCCGGATCGTGATGGCGTATTCATTGCGGATCGACTTTGCATAGGCTGGTGCCGTGACGCCGATTCGGATGGTTGCTGCTTTCGCTCTGATCCTCGGTCTGGCCGTCACTGCGGCCGGGGCGGTGGAACCGACACGTGTCGAGATCGTCGAGCATGGCATTTATACGCTCGACATCGATGCGACGACGCGTGATGCCAACGGCATCGGCCAGAACCAGGTGTCGAACATTTGCCATGTGTCGACCACGACCATGATCCCGATGAAGCCCACTCTGACCTTCGGCTTCCGCTATCGCGTGTGGGGACCATCGGCCGACGGTATCGAGCGGCTGACCAAGGTGGTGATCTTCCCCGCCGAAGTGACACCGCCGGGGGCATCCAAGCCGTTGCAATCCTACTCCGAGGTCTTCTCGGCGCGGATCGGCGTCGTCGGCTATATCGGTTATGGCTTCGACGAGCCCTGGGAACTCATGCGCGGTATCTGGACGTTCCAGCTCTTCCAGCGCGGGCGTCTGCTTGCTGAACAGAACTTCACGATCGTCGACGACCCGCAGGCCACGGTGCCGGGCCGCAACAGCAGATCGAACTGCTTCCAGATGTCGAGCCTCTAATTCTTCGCCATAGGTGAGCGCTTCCAGATGTGCAGGGGGAAGGGTGTCGGGTTCCTGGGTGTCGGCGTAGTGTAAGGGCAGTGCTGACCGCATTCCTGGAGGCTCGGTATGATGAAATGCCGTCCTTTCTTTCGCGCACTAGCTTGCTTCGCAATCGTCACCGCCGGCTTGGGTGCGCCTGTTGCAAAGGCAACAGAAGGAGCGGCGAGTTACTATTTCGCCGGTGGCTTCGGTTCATTCCTGACGGCAGTGCCGCCCGAACCGGGTTTCTCGATTGCCAGCCAGACCTTGATGTTCGGCGGCCAGGCCCAGCGCGCAGTTCTTCGAGGGCGTGCCACCTTCGGTCTTTCGGCCTTCGCGCTCTACGAGTTCGTAGCCGGTGCCTACGCCTTCGAGCCGAAAATCCTCGGTGGTCGCCTGCAGATCGCTGCTGCGGCGCCGGTGATCGCGACGGCGAGCATGAATGTCTCGCTCGACACGCGCTTGTTCGGCCCTCTTTCCAACACGGCTTCCGACACGGGCTTCGGCGACATGTTGCTGACGCCGTTCGCCTTTTATTGGAGCTTCGGTGAAATCCACGTGAAGCTGGCGCAGTTCGTGGTCGCACCGACTGGCCGTTACAATGTCGATTCATTGATCAACGTCGGGCGTAACTACTGGGCCTTCGACACCCAGCTCGGCATCACCTGGTTCCACAAGGCGACCGGCACCGAGCTGACCGTGCTTCCGGGCATCATGATCAACACCACCAACCCGGCGACGGCCTACAAGTCAGGCAACGAGTTCCACCTCGACTTCATGGTCAACCAGTTCCTGTCTCCCACCTTTGCAATCGGTCTGCAGGGCTACTGGTACAAGCAGATCGACGCCGACAGTGGCAGCGGTGCGGTGCTCGGCGCATTCATGGGCGAGTCGTTCGGCCTGGGGCCGGCAATCCTGTGGACGCCGGAGGCGCTGAAGGGACGTGCGGCCATCGTCCTGAAATGGCTGCACGACATCAGCAACACCAATAGATTGAACGGCGACTGGGGTCAGGTGGCGATCTCATATCGTTTCTGATCAGGGGAGAATGGCATGCTCCGCTTCGTATTCGCTTTCCTTGCGTTGCTCGCCTCTGCGGCAGCAGCTTCTGCGCAAGCGCCGGAACCCGACGATCTTGCCCGCCGCGCGGTCGAGCGCCGGGCCGTCGAGGCGGTGATCTGGGGCATGCCGGTCGTCAATTATGACCAGATGTTCCAGGCCGTACTGCGCCAGGCCAAGGGCGGCTTCAACGAGGTGGTCTGCTGGTCGCGACTGCTCGACTGGAAGAACCAGACTCTCACGCCAAATCCCGATGCGATCTACCTCATGCCTTTCATCAACACCAAGGAAGTGGGGCCGGTGGTGATCGAGATCCCGCCTGCTGATGCGGGCGTGATCAACGGCACCATCATGAACGTCTGGCAGGTGCCCTTGGAAGATGTCGGGCCAGCGGGTGCGGACAAGGGCAAGGGGGCCAAGTATCTCATCCTGCCGCCGGACTATAAACAGAAGCCACCGGCGGGTTACATCGTCCTGCCGTCGGATACCTATCGCGGCTATGCTCTGTTGCGCTCGATCCTGAAGAGCGGCAGCGCGGCCGATGTCGAGAAGGCGGTGGCCTATGGCAAGCGGATCAAGGTCTATCCGCTGTCGCAGGCTGCGAAGCCTGCCCCGACCCGCTTCATCGACTCTGCCGACATGCTGTTCGAGGCGGCCATTCCCTACAGTGCCCGCTTCTTCGAGGCGCTTGATCGTCAGGTGCAAGCCGAGCCGTGGCTGACCCGCGACAAGGCGATGATCGATCAGTTGAAGTCGATTGGCATCGAGCGCGGCAAGCCCTTCGTCGTCTCCGATGCGATGCGCTCGATCCTGAACGGCGCCGCCGAGGAAGCCCATGCCTGGCTCGAGATGAAGTACGAAGAGGCCTACGCGACGCCCTTCTTCGAGGGCGGTCGCTGGGGGCTACCGGTCACGCCCGAGTACCTTGCGTCGGCGCCGAAGAACTACAGCGCGCCCGACAGTTATCCCATCGACAGCCGCGGCGTTGTCTTCTCTATCGCCTTCTTCACCGCCAAGAACCTCGGCACCGGCCAGTTCTATCTCATGACGATCAAGGACAAGGACGGGCAGGATCTCGACGGTGGCCACGTTTATCGTCTGACGGTGCCGGCCAAGGCACCGGTTACGCAATACTGGTCGGCGACAGCCTATGACCGGGCAACGCATACGCTGATCCGCGACATGTCGCGGCCCGGTCGTTCCTCGCAGAGTCCGGAGTTGCAGAAGAACGCCGACGGTTCAGTAGATCTGTGGTTCGGCCCGGCGGCGCCCGAGGGCAAGGAGTCCAACTGGATACCAACCAAGTCCGGCGGACGCTTCGAAGTCCTGTTCCGCTTTTATGGGCCTGAGAAGGCCTTGTTCGACAAGGCTTGGAAGCTGCCGGATATCGAGGAAGTGAAGTAGGGGTAGGCAACAATGCTCGATCTCTTTGCCTGGATCGTGCTCGCGATTCTCGTCGCGAGCGCGGTCGCAATGGTTTTCATCGCAGGCTCTCTGCCGGGCTACATCGCCCGCAAACGCGGGCATCCCTGGGCTGAAGCCGTGACGGTCGCCGGCTGGGTGACGCTGTTCCTGGGTTTCATGCTTTGGCCCGTCGTCCTGATCTGGGCTTATGTCGACGTGCCGTCGCCGCGACAGGGCGAGGCGCGCCCATGATCGTCGCGATCTTCAACGTCTACCTCGTCATTCTGTTCGCGTTGGTGAAGTTCCGTGTCGTGCGCTTTACGCTTTTCTGGAAGATCTCGCCGGCGCTCGTCCTGGTGCTGCTGCTGTTCGGCCTGTTCATTCCGATGGGGTGGGGAGCGCCGGAAGGCAAAGTGATCGTGATCCGCCAATCCGTGCCGATCGTGGCCGATGTGGCGGGCGAGGTGATCGAGGTGCCGGTCGAGGCCAACCGGCCGGTCAAGGCGGGCGACGTGCTCTTCCGGATTGATCCCGTACCCTTTCGCGCCCAGGTCGACGCCCTGGCCGCGCAGTTGCGCTTCGAGGAGCTGCGCCTGGAACAGATGACGCAGCTCGAACGCACCCAGGCGGGGCGAGCCTTCGACGTGCAGCAGCGCGAGGCCAGCGTCGAGCAGCTCAGGGCGCAGGTCGAAGGCGCGCAATGGAACCTCGACAAGACGGTCGTGCGGGCTCCGACTGACGGCTATGTGACAAACTTGGCCCTGCGGAAGGGCGCCCGGGTCGCCAACCTGCCGCTTTCTCCCGTAATGGCCTTCATCGACACCTCCGACACGCTGATCGGTGTCGAGGTGGCGCAAATCGATGGCCGTTTCATCGCGACAGGCCAGGAAGTGGAACTAACTTTCAAGTTCCTGCCGGGCCAGATCCACAAAGGCCGGGTCGTCACGGTGCTGCAGGCGATTTCGACGGGTCAGGTGCAGGCTTCGGGGCTGGCGGTGACACCGGCGCCGGTCCAGGCCCTGCCTTTTGCGGTACGAGTGAAACTCGACGACCAGTCGCTGGCGGAAAGCCTGCCTGCCGGTAGCGTCGGTGATGCCGCAATTTTCACAGATCGTGTCGAAGTGAGTCACGTCATTCGCAAGGTCCTGCTGCGTCAGATCGCGATCCTGAACTACGTGCTGCCGTAATCTTTGGCGGCGGTCACGAAGGCTGCGACGCTCCCATTATGCGGCTCGACTTCACCGGTAAAGAGAGTCACGCTTGGCTCGCTCAGACAGTGCGTGCCCGGCACATAATTTGTGCTCCCCCTCTTGAAATGGCAGGCCGCGCGTTTTCATTGATGAAGTAGGAGCGCCACGGGAAATCCGCACGATCGAGCGAGGAGGACCGATGCTTCGCACAAGTATTGAGCTGGTCCTGGCCGGTAGCATGGTCCTGGCGAGTGCCGCCATTGCTCGGGCCGACTGTGCCGCTGAATTCGGCGACATCAACCGAATCAAGTCGGCGGCTGGCCCCTATGAGATCGCCACGACCCTGTCGATCACCTATCCGAGCGGCACGCACCAGGGAGACCAGGCGGCGCAGTCCGTTCATGCCATCCAGGTCGCGCCCCCGCAGTCCTTCCGCATCCGCACACGTTCGGCCGAAGTGGTTGTAATGGGCAACGGCAGGGGATGGGCCAATGCCGGAGGGCCTTGGGTCGAGGTGACCAAGGAGAAGATGGCGGACCTACTGGAGGATGCGCCGCTCAGCGGCTACTTCGCCATCAAGGGCCAGAGCGATCTGCAATGCCAGGGCGTGCAGAATATTGAAGGCATGCCTTACCTGACGTTCGTCTACACCATTGGTGCGGCCGCCAATGCGAGAGGGCCGCAGACCACGCGGATCACGGCCTACTTCGATCCCGTGACCCGCTTGCCCATTGGCGGGCAGAGCCTGGCCGATGTCATGGGCACGAGAATGCACGCGGAGATGGTCTACAAGTTCGATCCATCGATCAGGATCGATCCGCCGAGTCCCTGAGTCGCTCTACCGTTCGATGCTCAGGGAGAGCCTAGTCCGATGCAGTCATCAGCCCATACTTTCGACGGCGGCGGCAACCAGAAGATATCTACCAACCTTGGCAATAGTGACGAACACCAAAAACGAGGGAAGCGGCTCGCGTAATACACCAGCGACGACCGTCAGGGGATCGCCGATGAGCGGCACCCAGCTCAGCAGCAGAGACCATCTGCCATATCGGCGATACCAGTGCCGGGCGCGATCCAGTGATGATGAATTGACAGGAAACCATCTTCGGCTGCGAAACCGTTCGATCCCGCGGCCCAACAGCCAGTTGACGATCGACCCGAGGACATTGCCGATGCTGGCCACCGTAACCAGCATCCAGACGGGCTGACGGTCGGCGATGATCAACCCGATCAACGCCGCCTCCGACTGGAGGGGCAGAATCGTCGCGGCGGCAAGCGCGATCAGGAACAGACCCGAATAGGCGGCAAGATCGACCATCGCAAAACCGAAATCCCTGCTGGCGACGCCGGAAGCGTCCCGATACGCGGCCAAACGAGAGCATCTCTCGGTCGCGTCGGTTTAACTCAAGGCGGCGCGTCCGGGGATTAATTCATGCGCTTGATTTGGCAGAAAGCGCCTTTGACCTGCAGAATGACGGTCACGTCGCGTGATCCCCGGTTGCGCCAGAACCAGCCGTGTCCGCCATCGTAGGCGGCCGTCAGGATGCCTTGGTCGAAAGTGACCGCATGGCCCTTCTTCATTGTCAGCTCGTATTCGATCCCTTCATCGGGCTTCAGAGTAAACACGATTGAACGGCCGGTCTCTCCCTTGCGGCGGTCAGATAAGGACCGTGCTGTTACACGGAGCTAGGGCTGCGAATGGCGTTCGCTTCGCAAGCACCCAGCCGGGTGGGAGGGTGAACGAAGTTACAAACACGAGTTACAAACGGCTCGAGGATAGGCTAGAAAACGCGCAAGTCCCCGTAGCTCAGCCGGATAGAGCAGCGGTTTCCTAAACCGGAGGTCGGAGGTTCGAATCCTCTCGGGGACGCCACTCCCGAACAAAAGAGAGAACTTCGGGAGACGAGTTTGACGGCCCGCGGCTCGCGAGTTTCTCCAAGACGATGGGCGATCCTTCCAGGCGGACGCTGTGGTGATCGAAGGTGACGTTGTCGAGCAGCAGCTTCATGTAGGCCTGGCGCAGGTTGGGTGGTCCCTCGGCAAGGCGGCGACGCATTTCGCCAGAGAGGGACTTGAGCTTCTCCAGGGAGAGATCCAGCTCACCGGCTTTCAGATTTTTCTGGAGCCAGGCAATGTCACGATCCAACTCCGCCTTCTGCGACTGTAGGGCGACCAGACGGTCCCGCAACTCGGGAGCGTCAGGTTCCATGATCCCGCTCTCGACCATCGCCAGCAGTCTGGCAACGGCGGCATCCAAGTGGCCGGCCTCTTTGCGTAGCGGCTTATGGCGGCAGCCTTTGCCGGCGCCCCGGCCGTACCCTTCACCGTCTACGGCGCCCAGCCCCTGCGCGATGCGGCGGTGGTGGGCTTGGGCCTCAACGCCCAGATTGGCGCCTCGACCTCGATCTATGCCCGCTACGACGGCGAGATCACCGGCCGCGACGACACCCACGCGATCTCCGCCGGCCTGCGCATGGCCCGGTAGGACGCGCGGCTGCGGCTGAGCGCTTCACGGCCCGGTGGCAAGGCGATGCGCAACCGGCATCCGCCTCGGCGTCAGCTAATAGCTTTGTGAACTCAACCCGGTCAGCACGCCAACGTTGTAGCTTTATTTATTCATCGCCCATGCTAGCTATCTATCGGGAGATAGAAGATGGCTGGGGTGGGGGCGCTGGATGGGTGGTCGGCCGAACGCGCGTAAAGCGCCGAGGGTAATTGCGTCCCTGCAGGATGTCCCACCGCCGATCATCATAATAAACAGAAAAGGTTTGTCGAATAGCCATTGGCTGACTGCCTGCTTGCTCGGCACGACGATGCTGCTGCCGTTGGGCGCGACGGCTCAGACCTGGGTAGGCACCACTGGTACCTACGAGTCGGCCGCCAACTGGACTCCGGCGACCGTTCCGTCGGGGGCCGCGGCGACAGCGACTTTCTCATCGACCGGAACCAGTACGATCACAATCGGTGGTTTCCACAATGCCGGCACCTTCGCCTTCGACAGCTCGGCACAAGCGTACACTTTCACAATTGCCAGCAGCGCCACCTTGGTTCTGGAGGGGGCGGGCATCACGAACAATTCGGGACAGACACAGACCTTCGTGCTGTCATCCGGCTCTTCCCGCATGAGCTTCGACAATTCAGCGACAGCAGGAGATGCTCATCTTCAGCTGTCTGCAGGTCTCGTCTTTTTCAACGATGCGTCGAGCGCGGGCACCGCTGTCATCGACATCAATGGCGGCGCGGTGCAATTGGCAGACACCGCCAGTCTGGCCAATGCGAAGGTTTCTGTGACCAGCGGCTCTGTCATCCTTTCGGGATCCTCGAAGGGAGACCAGGCGCAGCTCAGCCTCGGTACCGGCACCACGCTCTCCGTCCTGACGTCCGGCGCCACAGACATGGGGTCGATCTCGGGGACCGGGACGATCTTCTTTGGGACCGACGTGCAACTGAAGGTCGGCGCCAACGGTCAGTCGACTACCTACGGCGGCAAGATCGATGGCAGCGGCGTCCGCGGCTCGATCGAGAAGGCGGGGACCGGGACCTGGACGCTCACCGGCAGCGACCACACCTATACCGGTAGTACGACGATCAGCGGCGGCAGACTGTCGCTGTCGGGTGCCGGCAGCCTCGCCAATTCGAGCGGCATCGATCTCACCAACTTCACAGCGTCATTCGACATTTCGGCTGCCAACGGCGACCGGACGATCAAGGATCTGAGCGGTGTCGACGGCTCTACCGTATCGCTGGGCAGCCGAACTTTGACCGTCGGCACGGCCAACAACACGACCTTCGCCGGTCTCATCTCCGGCTTGGGTGGGCTGACCAAGCAGGGCAGCGGCACGCTGACGCTATCGGGAAGCAACTTCTATCTCGGGGTGACGACGATTGATGGCGGCACCCTGGCGCTGTCGGGCTTCGGAGACATCGACCTGTCGAGCGGCGTGGATCTGGCCGCGGCCACGGGCGTTTTCGATATCGCGGGCGCAAGCAGCGGCCGGACCATCAAGGATCTCGTTGGCGTTACCGGTTCCAAGGTGATCCTGGGCAGCAACACTCTGAGTGTCGGCGCCTCGAACTCGACGACATTTGCCGGGACGATCGAGGGTGCCGGCGGCCTGCTCAAGCAGGGGAGCGGCACGCTGACCTTGGGGGGCACCAACACCTACCAGGGCGGCACGGCGATCAACGCCGGCACGCTCTCTGTCTCGTCAACTGCCAATCTCGGCGATGCCGCCGGTGCGCTGACATTCGGTGGCGGTACTTTGCGGACAACCGCCAGCATGTCCAATTCCCGCACGACGACCCTGAACGGCGGCGGTGGCACCTTCGACGTGGCAGCGGGCACAACCCTGACACAGGACAGCGTCATCGACGGCAGCGGCGGCCTCACCAAGGCCGGCGACGGCACGCTGGTGTTGAGCGTCGCCAACACCTACGGCGGCGGCACGACAATCAATGCTGGTACGCTCTCGATCTCTTCGGACGACAAGCTGGGCAACGGCGGCGGTCTTGCTTTCGGCGGCGGCACTCTGCGGACGACCGGCTCGATCACGACGTCGCGCGCGACCACGCTCAATTCCGGCGGCGGCACCTTCGACACCAGCCCGGGAACGACGCTCACGCACAATGGCGTCATCAGCGGCGCCGGTGGCCTGATCAAGACCGGCGCCGGCACCCTCGTGCTGGGTAATTTCCTCAACACCTACCAGGGCGGCACCACGATCAAGGAAGGCACGCTGTCGGTATCGGAGAACAGCGGCCTGGGTCAGGCCGGCACTGCACTGACTTTCGATGGCGGCACGCTGCAGGCGACGGTGACGGGCTTTCTGCTATCGCGTCCGGTCACGCTGAATTCGGGAGGCGGCACCTTCGATACAGTTCCTAGTGTGAATCTCATTCTGGACGGCGTCGTGGATGGTGCCGGCCGTCTGACGAAGACCGGCGCAGGCACTCTCTTCCTGGGAAGAGCGAACACCTATCAGGGCGGTACCACGATTTCTTCCGGCGTGCTGTCGGTGTCGGCGGACGATCACCTCGGCAACGCCAGCGGCGACCTGACCTTCGCCGGCGGTACGTTGCGCACGACCCTGACCTTCGCCACGTCGCGGGCAACGACGCTGAATACCGGAGGCGGAACCTTCGACACGGCGACATTGACGACACTGACCCACGACGGCGTCATCAGCGGTACGGGCAGTCTGACCAAGTCCGGCGGCGGCACCCTGGCTCTGAGGAGCATCGCCAACTACAGCGGCGTCACCACGATCAGCGACGGTACCGTGGCCTTGTCGGGCGCCGGCAGCATCGCCTCGTCGACTGGCGTCGATCTGACGAGCGCCTTTGCCGGCTTCGACATCTCCGGCAGTGGCGCGGACCAGACGATCAAGGACATGAGTGGCGTCACCAGTTCGAAGGTGATCCTCGGCGTCCGGAGCCTCACGGTCGGGACGTCGAATTCGACGACGTTCGGCGGCATCGTCGAGGGCAGTGGCGGCCTCGTCAAACAAGGCAGCGGGATCCTGACGCTTGCGGGCGTCAATACCTACACTGGTGCCACGACGATCGCCGGCGGCACGCTGGCGTTGTCGGGGACCGGCAGCATCGCGTCGTCGATGGGCGTCGCCCTCACAGACGCGACGGCACGCTTTGATATTTCCAGCAGCAGTGCCGATGTGACGATCGGAGATCTGAGTGGCGTCTCCGGCTCAAGGGTGGTCCTAGGCAACAACGGCCTCGCGGTCGGGACGTCGAATTCGACGACGTTCAGTGGCGTCGTCGAAGGCAATGGCGGCCTCACAAAACAAGGCACCGGTGCGCTGACGCTCGAAGGCGCCAACACCTATACGGGGGGCACGACGTTCAGGGGCGGCGTTATCGCTGTCTCAAGCGACGGCAACCTCGGCGACGCCAACGGTGGCCTCGCTTTCGACGGCGGCACACTACAGATTCTGACGGGTTTCAATCTCGCGACCACCCGCACGATCACGCTCGATTCTGGTGGTGGCACGATCGACACCGGCAACTTTAGTACGACAATTGTGCAAGGGATCGGCGGAGCCGGGGGCCTCGCCAAGAAGGGCAGCGGTACGCTGACGCTCCAGGGGACTAATGTCTACGGTGGGGCCACCGCGATCGACGGCGGTACCTTGGCGCTCGTCGGAGGCGGCAGCATCGGCGCGTCGTCGCGACTGGACCTGACGGCCGCCACGGCCCGTTTCGACATCTCCGGCAGCGGTACGAGCCAGACGATCCAAGGTCTGAGTGGCGTCACCGACTCCAAGGTGATTCTCGGCGCCAACAGCCTCGCGGTGGGGGCGTCAAGCTCGGTGACATTCGGCGGCGTCATCGAGGGTACGGGCGGCCTCACGAAGCAGGGCACCGGCACGCAGACTCTTGTTGGCGCCAACACCTACACGGGCGCCACCACGATCAATGGTGGCACCCTGGCGCTAGCAGGGGCCGGCAGCATCGCCGCGTCGTCGGGTGTGTCGCTTGCGGATCCGACGTCCCGCTTCGATATCTCGGGCAGCAGCGGTGATCGGACGATCCAGGATCTGACGGGCGTTGCCAATTCGAGGATCGTTCTCGGCGGCAACAGCCTCACGGTCGGGACGTCGGCCTCGACGATATTCGGTGGCGTCATTGAGGGCAGCGGGGGCATCACCAAACAGGGCAGCGGCACGCTGACATTTTGGGCCGAGAGTACTTACAGCGGCGCCACCACGATCAACCAGGGCACACTGGCGCTGTCATTCGATGGCGCGCTCGCGAATTCCAGCGTGGTAACTGTCGCCGCTGGTGCCGCGTTCGACATTGGCGGCATCGGATCTGCCGTGAGCATCCGCTCACTGGCCGGCGCTGGCGCGGTCCAGCTCGACACCACGGCGCTCAGGATCACCAACGCCTCGACGGAATTCTCGGGGACGATCACCGGCAGTGGGCTCGGCGGCATTCAGATCACCGGCGGGACGCAGACACTTTCCGGCACCTTGGCCTATATCGGCACGACATGGATCGAACGCGGCGCCACGCTGGCGCTCAAGGGAACGGGCTCGGTCGGATTTTCGGACAAGATCGGCTTCAGCTCGACCGGCATCGGCGTCGCCACCTTCGACATCTCGCAGACGACGACGGGCGCCTCGGTCTTTCGCTTGGATGATTCGGCCGGCAACGGCATCGTCAGCTTGGGCGCACGCACACTCACCCTCATCAATGGTGCGTCGACATTCAACGGCGTGGTGCAGGATGGCGGCCTTGGCGGCGGGGTAGGCGGTGGGCTCAACCTGGCGGCCAACACGGAACTCAACCTGGGGGGAGCGAACACCTATACCGGCACCACTGCCGTCAGCCAGGATGCGATCCTTCGTCTGGCCGGCAACGGTAGCATCGACTCATCAGGCGTCGATCTTGCCGGTGCCAGAGCAACGTTCGACATCGCAGGCGCCAGCGGCAATCGGACAGTTGGAGATTTGACCGGAGTCGGCGATTCGAAGGTGGTTCTCGGCGCCAACAGCCTGACGGTTGGGACGTCGAACTTGACGACCTTCAGGGGCGTCGTCGAAGGCAGTGGCGGTCTCATCAAGCAGGGGAGCGGCACGCTGACGCTCGAAGGCGCCAACACGTACACCGGCGCTACTACAGTCAACACGGGCATTTTGGCCCTCGCGGGCGGTGGTACGATCTCGAGTTCGAGTGTGGTCACGATCGCTAGCGGCGCCACGTTCGACATTGGCGGTGGAAGCGCCGACAGCAGCATCAAGACTCTGGCCGGCGCCGGCACGGTTCAACTGGGCGCCCGGAGGCTGCAGATCACCGCCGGCTCGACCGAATTCTCCGGCACGATCACCAACGGGAACAGTGGTGGCAGCATCGAGATCCGCGGCGGCACGCAGACCCTGTCGGGCACGATCGATCTGCAAGGCTCGACGGTTTTCCTTGGGCCCGTCGCGATCCACGACGGCACCCTCGCGCTCAAAGGGGCGGGCTCTATGGCCAACGCCGCCGTCGATTTTGCCGGTGTCGGGACCGCCGTCTTCGATATCTCGCAGACCACGAATGGCGCTTCCATCGTCGGCCTGTTTGATAGCAGCGGTGCCGGCGGCATCGTCGCCTTGGGGGCGAAGGAACTCAAGATTACAGGCTATTCGCCCTCCTTCAGTGGCGTCATCCAGGACGGCGGCATCGGCGCTGGAACCGGCGGCAGCCTCCGGATCGCAAACGGTGCCGTACAGACACTGAATGGGATGAACACCTACACGGGGGGCACGATCGTCGAAGACGGCGGCTTTCTCTATCTCCAGGGCAACGGCAGCATTGCCACCTCGAACAGTCTCGCCCTCCAGGGGAACGCAAGCTTCGATGTTTCGGGTGTCAGCGTCCCGTCGACGACGGTCCGGAATCTGAGCGGCTCCGGCGCGTCGAACGTCTTTCTGGGGGTTAAGGACCTGATCGTCGTTTCCTCGACCAACACGACCTTCTCCGGCACCATTGAACCTTTCGGTCGCACAGGCGGATTGACCAAAGAAGGCGTCGCCGCACTGACGCTCGCAGGCATCAATACCTATGCCGGTGCCACTACGATCAGCGCAGGCACTCTGGCGCTTGCGGGTAGTGGCGATATCTCGAACTCGAGCGTGGTGAACGTTGATGCAGGTGCGACCTTCGACGTCAGCCTTTCGACTCATACTACCGTCAACGTCAGGAGTCTGGCCGGCAGTGGCACAGTTCAGCTTGGCAACCAAAGCCTGGCGATCATGAATGCCTCCGGCGAGTTCGCCGGTTCGATCGTCGACAGCGCGAACGGCAGCCTGCAGATCTGGAGCGGGACGATGACCCTCACGGGCACGTCGACCTATCGCGGCGCGACACTGGTCTCGCCAGGGGCAACGTTGGCTTTGAAGGGAGCGGGCTCGATCCTGAGTACGTCCCCGGTCTCCTTCTCGACGGGTATCGCGCAGGCGATCTTCGACATATCGCAGACGACGGCGGGTGCTTCGGTCGGCAGCCTGGCCGCTACAGTCCGAAACGGAATCGTGAATCTCGGCAGCCGGACACTGACGCTCACCTCGGGCGCTGCCACTTTCTTCGGCGTTCTGCAGGACGGCGGCCTGGGCGGCGGCACCGGCGGCGGGCTGACCTTGGCCACCAATGTCCAGCAAGGGCTGGGCGGCACCAATACCTACACCGGCGCGACGACGATCGGCGCGAATGCGGTCCTCAAGGTGATTGTCACGGGGAGTATCGCGACGTCGAGCGTGGTCAACCTCACCGGCACCAGAGCAACGCTCGACATCTCGGGTGGCAACAACCAGACCTTGCGCGACCTCCAGGGTGTGGCCGGTAGCATGGTGATCCTGGGGGACAGGACGCTCGCGGTCGGGACGTCGAACTCGACAACGTTCGCCGGTGTCATCAGCGGCACCGGCGGCTTCACCAAGCAGGGCAGTGGCACGCTGATTCTGACAGGCGCCAATAATTACACTGGCGGCACGACCGTGTCGGGCGGCACGCTGGCCGGTGACACGACGAGCTTGCAGGGGAATATCCTCAACAACGCCGCCGTCGTCTTCAATCAGGTCTCCAACGGCACCTATTCGGGCGTCATGTCGGGAAGCGGTGTGTTCACCAAGTCCGGCAACGGCACGCTGATCCTGACCGCGAACAACACCTATAGCGGTGTCACGACCATCTCGGGCGGCGTCCTGCAGCTCGGCAATGGCGGCACCGCCGGCGTGATCGCCGGCAACGTCGCCATGGCAAACGGCGCCGTGCTGGCCTTCAACCGCGCCGACGATATCACCTTCGCCGGCAACATCAGCGGCGACGGCGCCGTTGGTTACATGGGGCCCGGCATCGTCACCCTGACGGGCGTCAACACCTACAGCGGCGGCACGACGATCCTCGCGGCCACGGTGCTGGCCGGCTCCGACGACGCCTTTGGTGCCGCCGGTACGAGGGTGACTCTTGCCGGCGGCACGATACAGGCGACGGCGAGCTTCATCAGCACACGGCCGGTCACGCTGACCGGAGCGGGCGGTACCTTCGACACCAATGGCAACGTGCTGACCCTGCAAGGCGATATCACCGGGGCCGGGGCGCTGACGAAGACCGGCGCTGGAACACTTATTCTTGGCGGGACCAACGACTTTTCCGGTGGGACGACGGTATTGGCTGGCACCTTGCAGGGCACGACGTCGAGCCTGCAAGGCGACATCACCAACAACGCCGCCGTCGTGTTCGACCAAGCGAGTGGTGGCGACTATGCCGGCATCATGTCGGGCAGCGGCAGCCTGACCAAGAACGGCATCGGTACGGTGATTCTGATCGGCGCCAACACCTACACCGGCGGCACGACCATCAACGCCGGCACGTTGACGCTGTCGGGCGCCGGCAGCATTTCGAGTTCGAGCCTGGTGACGGTTGGCACAGGCGCGACCTTCGACGTCGTCAGCAGCGCCTTACCGCCCGCCATCATCCAGAACCTGGCCGGTAGCGGCGCTGTGCAGTTCAGTGGGAGAGGGCTGGAGGTTCGGAACGCCTCGGGTGAATTCGCGGGTACGATCGTCGGTAACGGCTCCTTGTTTGTCACCGGCGGAACGATGACGCTGTCCGGCGTTTCGACCTACGACGGCGGCACCGAAATCGCGCGAGGTGCCACGCTGGCGCTCAAGGGCGCGGGCTCGATTGCGAGCTCGCTCTACATTGGCTTTGCGTTGACAGGCGGCGGGAAGGGCGTCTTCGATATCTCGCAGACGACGGCCGGCGCCTCGATCCGCGGCCTTTCTGACACCCTGGCGATCGGTATCGTCAACCTGGGCGGAAAGACGCTCACCATCACCAATGGCGCCGGCACTTTCGCTGGCGTGCTGCAGGACGGCGGCCTTGGCGGCGGTACAGGTGGTGGGTTGACGCTGGCGGCGCCTGCGGACCTGACGCTGACCGGCGTCAACACCTACACAGGGGCGACGACAGTCGGCGCCGATGTCACCCTCAGGCTGACAGGCACTGGCAGCATCGCCTCGTCGAGCCGCCTCAATCTCGCGGCCGATGGGGCGATGTTCGATATCTTCGACAGCAGCATCAACCAGACCATCCGCGATCTCGAGGGCGTTGCCGGATCGGTTGTCCGCATGGGGATAGGCCTGACGGTCGGCACCTCGAACTCGACGACCTTCGGCGGCCGTATCGTCGGCACCGGCAGCTTCACCAAACAGGGCAGCGGTACGCTCACCCTGACCGGCGCCAGCACCTACACCGGCGGCACTGTGGTTAACGATGGCGTGTTGCGACTCGGTGCAGGCGGCTCACTGGCCTCGGGAAGGGCGCTCACGGTCAACGGCGGCACATTCGACCTCAATAGCCGGAACCAGACGATCGGCGCGCTTTCCGGCACGGGCGGCGCGATCGCGCTGGGCAGCGGCACGCTCACGACCAACAGCGCCAGCGATACCGTACTCGCTGCGGCGATCACCGGCACTGGTCGCTTTGTCAAGCAGGGCAGCGGCACGCTGACCTTGACCGGCGCCAACAGCTATACCGGTGGCACGACGGTGTCGGGCGGCACGTTGATTGGAACGACGACCAGTCTGCAAGGCAACATCGTCAACAATGCCAACGTGGTGTTCAACCAGAGCAGCAACGGCACCTATGCCGGCAACATGTCGGGCACTGGTGGTCTGACCAAGACCGGCACGGGCAACGTAACGCTGACCGGGACCAACACTTATAGCGGCGGCACGGTGGTGTCGGGTGGCACGCTCACTGGCACGACGACGAGCCTGCAGGGCAACATCACCAACAACGCCGCGGTGGTGTTCAACCAGAGCGCCGTCGGCACCTATGCGGGCACCATGTCGGGCAGCGGCAGCCTGACCAAGACCGGCGCCGGGACGCTGATCCTGACGGCGAACAACACCTACACCGGCGGCACGATCATCACGGGCGGCATCCTGCAGCTCGGCAACGGTGGCACCACCGGCATGATCGCGGGCGACGTGATCAACAACGGCACGCTGGCCTTCAACCGCTCCGACAACATCACGTTCGCGGGCAACATCAGCGGCAGCGGCAGCATCGCCTACATGGGCCCCGGCACGGTGACCCTGACGGGCAGCAGCACCTATACCGGCGGCACGGCGATCAGCGGCGGCACCGTGCAGGCCGGCTCCGACAGCGCCTTCGGCGCGGTAGGCACGACGCTGACCGTGGTCGGCGGCACGATCCAGGCGACGACAAGCTTCACCATCGGACGACCGATCACGCTGACGACGCCGGGCGGCACGTTCGACACCAACGGCAACACGCTCACCTTGCAGGGCGCGATCTCCGGTACGGGCGGGTTGACCAAGACTGGCGCCGGGACGCTCATCCTCAGCGGCACCAACAGCTACAGCGGCGGCACGACGGTAACGGCCGGCATCCTGCAGGGCACGACGTCGAGCCTGCAGGGCAACATCGTCAACAATGCCACTGTGGTGTTCAGCCAAAGCACGGGCGGCACTTACGCCGGCAATATGTCCGGCACAGGCGGGCTCTCTACAACCGGCTCCGGCAACGTGACCTTGGCGGGCACGAACAGCTACAGCGGCGGCACGACTGTGTCGGGCGGCACCTTGACCGGCACGACGACGAGCTTGCAGGGCAACATCGTCAACAATGCCGCGGTGGTGTTCGACCAAAGCACCGACGGTACTTATGCCGGCAACATGACCGGGACGGGTGGCCTCACCAAGAGCGGTTCGGGCAACGTGACCTTGGCGGGGACCAACAGCTACAGCGGCGGCACGACGGTGCTGGGCGGCACGCTGACCGGCACGACGACGAGCCTGCAGGGTAACATCGTCAATAGCGCTACCGTGGTGTTCGATCAGGCGATCAACGTCGGCGCCATCACGTTGGGGACCGGCGCTTTGACCGGGGGCAGCACGACGCTGGCGGGCGGTATTTTGAACGGCGGTATCATATTGAGCACCGGCACTCTGACCAAGGCCGGCTCGGGCACGTTGGCGTTGATTGGCGCCAATACCTACAGCGGCGGCACGACGGTGTCGGCCGGCGCCATGGTCACCAGCGGCACCAACACTTACACTGGCGGCACGACGGTGGTTGTGGGGCTATGGAGCGACGGCATTTATGCCGGCATCATGTCGGGAAGCGGCGCTCTGACCAAGACTGGCTCGGGCGTGCTGACGCTCATGGGAAGCAACAGCTACAGCGGCGGCACGACGGTGTCGGGCGGCGTCCTGCAGGGCACGACGTCGAGCCTGCAGGGTAACATTCTGAACAACGCCGTGGTCGCGTTCAGCCAGAGCACGGACGGCACCTACACCGGGACGATGTCGGGCACGGGCAGTCTGGCCAAGACCGGCTGGGGTAACCTGACGCTGACCGGCACTAACACCTATACGGGCGGCACGACGGTGTCGGGCGGCACGCTGACCGGCAACGCGGCGAGCCTGCAGGGCAACATCGTGAACAACGCCGCCCTGGTGTTCGACCAGAGCACGAACGGGACCTATGCCGGCGCCATGTCGGGCACGGGCAGCCTGACCAAGACCGGCGCCGGACAGCTCATCCTCACCGGCAACAACGTCGTGGGCGGTGGCACGACAGTGTCGGCCGGCCTCCTGACGGTGAACGGCAACCTGACCAGCAGCGTCGTGGTCGGGAGCGGCGGCATGATCGGCGGCAGCGGCACGATCATCGGCCAGTTCGCCAGCAACGGTGGCACGCTGGCGCCCGGCAACTCGATCGGCACGCTGAACGTCACCGGTAATTTCAGCCAGACCGGCG
>CALROF020000128.1:0-18523 GCA_943369775.1 Reyranella massiliensis 521
TGGCGCTCATTATTCGTGCAGTTGTTCTGCAAGAGGCTAACCGTAGTCCTCGATACTTACGCGAACCTGACAAACGGTCGGCCGGAGGCCGTTCTGCGAGAGAGAACTCGACAAAGGTCACGGGAGTGTCTATATGTCTCCAATGGAGACATTCAACGCTCGTACCATGCTCTACGACACGATCCGCACCCAGTTGGGCCGGAGCGTCCCGTTCGCCCGTCACGCCGGCGTGGAGATCGACGCCGTCGAAAAAGGCCGCGCTTCGGCGCATCTGCCCTTTCGGCCCGAGGGCCTGAACCATATCGGCACGCAGCATGCGGCCGCCCTCTTCGCCCTCGGCGAAACGGCATCGGGAGCCGCCATGGCCGGCACTTTCGCCCCGATCCTGTTCGAGGTCCGCCCGGTCGCGGCCGAAGCGACGATCCGCTACCTCGGCCCCGCCAAAGGCAGCGTCTCGGCGGAAGCTCGCGTCGACGCCGAACCCGATGTCCTGCTCAGCACTGTCAAAACCGAAGGCAAGGTGCGCTTTCCCGTCGTCGTCACCTTGAAGAACGAAGACGGCACCGAGATCGGCGAAATGCAAGTCAACTGGCACGTCTCGCGCGGCCGTGCCTAGCCGCGTGCCCCGCAAGTCGACGCGCGAGACCTTTCACCATGGCGACACCAGGCGCGCCGCGGTCGATGCCGCGCTCGCCCTGCTCGCCACGGATGGCCGCGACGCGCTGACCTTGCGCGCCGTGGCCGAACAGATCGGCGTCAATCATCGCGCGCTCTATCGTCACTTCGCCTCGCTCGATGCGCTCAAGGTCGAGGTCGCGACCGCGGGCTTCGAGCGTCTGGCCGATGCGCTCGAAGAAGTCCCGCCCGGCGAGCCACGTGAACTCGCGAGTAGCTATGCCCGGTTCGCCCTGGCGAACGGCCATCTCTATGACCTCATGTTCTCCATGCCGCTGCGCAAGTGGTATGGCGCCGCCTCCGGGATCGGCCCGGCGGTTCGACGTGTCACGGCTGCGTCCATTGTCGGCATCGGCGGCATGAAGGATGCGAAAGCGCGCGTCTTCCGCATCTGGGGCCTCGTGCATGGCCTGCTCGGCCTCTATCGCACCGAGACCTGGCGCGCCGCCAACGACCGCAAGGCCGTGGAGTTCATCGCTTCGCTGGTTTGACGGCCGCGGCGCCGTCCTTGTGATCACTGATCAAACAGAATAGTATCGCGCGCACCCGGAGCCACGACGCGCGATCGAATGATCATGTTCGTCACTGGCGCATGCCCCAAAAAGCAGAACGAGCGCGCATGAAGAACTCAATGAGGCTCCCCGACTTCTCCCCGGTGAGCCATTCGACTGTCCATGAAAAGGTCTACGACCGGATCAGGGACGCGCTCGTGGCCGGCAAGATGCTGCCCGGCCAGCGCATCGTCATCCGCGAGCTGGCCGACGCTCTCGGCACCAGCATGATGCCGGTACGGGAAGCGCTGCGACGGCTCGAGGCAGAGAACGCGCTTGTCGGTTCGGCCGGCGGCACTCTGACGGTGCCGATCCTCAGCCCGACCGATTACGAAGAACTCTGCCTCATTCGCGTGTCCCTCGAAAGCAAGGCGGCTGCCGAGGCGGCGGCCCGCATCACGCCGCGCGATCTGGATCGGCTCGAACGGGTGCTCACGACGCTCGAAGAAGCCTCCGACGTTCGCGATCTGGAGGCAGCCCTTCGGCTCAATCGTGAATTTCACCACCTCGTCTATGTCGCCGCTCGACGTGCCTTGTTGCTGCGGCTGATCGAAAGCCTCTGGCTGCGGGTCGGACCGCAACTCAGCTATGTCGTGCGCAGCGATATTTACGGCGGCATTGCGATCAGGAGCGACGATCACCCGCATCGTCAAGTTCTCGCCGCGCTCAGATCCGGTAACGGACGAGCCGCGGCCGCCGGAATCACGCGCGACATTCGCCGCGCCGAGAAAGTAATCGTCGGCCATTTACTGGAAGAGCAGAAGCAGCGTGAGGCCGCCTCCCGGAACGACAAGGACGCTCCCCACCCGGCCCCGGCTCCAGCCGGCACGGCGGGAGGAAAGAAGGCCCGACGGCGCGGCGCGACATCGCCAGGCGAAGCCGCAAGGACGCCCAGCCCGCGCTCACGCTGATCGACCCGTATCCCGGAATTCGGGTAGCCGTATTTTGTGATCTGTGATCACAAAGACCTTGACTCAAGCGACCCCGGCCCGCCAGATAAGGACGACGCACAACTGCATGCGCGTCGTCGCACCACAACGCTGGTGCAGAGGAGGAAACCCATGAAATTCGCTCGTATTCTGGCAAGCACTGCGCTCGCCGCCTTGGCCTTGACCAGCCCTGCTCCAGCTCAAGACGCCTCGACCGTGAAGCTTGCTCTGATCGACGGACAATCAGGTCCGAACGGCTTCATCGGCGAGAGCATGCGACAGCATCTGCAGTTCTTTGCCGAAAAGCAGAACGCGGCAGGCGGCGTGCTCGGCGGCAGGAAGTTCGACGTCGTCGCGTTCGACAACAAGTTCGACCCGCAGGAAACGATCGTACAGCTACAGAAGGCAATCGACGCCGGTGCGCGCTACGTATTCCACGGCAACAGTTCCGCCGTGGCGGGCGCAATCGTGGATTTCCTCGAGAAGCACAATCGCCGCAATCCCGACAAGTCGGTGCTCTACATCAACTTTGCGGCCCTGGATCCCGTGCTGACGAACGACAAATGCAGCTTCTGGCATTTCCGTTTCGACGCGGACGTCAACATTCGGACGGCTGCCATCACCAATCAGATCCAGAAGGACCCTTCGATCAAGAAGGTCTACCTGTTCAATCAGGACTACTCATTCGGCAAGGCCGTGCGCGCAGCGGCGACGCAAATGCTCAAGGACAAGCGGCCGGACATTCAGATCGTCGGAGACGAGCTCATTCCACTCCAGAAGGTCACCGACTTCACGCCCTACATTGCGAAGATTCGCGCAACGGGCGCCGATGCGGTGATCTCCGCGAACTGGGGCAACGATCTCAATCAGCTCGTGAAGACCGGCGGCGAACTTGGCCTGCCCGTCAAATGGTTCACCTACTTCGCCAATGGTGAAGGTGGCGTCACCGCACTCGGTGCGGCAGGCGTCGGTCGGGTGTTCGCCGTCAGCGAATGGCACATGAACGTGCCAGAGGCGACATCCGAGAAATTGGCCGAGGAGTTCGGCAAGAAGTTCAATCGCGACCTCTTCTTCTACCGGCTGAACACCGTGATCACGATGCTGGCGCAGAGCATGGACGCGGCAAAGACCACCGATCCGAAGGCCGTTGCCCTAAAGCTTGAGACGATGGCGTTCAAGACTCCTCTCGGCGACACGTACGTACGCGCCGAGGACCATCAGTTCTATCAGCCGCTCTACGTCTCGGTGATGTCCGACGACGTCCCCAAGAAGCTCGAGAAGACACCGTACGGCTTCAAGACCGTCGGCATGTCGGCGGCAAAGGAAACCGAAGTTCCGACGACCTGCAAGATGCAGCGGCCGTAGGCTGACAGCCTCGCCGCGGGCGACCGATCCCACGAACACGCCCGCGGCGGCTTGCGTTACGCCCTCCCTTTGCCTCTGGACGACGGCCTTGCTGGAACAACTCGCCATTTCGACCCTGAACGGCATCATCTACGGAATGTTGCTGTTCATGCTTGCCAGCGGCCTCACGCTTATCTTCGGCATGATGGGGGTGCTCAACCTGGCCCATGCCAGCATGTACATGCTGGGGGCCTATCTGGGTTACCAGATCTCGAAGACCATCGGTTTCCTGCCGGCCCTGATACTTGGACCTTTGGCGCTTGGGCTCGGCGGTGCCTTGCTCGAGCGATACGGCCTGCGGCGCGTACATGAGCATGGGCATGTTTCCGAGCTGCTCTTTACATTCGGCATCGCCTTCATGATCCAGGAAGCCGTTCAGATGATCTGGGGGCGGATCGGCGTGCCCTATCGGGTCCCCGCGGAACTCGACTTCCCGCTGTTCCGTCTGTTCGACACTCCCTACCCGGCCTACCGGATCTTCGTACTGGTGCTCGCGGTGGCGATCTTCGTCGGGCTGTTCGCAATCCTCTCGCGTTCGCGGATTGGCCTCGTCATACGCGCCGCCCTCACCCATCCGAACATGGTCGGCATGCTCGGTCACAATGTTCCGCAAGTCTTCATGCTGGTCTTCGGCGTCGGCGCCGGACTGGCCGGCCTCGCCGGTGTCATCGGCGGACCGATCTTCGTGACCTCTCCCAACATGGCGGGAGCGCTTGGAGCCATCCTGTTCACGGTCGTGGTCATCGGCGGATTGGGGTCGCTACCCGGTGCGCTGCTGGCATCCCTTCTGATCGGGCTTGTCCAGACATTCGCCGTCGTCATGGACGTGTCTCTCGACGATTTCATCAAGGCAATCGGCATTGAGACAAAGGCAGGCGGTGTCCTCGGTGACATCCAGCACACGACGATCGCCCAGATTGCCCCGATCCTGCCCTACCTGCTGCTTTTGGTGATGCTCGTGGTCCGCCCCCGTGGTCTCTTCGGGAGTCGCGACGTATGACCTCCCTTTCCATCGGCAGGCACGCCGGACCGATTGTCTGGTTCCTGGCGATCACGCTGGCACTGCTGCTGCCGGATCTCATTCCCTCGAAGACCGCGCTGACGAAGATGTGCCTGATCGGCATCACCATCGTCTTCGCACTTTCCTACAACATCCTGCTGGGTCAGACGGGGCTGCTCTCGTTCGGTCATGCCGTCTATTTCGGCCTAAGCGGGTTTGCGGCCATCCATCTGATCAATCTGATTGGCCGGCACCAGCTGCCGATACCCGTGCTCGTCGTCCCGCTCTTCGCCGGTTTCGCCGGAGCGGCGTTCGGCCTGCTCTTCGGCATCCTGTCGACCAGGCGCCACGGAACGGCATTCGCGATGATATCGCTGGCCATCGCCGAGCTGGTGGCCGCCTCGTCCCTTATCCTGGAGAGCTTCTTCGGCGGTGAGTCTGGCGTCACGACGGATCGCAGCGTCGGACCGACGTTGTTCGGCATCGACCTGGTGCCGCAAATCCAGGTCTACTATCTGATCGTGGGTTGGGGCGTGCTGTCGGCCGCCACTATGTACGCGTTCACGCGCACGCCACTTGGACGCATGGCCACGGCGGTCCGTGACAATCCGGAACGGGCGGAGTTCGTCGGCTACAGCCCGCAAATCGTCCGGCTGCTGTCGTTCATCATCTCGGCCTTCTTTGCCGGCGTCGCCGGCGGCCTGGCCGCCATCAACTACGAAATCATGACCGCGACCAATCTCTCCACGGCGGCGTCCGGGTCGGTCCTGATCATGACCTACATCGGAGGCGCCAGTTTCTTCTACGGACCAGTCATCGGCGCCATCGTGATCAGCCTGATCCAGCTTTCCTTGAGCGACGTCACCCCGGCCTGGCTGCTCTATCTGGGATTGTTGTTCGTCATCACCGTATTGTTTGCCCCGACCGGCATCGCGGGCCTGATCGAACGGCACCTGCCACCGCTGCGAGCGCGGGTTTTGCATCGTTTGATCCCGTCCTATCTGCTGAGCGCGGCCGCAGGTTCCGTCTTCGCCGTCGGCGCCATCGCGTTGCTGGAGATGAACTATCACGTCACGCTCAACGCACACGAAGGGCCGCTGCTGCGGATCTTCTGGATGCAGGTCGACACTACGCAGCCCCTGGCTTGGGGCGCTGCGATCCTCGTTACCGTGTGCGGCTTTCTCCTGTTCCGCCGCACCTGGCCAGTGGTCGGTGGCGCCTGGAACGAGATCGACAGCCATTTGCGCAAAGCAGCGCCATGAAGGAGCCGGCTCTCGTCCTCACCGATCTCCGAAAGGATTTCGGCAAGACATCCATCATCCGAGGCGTGTCGCTGTCCGTCGTCGCCGGCGAGCGCCATGCCATCATCGGCCCCAATGGTGCGGGCAAGTCGACACTCTTCCATCTGATCAGTGGCCGCTTTCCACCGAGCGGCGGTACCGTCGCCCTTCACGGCCACGACATCACAGGCCTCAAACCGTCGGCAATCAATCGTCGGGGGTTGTCGCGCAGCTTCCAGGTATCCAACCTGTTCCCCCGCCTGTCGGTGTCAGAGAACATCCGATGTGCGCTGCTCTGGTCGACCGGCTATCGCTACTGCTTCTGGCGCTGGGTGGATCGCCTGGGCGACGTTTCCGCGAAAGTCGAGGATGTCCTGACCCGGACAGGATTGAGCGGCCGTCGCGATGTCCCGGCGGGAGTCCTGAGCTATGCCGACCAAAGAGCGCTGGAAATCGGCATCGCGATCGCCGGCGGTGCCGATGTCGTTCTGCTCGACGAACCGACGGCGGGCATGAGCCACAGCGAGACCCGCCGGACGATCGACCTGATCCGCGAGGTTACAGTCGGCAAGACCCTCGTCATGGTCGAGCACGATATGGGCGTGGTGTTCGATCTCGCGGACCGGATCTCGGTCCTCGTTTATGGCGAGATCATCGCAACCGGAACCGCCAGCGAGATACGAGCCAGCAAGGCCGTTCAAGACGCCTATCTTGGAACGGCGGGGGCAGCCCACTGATGCTCGAACTCGAGGATGTCCATGCCTACTACGGGAAGAGTCACGTTCTGCAGGGTGTCAGCCTTCACCTGACGGAAGGCGAGATCGTCACTCTCCTCGGACGCAACGGTGTCGGACGATCGACGACAATCAAAGCGATCATGGGCGATGTCGTCTGCACCGGCACGATCCGCTTCAAGGGCCGCGACATTCTGGGACTGAAGTCGTACCAGATTGCTCGTCTTGGCGTGGGATACGTGCCGGAAAATCGCGACATCTTCCCTGGGTTGACCGTACGCGAGAACCTCCTGCTCGGGCAGAAGAAGCGGCACGCGCAAGGCCGCTGGTCGATGCAGGACATGTTTGCCCTGTTTCCCCGCCTCGAGGAGCGCGCCGAGGTCTCGGCCGCCGTGCTTTCGGGGGGCGAACAGCAGATGCTGACGATCTGCCGAACACTGATGGGCGATCCCGATCTGATCATGGTCGACGAACCGACCGAGGGGCTGGCGCCGAGGATGGTGGAGCTCGTCGCCGACCTGCTACGACGCATCGCCGAGCGAGGCGTGTCCATCCTGCTCGTGGAACAGAAGCTCACCATTGCACTCGACATTTCCCGGCGCGTCTATGTCATGGGCCATGGACGTGTCGTCTTTGAAGGGACACCAGCCTCGCTGATTGCCGATGAGGCGATCAAGAAGGAGTGGCTGGAGGTCTAGATTTGACGGCCGAGACCGGCGCGGCCACTTTGGGGTTTCAGGTCCCGGCGGACGTCGTCCGCCCTTCCAAGCCTCGGTCGTGGAGAGTTCAGTGAGCGACAAGCAATACGGTTTCGAGACCCTGTCGGTGCATGCCGGCGCCGCCCCCGATCCCGCCACTGGCGCGCGCGCGCAGCCGATCTACCAGACCACGGCCTATGTCTTCGAGGACGCCGACCACGCCGCCGCTCTCTTCAATCTGCAGACTGTCGGCTTCATCTATTCCCGCCTGACCAACCCCACCAACGCCGCGCTCGAAACGCGCATCGCCACTTTGGAAGGCGGCCGCGGATGCACCGTCGCCTCGTCCGGCCATGCGGCCCAGGTGCTCGGCCTGTTCCCGCTGATGTCGCCCGGCGCGGAGATCGTTGCCGCATCCCGCCTCTATGGCGGCTCGCTGCAGCAGATGAAGAACACCTATCCGAAGTTCGGCTGGAAGGCGAACATCGTCGATGCCGACCAGCCGGATAACTTCAAGCGCGCGGTGACGGACAACACCAAGGCCTTCTTCATCGAGAGCCTCGCCAATCCGGGCGGCGTCATCAGCGACATCGAAGCGATTGCCCGTATCGCGGAGGATGCCGGCGTGCCGCTGCTGGTCGACAACACGCTGGCGACGCCCTGGCTCTGCCAGCCGATCAACTACGGTGCAACCCTGGTCGTGCACTCCACCACCAAGTTCCTGAGCGGCACCGGCACGTCGATGGGTGGCGCCGTCGTCGACTCGGGCAAGTTCGACTGGTCGCGCGGCGGCAAGTTCCCGAGCCTGGCCGGCCCCGAGCCCGCCTATCACGGGCTGAATTTCTACGAGACCTTCGGCGACATGGCCTACACCTTCCACAGCCACGCCGTCGGCCTGCGCGACCTCGGCCCCTCGCAGGCACCGTTCAATGCCTGGCTCACCATGCTCGGCATCGAGACGCTGGGGCTGCGCATGGAGCGCCACTGCGCCAATGCGCTCGCCGTCGCGCAGCACCTGGAGAAGCATCCCGCGGTGGCCTCGGTGAACTACGCCGGCCTGCCCTCCAACAAGTACAACGCGCTCGCGAAGAAATACCTGCCCAAGGGCGCCGGCTCGGTCTTCACCTTCGGCGTCAAGGGTGGCTACGACGTCGGCGTGAAGGTCGTCGACAGCGTCGAGCTCTTCTCGCACCTCGCCAACATCGGCGACGCCAAGAGCCTGATCATCCACCCCGCCTCGACGACGCATCGCCAGCTCTCCGACGAGCAGCGGGTCGCCGCCGGCGCCGGCCCCGACGTGCTGCGGCTGTCGATCGGCATCGAGACCGCCAGCGACATCATCGCCGATCTCGATCAGGCCCTCGCCAAGGCGACTTCATAGAGCGGCACGGAATATGGACTAGCGGAATAGAGCGTTAGACCGGCGCTACGGGCTGATCTATCGTTCTATTGTTTTCGGGATCGGGGAGACTATCAGTGACTGTCAAGATCTACGGGCCCACCGCATCGCGCGCCGCCCGCCCTCTGTGGATCGTGCACGAACTCGGCATTCCGTTCGAACACGTCGCGATGGAGATGAAGGATCTTAAGGGCGCCGACTATCTGAAGATCAATCCCAACGGCAAGGTGCCGGCGCTCGCTGACGGCGATTTCAAGCTGTTCGAATCGATGGCGATCAACCTCTACCTCGCGGCCAAGCACGGCAAGGATGGCTTCATGCCATCGAGCCTCGAGGACCAGGCGGTCGTCTGGCAATGGAGCTTCTGGGGCATGACGGAAGTCGAGCGCCATCTGCTCACGATCCTGATCGACATGTTCATGACGGCGCCAGACAAGCGCAAGCCGGAAGCGGTCGCGGAAGCGCAGAAGGCGCTGCCCAAGCCCTTCGCCGTGCTGAACGGCGCGCTGCAGGGCCGCGATTACTTGCTGGGCTCGACCTTCACTGTGGCCGACCTGAACCTTGCTTCGATCTGCAGCTGGGCCAAGCCGATCAAGTTCGACTTCACCCCGTTCCCCAATGCCGGCGCCTGGCTTGATCGCTGCCTGGCACGGCCGGGCTACAAGGCAGCCCGCGGCACCAAGTAGGCTGAAGAGAAGCGAAACCTATTCGGCCGGCGCCGCTTGCGGCGTCGGCCGTCTCGTTTCGACGACGGCCTCCTGGCCGCGATCGTTGCCCGGCAGCAGCAACGCCACCAGCGTGATCACGACCGAGGTTGCGGCGAGCCCCAGGAACAGCAGTTCGAGACTGCCTGTCGTCTCCCGTATCCAGGCGATCAACAGGATCGCGAGCGGTCCCGCCCCGAACGCCACGACGAACTTCGCGCCGAAGCCAAGCCCGTGATAGCGGCTGGGCGTGTAGCGGGCGATCAGGATGTTCTCGATCGGGCCCGCGGCCGCACTCAGCACCGCCGAGCCGATGGCGCCGAGCAATGCCACGTAGCCGTTGCCCATCGCGAGCGCGAGCATGGCCCCGATCTGCAATGCCGAAGCGACGATGTAAGTTGCCTTCAGCGGATAGCGATCGACGATCCGACGGCCCATGGCGTACTGCGCGAAACCCGAGACGACGTAGATCATCGAGGTCGCAAGCCCGACCCACAGCACGACCTTGGTTGCCACGCCCCACGAGGCGAGCCCGTCGCGCAATGCGCTGATCTCGGTTGCCAGCTTGACCTCGAAGACCAGCGCGGCACCGAACATCACGGCCTGCCAGATCACGCCTTCCAGGGCCATGGTGACGGACAGCACGGAAAAGACGCGCCAGAACTCGCGGCGGCCGACCTGCACGCCGGGCGTCGCCGGCATCGGGCGGTCGCCGACCTTGCCTTGCCGCATCTGCACGAAGAGCGCCACGCCCACGGCGATGCAGACGAGGCCCGGCACAATGAAGGCCGCCCGCCACGAGGCGAGCGTGATCAGCACACCCGGCACGATGCCGTAGAGTGCCAGTCCGGCACTGCCCCAGAGGCCGTTCACGCCCATGGCGTGCCCCTGCTCCTTGGCGGTACGGATCACCCAGCCGATTCCGACGGAATGGTAGATCGCCCCAAAGGCGCCGATTCCGCAGAGCGCCAGGGACAGCATGAAGGTGTCGCCGGTCGGCACGAAGCCGCAGGCGATCGAGGACAGGCCAAGGCCGAAGAACATCACGACCATCATGGCCGGCGCCCCGAAACGGTCGGAGGCCCAGCCGGCCGGCAGCGACATCACCCCCAGCAGGACGGTGGCCGGGGCGTAGAGACGCAGCATATCCTCCGCCGGCAGGTTCCAGGAAACGGCCAGCGTCAGCACGATTACGGCGTAGAAGGCCGTCATCATGTGCATCAGGGCGTGGCCGATGGAGGAGAACAGCAGGACGCGGCTGGCGGAATCGATCATGGTGCCTGTATCTGTCGGCGCAGGGATCGACGCAAGTTGGCTTGCGGCAACGCTGCTATTCGCGCTAAAGCCCCCGTGCCGCGGGCCGACAGGCCCAGGCATCCGGTCGGGGCGTAGCGCAGCCTGGTAGCGCATCAGTCTGGGGGACTGGGGGTCGCAGGTTCAAATCCTGTCGCCCCGACCAACTAACCCCCGCATTTGTTGGGTTTTGATAGCCCTGCCATTCGGCGCCATTCCGCAAAAACGGAACACACGGGCGCCAAAGTGCACAGATCGGCACCGAGAGTCCCGAAAAATCCCGAAGTATGCCGGGCGCAAGTCGCGTCCCTAACGCTTCGTTGTCTTATCCCTGCCAAGCGCGTTCGCGACCTGGGCCGGATCTCGGGGGTCGCTGACCTTCAGCCCCTTCCCGCCGCCGTCTTCGGCTCGACCGGCATTCGGAAGGTGAACCGGGTTTTGCCGTCCTCGGACTTCACGTCCAGTCGCCCGCCATGTGCCTTCGCAATCTCGGACGCGATGTAAAGGCCAAGCCCGAGGCCTTGTTGGCCGGGGCGCGTATCCGCACGATAGAAAGGCTGAAACAAGTGCTCCATGATTTCCGGCGGGATCGGATCGCCCCCATTGATCACGGCAAGCTCGAAGTGCCCATCGACGATTGCCGTACTCACCTCGATCGGCGATTCGTTCGAACCATGGGCGATGGCGTTTCCCAGCAAATTCGACAGCAGCTGGGCAAGACGAGCGTGATCGACGTCGACTTCGCCGGGAATATCGAAGCTGGTATGGAAAACACGCTCGGGCTGGCTAGCTTTTATCTCATCGATCACCTGCTCCAGGGTCGGCTCGAGGCGCTGGCCACGCTGACGCGTGACGGCAAATCCGCCTCCCAGTCTCCCCCGGGCAAAATCCAGAACGTTGTCGATCAAGATCGACATTCGAGAGACGCTTTGCTGCATCAGTTGAAGCACATGGGCGATCTTTGAATCCTGGTGTTCCCGTCCAATCAGGCGCACCCCGCCCTGGATGGCGGCCAACGGGTTGCGTAGATCGTGACCGAGAACAGCAATGAACTGCTCGCGCAGCTTCGACGCCGCTTGCTGATCGAGGACCTGTGCCCGGCTCTCGATCAGCATCTTGTCGGACTCGAGATGATGCGCGATCAGCTCAGCGAAGAGCCGAAACATCCCCATCGTTGCCTCGGTCTTGAGCTTCGCCGGCTTGGAATCGATGGCGCACAGCGTCCCGAAGAACGAACCGTCCGACAGGACGATCGGGACGGAGATATAGCTTTGCAGGTTATATAAACGAGGCGTGTGATGGCTCGCGTAGACCGGGTCTTCGGCGACATTGTCTATGACGATTTCCTGGCCGCTTCCCCGGACCTCGTGGCACAGCGTGGTTTCGACCTTGAGCTCGCCGCCGGCAGGCAGGCCGAAATGGACGTTGTCGAGGACTTCGCACGCCACCCAACGGTCTTCGGTGACCCGCGCCACGGCCGCAAACCCCATCCCCGTGGTCTTGCAGACGACGTTCAGGATCGTCGGAATGGCGTTTATGCGCTGAATTGCGGCGATATCGCCCTGAATGTCGGTCATTCGGCGCAGACTAGACGGCCGGCCATGCGCCGGCTACGCCGACCTGCAAGGTCCCCGGATCATAGATTTCTGCTCCCGCCGCGTCGATTTCTAGACTTCACTCCCCCGCTTGATGACGCGCCGCAGGATGAAGATCGCAGCCACCGCCAGGATCGGCACCATGAACAGTGACACGCTGGCGCCCAGCGGGAGGTTGCCGCCAAGAATGCCGACGCCGAAGGCATAGGTCGCGAACACCTGGGTCGTGCCGAGTGGGCCGCCCTGAGTCAGCACCGCCACGATATTGAAGCTGGCGAAGGTGCCGATCACAGAGGACAGCACGGTGATCGCGATGATGTTGCGCATCATCGGCAGGGTCACGTACCGGGTGCGCTGCCACCACGTCGCGCCGTCGATCGACGCCGCCTCGTAGAGCTGCTCGGGCACCGACTTCAGCGACGCCAGGTACATGATCATGAAGAACGGCGCGCCGAACCAAACGCTCACCAGGATGACGGAGAAGCGCGCCCAGCCGGTCTCGCCCAGCCAATAGATGCGCTCCAGGCCCAAGTACTCGAGAATCCAATTGAAGGCGCTGTAGGACGGGTCGAACAGCCAGTGCCAGGCGAGCGTGCTCATGGCGGGAGGAATAACCCACGGCACGAGCAGCATGCCGCGCCATTTGCGCTGGCCCTTGGTTGGGATGTTGTGAACGAAGTGAGCGACGGCGAAGCCGATGATCGCTTTGAGGGAAACAGCCGCAAAAGTGAACAGGCACGACTGATAGACGACCATCCAGAAGGTATTGCGCCCCAGCAGGTACTCGAAATTCCCTAGGCCGATGAATTTCGTCATGCCCCTGTTGAGCATCGCCAGATAGACGGCATAGCCCGTCGGATAGGCTACGAGCACGAGGATCAGGATGATCAGCGGCAGCGTCAGCAGGAAGGCGATGGTCGATCTGCGCTGCATCAACCTGGAAAGGAAAGGCATCGGTTGATTCTAGGATGGGATGCCGCAACCTCAAAAACAGAAAAGCACCCTGCTCCGGGGCTGCTGCCTCAGTCCACCGCCGCAGAGACGGGCAAGCGCGTCCCTGCTTCGCGCCAGATACCTTAGGGACGGCCGATCTCGAGCAGCGCGCGGCGCAGGGGATCGCCGGAAATCTGGAGCCAGCTATGGTGCATGGGATCGCCGAGTTCCAGGATCAGGAAGATGGCGCCCGTGACAGCGAGCGAGGAGAAGAAGAAGCTCGCGATCACCGTGAGGTTGAGGGGCGCGAACAGGCCGAAGCTCACGAAGATCAGGCAGAGCCAGAAGATCATCACGATGAGAAACTGGACCGGCACCGTCGTCCCGGGATTCTCCCACAGCAGCCATCGCTCGGCATAGATGTTGTTGGTGATGGTCAGGGCTTGTGATGCCAGCGCCGTATGTCGCCGGTCCGCAGGCGACAGCGACAGGATGGAATCGAGAAGCGTATCCAGCAAATCCGCGGTCTCTCGCGGAGCCATCGATGGCGCTGTCGCCGTGGGAAACAGCTCCTCGTTCTTGCGGCTCGCATAGGCCCTCAGATTGTCCCGAGCCTCGTTCGCGTCCGGTCCGTACGCCCGCAGCATGTGATCGAGCTGGATGATGTCGGAACTGAGCTTCGTCACGATCCCCGCATTCACGGAATAGGCGCTGCTCGCCGATGACAGCATGAGGGCAAGGACAAGGGACGTCAGCGAGGCCACCACGGCGGCCGACAATTTGACCGCTGCCGCCGACTCTCTGCTCCGGTGATGAACCGGAAGGGCCCGCGCGGCGAAGAGACCGACAAGCCCGCCGCCGAACATGGCGGCAAACGCGCATGCACAGATAAACAGGTACGAGCCATGGGACATTGACGCTTGCACCATGCGGGCACGCACCCGGCCACCCGCATATCGCCGCAGGCAGCGTGATCTAACTGGTGCTGGTCAGGTTCAGCTTCTGTCTGTCCCGATCATTTTACCGGCTGTTTCTTTCCAGCATTCCCGCCCACTGCCGAAGCCTGGCGTCCGCCACCAGCGGAAACCCGCCGTAGTCCTGGTACAGCTCGATCGCGCTCGCGCCGTAGGAAACGCCCAGCCGGATCGTGCCGTCGAAGTCCTTGGGAGTCGTCCGCCAGGTCTGGAATTCGATCTCCGGGCCGAGCTGCTTCATCGTGGCGTAGATCCGGTGAAGCGGTCCCGGCAGCTCGGTGTCGAGGTCGTGGTTGTCGAACACACAGCGGCGGCCGAGCGTCTGGCGGCAGCCGCGCATGAGACCTTCCGTAAAGGCCTGGTCGCCGTTGCCCTGCCCCGGTCCTGTGCGCAGCGGATTGACCGAAAGCACCAGCCGCGAATGTTGCCACGGCGCGTAGTCGGCGACTGCGTTGGCGAGGCATTCCCTGTAGGCCAGTTCGGTGAAACCGGCCGCGTGCAGCGGCCTCAGGACGCCTTCCTGGATCGGCACGACGAACGGTTCGGCCGTGTAGGACATGCAGCTCGTGATCGCAACCTCGTTGATCAGCGGCCGCCGGTCGAAGCGCGCGGCCAGTTGCTGCTGGAGCTGAGCCCACGCCCGCCGATAGGCAGGAGTCCAGAACCGACCGACGGTGCGGGGCTTCTCATTGAAGATCGTCTCGATTGGTGGACCGCCGAGCTGCTTGGCCCAATCCGGCGCCTCGAAACCGCCCCACACCCGGAGCTTCACGCCGAGCGGCTTCTGCGGGTTCCTTTCATTGTAGGCGCGAACCTCCGCCAGCGCCCGGTCGATGACGTTGTCGGGGCCGATCTCGGCGCCGGGCGTGGGCTGGAGTTGCTTCCAGCTCGCGATCACGACGAGTCCCCCGAAAATTCCGGGCTTGGCGTTGAGCGGTTCGAGCGTGTTGACCGGATCGCCGCCGTAGCCGACGAAACGATAGGCTCCCATGGAGATGAGCCCGCGGATCGGGCTTTTGATCTCTTGAGCGATCACCGAGTGGATCGGCAGCGATAGCAGCACGGCGCAGGCGAGCAGCAGTCGGCGGAAGACGAGCGTCATGGTGGGAGGATAACACCGCAAGATCACCCTTGCGCCGGCGACCCGCGGGTCGCACCTACAACCGCAATGAACACCCGGCGGGCGCTCGCATTCATTTTCTGCACCGTGACGCTCGACGTGCTGTCGCTGGGCCTCATGATTCCCGTGCTGCCGACGATCGTGCTCGGCTTCATGGGCGGTGACACAGCGGGTGCGGCCGAAGTCTTCGGCCTGTTCGCCACGGTCTGGGGACTGATGCAGTTCCTCTTCTCGCCGCTCCTGGGCGCAATGTCCGACCGCTTCGGCCGCCGGCCGATCATCCTGATTTCCTGCCTGGGGCTCGGCCTCGATTACATCTTCATGGCGCTGGCGCCCTCGCTCACCCTGCTGTTCATTGGCCGGGTGATCTCCGGCATCACCGCCGCCACGATCAGCACCGCCTTCGCCTATATCGCCGATGTCACCAAGCCCGAGGCGCGCGCCAAGGCCTTCGGGCTGGTCGGCGTTGGTTTCGGCCTGGGGTTCGTGCTGGGGCCGGCGCTCGGTGGCCTGCTGGGCGGTATCGACCCGCGGCTGCCGTTCTGGGTGGCAGCCGGGGCGACGCTGCTCAACGCCGCGTTCGGCTGGTTTGTGCTGCCGGAATCGTTGCCGCCGGACAAGCGCATGGCCTTCGCCTGGAAGCGGGCGAACCCGATGGGCTCGTTGCGGCTGCTGGCCTCGCACACCCAGCTCCTCGGTCTCTCCGCCGTCAATTTCCTGGGCGGGCTCGCCCATCAGGTCCTGCCGACCGTGTTCGTCCTCTATGCCGGCTATCGCTATGGCTGGAAGGAAGAGACCGTCGGGCTGACCCTGGCGCTGGTCGGCATCTGCTCGGCCATCGTCCAGGGCGTGCTGGTCGGTCCGGCCGTTGCCCGGCTGGGCGAGCGTCGGACCTTGATTGCGGGCCTCGTCTGCGGCGCCGTCGGCATGGCGATCTACGGGCTGGCTCCGACAGGGATGCTCTTCTGGGCGGGCGTCCCGGTCATGGCGCTCTGGGGCCTGTCGGGTCCCGCGGCGCTCGGCCTGATGAGCCGGCTCGTCGGGCCTTCCGAACAGGGCCAGCTTCAGGGCGCGAACACTTCCCTCGCCAGCCTCTCGTCGCTGGTGGGGCCGGCCCTGTTCTCGCTGACCTTCGCGTACTTCATCGCGCGGCCCGGCAGCCCGTGGCCGGGCGCGCCGTTCCTGCTCGCCGGCGTGTTGCTGCTGCTGGCCGGCGCGACGGCCTGGCGCGTTACAGCGCGGCCGCGGCCTGCCGGCCCGCCTCGGTGAGCTTGCACACCAGCCAGTCCGGCTTCATCGGATTGTTGAACCACGGTTCGGCCCAGCCACGCTTGAGGCATTTCTTGACGATGGCAACATCGACATTTTGCCCGTCCAGGTCGAACAACGGCAGCTTGCCGCCAGCCTGGGTCAGCCCCCGGCGCAGGTAAAGTAGCTCATGTAAAGTTGGAAGATCTCCTTCCAACCCATTGTCATTGAAAGCAAGCATGCTCAATGACTGCGCTTGATGGCGCGCCAGTTCACGATCTGCAAACACGGCTCCGTCCCCCTCTGACGATACCGTTAAAAGCCCCTCGCGAAGCACGATACGCGTGTCTGGCAAAAACCCAAGCAAAATCAGATGCTTGTTACACTCTCTTACAATCCCCACCTGATCTGGTGGCTGTCAGGATCGAATCCAGCCACCCCTTGAGTCCGCTTCCGAACGAGCGGACGGGCGAGATTAGTTGTGAGCCTTGAGTGTGCTGCGGAGCTGCGTCAGCGCCTGCTCCAGATCTTCGAGAACTGATTCGATCTCACGGCGCTTGTGGAGGTCGAGAACCGCCGCGCGAGGCGTGGTGGTCGAAGGCTGCGGGCCCGTCCGCGGCAGCGGCTGGCGATTGCCCCCGGCCGCCATGGCCTCGGCCCTCGCCGAGACGATACGCAGGCTCTCCAGGGCGCTCTCGGCGGCGAGATCGAGCCGCTGCGCCGGCAGGCGGCCGCGGCCTTCCTTCAGCAGGCGCTGGACACCCTTGATGGTGTAGCCGTCTTCATAAAGCAGTGTACGGATGCGGCGTAGGAGGTCGATGTCTTCCGGTCGGTAGTAGCGGCGACCACCGCCGCGCTTCAGCGGACGGACTTGGCTGAACTTGCTTTCCCAGAACCGCAGAACATGCTGCGGAACGTCCAGCTCCGTCGCGACCTCGCTGATTGTGCGAAAGGCCTGCGCCGACTTCTCAACCCGCCTTTCAGCGGCCTGAACCGAAACAGCCATCTCTCATCCCCTCGACAGCTCGCAGCTATCCTTTTTCCTCGCCGGGTGTCCCATTGATCAGAGATTTAAGGACATTCGACGCTCGAAAGACGAGTACCCGCCGCGGCAGAATCGGAACCTCCTGCCCAGTCTTTGGATTGCGACCCACGCGTTGGCCCTTGTCGCGAACCGTGAAGCTCCCGAACGAGGAGATCTTCACCGATTCACCACGTGCCAAAGCTTCCACAACCTCAGAGAGGATCGTCTCCACAAGGTCGCTCGACTCATTACGAGACAGTCCCACTTCTTGGAACACCGACTCGCTGAGATCAGCTCGCGTGATAGTCCGGCCTTCCATCCGGTACCCTTCCTTCCCCCTACTTAATCCTTACTCTAAGGTGGGAAAGCGGTCAATATCAGTAGGATAGAGGCTGGACTTGAATCGCCGTCTGTTCACGTTCCGTTACAGACGATTTCGCAATTCGGCCGAAAAATCGACGTCCTGGCCTACCAGCGGACGAGCGAGGCGCCCCAGGCCAGGCCGCCGCCGATGCCTTCCATCAGCAGCAGATCGCCCTTCTTGATGCGGCCATCCTTCACGGCGGTATCGAGCGCCAGAGGGATTGAGGCAGCGGACGTGTTGGCATGCTTGTCGACCGTGACCACCACACGCTCCGCCGGCAGGCCGAGCTTGCGGCCCGTGCCATCGATGATGCGCTTGTTGGCCTGGTGCGGCACCAGCCAGTCGATGTCCTTGGATTCGAGGCCAGCCTTCTCGAGCACTTCGCCAACCACTGCGGTCATGTTCACCACGGCGTGCTTGAAGACTTCCTTGCCTTCCATCCGGAGGAAGCCGGTCGTGCGCGTCGAAGACGGGCCACCATCGACATAGAGGATGTCGTGCTGACGACCGTCGGAATGCAGCGCGTTGGCGAGGATGCCACGGTCGGCCGAGGTGCCCTTGCCCTGCTCCGCCTTGAGCACGATGGCGCCGGCGCCAT
>CALROF020000129.1:0-18194 GCA_943369775.1 Reyranella massiliensis 521
GCTCGGCGGCCTGGATGAGCTTCACCACCTCGGCGAGCCGCGCGGCTTCCGCGGCCGCCGCGGCCGGCAGCTTGAGCTTGCCGAGCTGGGCGATGCCCTGATCGGCCGGACCGGCGGCGCGCAGCAGGCCCGCGAACATGTCCGTCACCTTCTTGTCGGTGGACGCTTTGGCGATGGCGCCTTCGTCCTTGCGATCGAGCGCGCGGCGGAGCTTGTGCAGCGCCTCGCCCGATTGCTTCAGGCCGGCGGCGACGGCGGCCACGAGGGTCGGCAGGTTGAGGTCCACAGAAAGATCGACGACGCCAATGGCGCGCAGCGCGTCGACCGTGAGCAGCACGGCTTCGGCATCGGCTTCGGCGCTGTCGACGCCGATCAGCTCGGAGCCGACCTGCGCGAACTGGCGCTCGGGCTTCAGCGCACTCCCGCGCACGCGGATGACGTTGCCGCCATAGGAAAGGCGCAGCGGCCGCGGCTCGTGCTTCAGCCGCGTGACGGCGATGCGCGCTACCTGCACGGTCATGTCGGGCCGCACGCCCATCATGCGCTGCGAAACGGGATCCATCAGCCGGAAGGTCTGCGAGGCGAGCGCTGCGCCGGGACCGCCCAGCAGGGATTCCTCGAATTCGACCATGGGCGGCTTCACACGCTCGTAACCGAAGGCGGCGAAGCGCTCGATAGCCACGTCGATGGCGCGGGCTTCGCGTGTCGCATCCGGAGGTAGAAGATCGGCGAGGCCGGCCGGCAAAAGGCCACGATGGTCGTTGTCGTTTGAAGTCATGGTGCCGCTTGATAGCCGATTGGCGGCGCCATGGGGAGCAGCAAGGAGGGGAGCGGCAAGGGGAGAACGACAAGCCAGGCGGGTTGAGGTGGCCTCACTGGGCCTGTACTATCGTCCCTCGAAGCCTGCGACCTACTCCACCAACCTGGAGGAAGAATGAGCTTGAAAGTGCTCATGGTCTTCCCTCGCTTCAACGAAAATTCGTTTTGGAGTCTGAGGGCGGCCTGCAAGATCTACGGCGCTCAATGTCCGGCACCTCCGCTTGGCCTCATCACATTGGCTGCACTGCTGCCGCAGGAATGGGACATGCGGCTCGTCGATCGCAACGCCCAGACCCTGAAGCCGGCCGATCTCGCCTGGGCCGATGTCGTGATGACCGGAGGCATGCTGCCCCAGCGCGTCGACACGCTCGAAGTCATCAGGCTATGCAAGGAAGCGGGCAGGACGGTCGTCGTGGGTGGTCCCGATCCGACGTCCTGCGAGGAGATCTACGAGGCCGCCGACTTCCTCGTGCTGGGCGAGGCCGAGGGCATCATCAACGAGTTCGTCGCTGCGTGGAACCGCGGCGACCGCAAGGGCAAGCTGCGGGCGGAGAAGTTCACCGCCGACGTCACCACGAGCCCGGTGCCGCGCTTCGACCTGATCAGCACCGACCGCTATCTCTATGTCGGCGTGCAGTTCTCGCGCGGCTGTCCGTTCAACTGCGAGTTCTGCGACATCATCGAGCTCTACGGCCGGGTGCCGCGCTCGAAGACCAACGAGCAGATGCTCGCGGAACTGCAGGCGCTCTACGACACCGGCCATCGCGGCCATGTCGATTTCGTCGACGACAACCTGATCGGCAACAAGAAGGCGTTGAAGCGTTTCCTGCCGCTGCTCGAACAGTGGCAGGCCGAGCGCGGCTTTCCGTTCATGTTCTCCACCGAGGCGTCGATCAATCTCTCGGACGACGCACAGCTTCTCCAGATGCTGTCGCGCGCCAACTTCTTCGCGATCTTCGTCGGCATCGAGAGCCCCGACACCGACACGCTGATCTCCACGCGCAAGAAGCAGAACACGCGCCGCAGCCTGGCCGAGAGCGTGCACAAGATCTACGCCGCCGGCATCTTCGTCATCGCCGGTTTCATCGTCGGCTTCGACACGGAGAAGGCGGGCGTCGCCGAAGGCATGATCGACTGCATCGAGGCGACCAGCATTCCGGCCGCCATGGTCGGCCTGCTGACGGCGCTGCCCAACACGCAGCTCTTCCGCCGCCTCGACAAGGAGCAGCGCCTGCTGCCGTTCCAGAGCGACTTCAGCGGCGATCAATGCACCGCGGGCATCAACTTCATCCCGAAGCGACCGCGCCGCGAGATCCTCGCCGACTATCGCGAGATCCTGGCCTCGGTCTATGCGCCCGACGCCTATTTCGATCGCGTGCGCACCGTGGCGCTGGCGTTGCGTCGTCCGACATTGGGCGACGGTGCGCCGAAGAAGATCGGCTGGCGCGAGGCCGTCGCGCTGACGAAGATCATGGTGCAGATGAACATCCTGCGGCCGCATCTTCGCCGCCCGTTCTGGCGCACCGTGACCGAGGTGGCGAAGAAGAACCCCGCGGCGCTGGAAGCCTGCCTGATCCAGTTGGTGCTTTACCTCCACCTCGGCCCGTTCGCGCAATTCGTGCAACGCGACCTCGACCGCCAGATCGCCGAACTCGACAACGCGCCCGCCGAAGTCTTCGTGCCACCCGCTGCCGCCATCGCCGCGCAATAGTCGCTGCGTTCATCGAATGGCGTCGGGTGATATTTGAAGGAGTGGAAGTCCAGGGGCGGAAGAGGTAGGCAGTCGCATCATGCGTCTGCTTTTCATCTATGGTCCCATTGCGTCGGGGAAGCTCACGATCGCCCGGCTCGTTGCTGAACGAACCGGCCTGTCGCTGTTCCACAATCATCTGATCGTCGATGCCGTTGCAGCGGTATTCCCGTTCGGCTCGCAGGAATTCATCGACCTACGCGAACGCTTCTGGATCGAAACGATCTCGACGGCGGCCAAGACAGGACGATCCCTCATCTTCACCTTTGCTCCGGAACCTACCGTCGCCACCGACTTCCCGGATCGCGTCTCTCGTTTGGTCGAAGCGGCCGGCGGTGAAGTGACCTATGTGGCGCTGGATGTAGAGCCAGGCGAGCAGGAGCGTCGACTTGTTGCCCCCGATCGTGGTGCTTTCGGCAAGCTTCGATCCACGGAGATCCTTCGCGACCTGCGAAGCTCTTTGGACGCCTGCATGCAGGCCATGCCGCAGCCGGCGATGCGCATCGATACTGGAGCGATCACACCCGAACAGGCTGCCGACTCGATCGTTCGGATGATGCAAAGGCCCTGACGGGCAATCGCTCCAAAGCTCTTTTGGAGCAGTTCAGAAGGTTGGGCTTGTGACAATCATCCCACATTGACGAAACATGCCTCTCCCCGTATATCGGCGCCGGGCCACGCTCCCCCACCGGAGTGCAGCTCTTCTGTAAGGGAGAGGTTATGATGACTAAGCCGAACATGCGTCCGGCGCGTCCCGATTTTTCATCCGGACCCTGCGCCAAGCGTCCTGGCTGGACGCCCGAAGCTCTCAAAGATGCCGCCACGGGGCGGTCCCACCGATCCAAGCTCGGCAAGAAGAAGATTGTCGAAGCGGTCGATCGCACGCGCAGTGTACTGGGCATTCCGGCGGACTATCGCATCGCCATCGTCCCGGCGTCGGATACCGGCGCGGTCGAGATGGCGCTGTGGTCGCTGCTCGGTGCGCGGCCGGTCGACATGCTGACCTGGGAAAGCTTCGGCGAAGGCTGGGTCACGGACGTCGTGAAGCAGCTCAAGCTCAAGGACGTGCGCACACTCAAGGCGCCGTATGGCCAGATCGCCGATCTCAAGGCGGTCGACTGGACGCACGATGTCGTCTTCACCTGGAACGGCACGACCTCCGGCGTGAAGGTGCCGAACGGCGACTGGATCGCCGCCGACCGCGAAGGTCTCGCGATCTGCGACGCGACCTCGGCTGTCTTCGCCATGGACCTGCCGTGGCAGAAGCTCGATGTCGTGACCTGGTCCTGGCAGAAGGTGATGGGCGGCGAGGGCGCGCACGGCATGCTCGTGCTGAGCCCGCGCGCGATCCAGCGCCTGGAGAGCTACACGCCGGCCTGGCCGATGCCGAAGATTTTCCGCCTGACCTCGGGCGGCAAGTTCTCCGAAGGCATCTTCAAGGGCGAGACGATCAACACGCCGTCGATGCTCTGCGTCGAGGACGCAATCGACGGCCTGCGCTGGGGCGAAAGCGTCGGCGGGCTGAAGGGCCTGATGGCGCGCTCCGAGGCGAACCTCGGCGTGCTCGAGAAGTTCGTCGCGGACCGCAAGTGGGCCGCCTTCCTCGCGGCCGACAAGACCGTACGCTCCAACACCTCGGTCTGCCTGGTCATCTCCGCACCATGGTTCACCGCTCTGCCGGCCGACAAGCAGGCGGCGGCGGCCAAGAAGATGGGCGACCTGCTCGAAACCGAGAAGGCGGGCTACGACGTCGGCTCCTACCGCGACGCTCCGCCGGGCCTGCGCATCTGGTGCGGCGCCACGGTCGAGAAGAGCGACCTCGAAGCCCTGCTGCCGTGGCTCGACTGGGCCTACGGCGAGATTGAGCGCGAGTTCGGCAAGGCTGCGGCCTAGGAGCAAAGAACGCCTCACCCTGAGGAGGCGCACAGCGCCGTCTCGAAGGGTGGGCTGCAAACAAAGTGCTCGTTCCCACCCTTCGAGACGCGCTCCTGCGGAGCGCTCCTCAGGGTGAGGGCTTTAATACTCTCCAGGAGTCATCAAATGGCCAAGCCTAAAGTTCTCATTTCCGACGAGCTTTCCCCGCGCTCTGTCGAGATCTTCTCCGAGCGCGGTTGCGACGTCGATTTCAAGCCGGGCCTGAAGCCCGCTGAACTGCGCGCCATCATCGGCAACTACCAGGGTCTCGCCATCCGGTCCGCGACCAAGGTCACGGCCGAGGTGCTGGCGGAAGCCAAGCAGCTCAAGGTCGTGGGCCGTGCCGGCATCGGCGTCGACAACGTCGACATCAAGGCCGCGACCGCCAACGGCGTCGTGGTGATGAACACGCCGTTCGGCAACGCCATCACCACGGCCGAGCACGCCATTGCCCTCATGTTCGCGGTCGCCCGCCAGGTGCCCGAAGCCAACACCTCGACCCAGGCCGGCAAGTGGGAAAAGAACCGCTTCATGGGCACCGAGCTCAGCTTCAAGACGCTGGGCCTGATCGGCTGCGGCAACATCGGCTCGATCGTGGCGGAGCGCGCCATCGGTCTGAAGATGCGCGTCGTGGCCTATGACCCGTTCCTGAGCGACCAGCGCGCCACCGAACTCGGCGTGGAGAAGGCGACGCTCGACCAGGTGCTGGCACGCGCCGACTTCATCACGGTGCACACGCCGCTCACGGAGCAGACCAAGAACATCCTGAGCCGCGCCAACCTGATGAAGACCAAGAAGGGCGTGCGCATCGTGAACTGCGCGCGCGGCGGGCTGGTCGACGAGCTGGCGGTGCGCGACCTGCTGGTCTCCGGCCATATCGCGGGCGCAGGCTTCGACGTCTTCGTCGAGGAGCCGGCCAAGCAAAACGTGTTGTTCGGCACGCCCAACCTCGTCTGCACGCCGCATCTCGGCGCCTCGACGGTGGAAGCGCAGGAGAACGTGGCGCTGCAGGTCGCCGAGCAGATGGCCGACTACCTGCTGACCGGCGCCATCACCAACTCGCTCAACATGCCAAACGTCTCGGCCGAGGACGCGCCCAAGCTGGCGCCTTACCTCGACCTTGCCGAGAAGCTGGGCTCGTTCGCGGGCCAGCTCACCGACACCGACATCAAGGCCGTCTCGATCGAGTACGAAGGCCAGGTGGCGGCGCTCAACATCAAGCCGCTCAGCCAGGTGGCGCTGATGGGCGTGCTGCGCCCGCAGCTCGACACGGTGAACATGGTCAACGCCCCGGTGATCGCCCGCGAGCGCGGCATCGAGGTGGCCGAGGTCAAGCACGAGCGCGACAGCGACTACAACTCGCTGATCCGGCTTTCGGTTACGACCGAGAAGTACACGCGCTCAGTGACGGGCACGCTGTTCGGCGGCAAGCATCCGCGCATCGTCGAGATCAAGGGCATGGAGATCGAGGCCGAGTTCGCCCCGCACATGCTCTACATCACCAACGACGATAAGCCGGGCTTCATCGGCCGGCTGGGCACGATCCTGGGCGAGAACAAGGTCAACATCGCGACCTTCCATCTCGGCCGCGACAAGCCGGGTGGATCGGCCATCGCGCTCGTGCAGGTCGATCAGCCGATCTCGAACGAACTGATCGGCAAGATCAGCGCCGTCGAAGGCGTCGTCCAGGCGAAGGTGCTGAGCTTCTAGGAGACAGGGAGGGGGCGCGCGGCTTCGCGCGCTCCGCACAGCCTGCGAACCGCTCGCACCGACGGGAGTGGAAAATCCCCGGACTTTCGCTATCCTCGGTAACCGGGAAAAGAAGGTGGGTGGAGAAAGGCAAAGTTGGGGACCGATCGGGAAACCGAAGTCATCGGTTTGCTATATGACGCGACGCTGGGACATGTGGCGTGGAGCGATGTCGGGCGGCACCTGACGTCCTTTTTCGATGGCGCGACCTTCACCCTGACGATGCAGGGCACGGCGGACAGTCCCGTCGACATTGTCGACATGCAGGGGATGATACCGAAGGTCGTCGAGCTCTACGGCGCCCACTATTACGAGGTCGATCCCTGGCGCATGGCCGCCATCGAGCGCCGCGTCTTCGATTGCGCGGTGCTGGGCACCGATCTCGTCAGCAACCTCGAATGGCAGAACAGCCGCGTCTACAGCGAGCTGATCCGACCCCACACCGACGTCTTTCACGGTGTCATGGCCAGCGGCACCCTTCCTGGCGGCGGCGTCTATGCGTTCGGCATCCATCGCGGGCGTCGCACCGCACCCTTTGAGCGTACGGCGGCCGAAACCCTGCAACGCCTGCTGCCGCACGTCGGCCGTGCGCTGCAGGTGAGGGCGCGTCTCGGCGCCATCCATCGAGCGGGTATCGCGGCGACGGCGGCGCTGGATCGTCTGCCGTTCGGCGTCGTGCAGCTCTCCGCGGCGGGCCGGCTACTCACCGCCAATCGCGCCGCGCTCGCGATGCTGGGCGAGGGGGACGGGCTGCTGCTCAGCGCGGCCGGCGTGCATGCAGCACTGGCCGGCGACGACGCCAAGCTACAGCTCGCGATCCTGCGCGCGGCGCGGACGACCGCGGGCGATGTCGGATGCGGGGCGGGCGACTACCTGCGCATCCTGCGGCCGTCGGGCCGCCGGTCCTATGCCGTGGTTGCGACGCCTCTCGGCCTGGATCGCGGCTTCGATCGCAGCGTGCTCACGTCGCAGCATGCGGCCGTCATGCTGATCATCACCGATCCCGAGGCGGCACCCCGGATCGAGCCGCAGGCGTTGTCGACGCTGTTCGGACTGACGCCGGCCGAGGCGCGCCTTGTCAGCCTGCTCGCGACGGGCCTGCCGTTGCCGGCGATTGCCAAGCGACTGGGCGTGAGCTTCGAGACCGCACGCACGCAGCTCGCGAGTGCGCGCGCCAAGACCGACACCGCCTCGCAAGTCGACCTCGTGCGCCTGGTGCTGACAGCTCTGGTGCCGGTCTGCTGACGCTCAGGCGAAGAGGACGAAGTCCGACGCGTGCAGCGTCTGGGGATCGGCGAAGCCCACCAAGACGACGCTCGACGTCGCATCGAATGCAATTGTGGTGTCGCTGCCATCGGTCGTGAACGTCATGTCTTCGAGGATCGCAAAGCCGTAGGCGCTGACGTCGATGCGGTCGCCGTCGCTTTGACGGAAATCGTTGATGTCGTCGTGGCCGCCGCCCGGCGCGAAGACGAACGTATCGGCGCCAGTCTTTGCGCCGGCTGCCACGACGGCGGCATCGCCCCACATATGGTCGGTTCCCTGGCCGCTGATCAGGGTGTCGTCGCCGCCACGGCTCTTGCCGTCGAGCGTCTGCGCATCGCCGTAGAGGCGGTTGTTGGAGCCGCTCGCCGTCAGCACGTCGCCGCCGCCGACCGTCCGGTCGCTCATGATCCGGGAATCGCCATAGAGGGTCCCGCCGACCGAAGCCTCGCTCGTCAGGCGATCGTCGCCACCGCGCGCCCAGCCGGACATGTCATCGGCATCGCCGGAGAGGGTCTCCACGGCAGCATTGCCGCCGGTAATCGTGTCGTCGCCCCCGACGGAGCGATCGGCCATGTGGTTGGCATCGCCGATCAGGTTGTTGGCGCGGCCATTGCCGCCGGTGATCGTGTCATCACCACCCCGGGCGCGATCGAACATGCTGTTGGCATCCCCGCTCGCGACGGCAGTATCGTTCAGCGTGTCGTTGCCGCCCTGGGCATGGCCATACATGTTGAAGGCATCGCCGAAGAGAGTGCCAGGCGGTCCGATGCCGATCTCGATCTGATCCGGTCTGCCGGTCAGCGTGTCGTCGCCGCCGGACGAGTGGCCGAACATGTCGTAGGCATCGCCGAACAGTTGTTCCTGCGGACCGCCCATGACCAGCGTGTCGCCGCCGCCGCTTGCGTGATTGTAGAGGCCGTAGGCGTCGCCATAGAGGAGGTCGTTGCGGCTGCCCCCGATCAGGGTGTCGTTCCCGCCCTGGGCGTGATCGTGCATCGTGTCGGCATCGCCGAAGAGAATGTTGGTCGCAAAGGCGCCGCCCGTCAGCGTGTCGTCGCCACCCCGGCTCTTGTTGAGCATCTGGTCGGCATCGCCGTAAGCCGTTCCACCGATGCCGTCGTCGAGCACGATGTCCTGATTGCCGCCTTGTTCGCGATGACGAAGCAAGCCCGGCGTGTCGCCATAGATTGTCATCGGCGTTCCTCTCCTTGAACAAGTCGACGTTTGCGTCGCGTGGTCGGCGCTTATCTAAAATTGCGATGGAGCGAATGCCACCGCTCGTCTGCTGCATCACCGAATGGCCACAGCGCGCCCTCCGGCTGGATGAACCGGAGAAGCCGGCGTAGGGTCGCAGCCCCGACAAAGTGAGGAGCGTGCGATGCCCCGCGTCAGTGAGATCGAGGAAGATGGTGACGATCCGACCCTGAAGGCCGTGTTCGACAAGGAGCGCGAGATCTTCGGCGATCTTTTGAATCCGACCAAGGTGATGGCGCATTGCCCGCCGATCCTGCGCGCCGCCAAGATGCTCGGCGCGTCCATCGAGCAGTCGGGCCAGTTGCCGAAGGACCTGCCGCCACTGATCTACCTGCGCGTGGCGTCGATCAACGGCTGTCCCTTTTGAATAGACATCAATTCCGTCCGTGTGACGGAGCATGAAGGCGGACTGGAGAAGGTCGCGGAGGTCCTGAACTGGCGCGACAGCAAATTGTTCAGCCCGAGCGAACGGCTGGCGTTGGAATATGCCGAGCGCATCACCTACACCGACCAGCATGTCGACGACGCGTTCTTCGCCGAACTGCGCAAGCACTTCACCGAAGCGCAGGTGGTGGAACTGACGGCCGCGATTGCGATGGAGAACTTCCGCTCGAAGTTCAATCCGACGCTGGGCGTCGAGGCCCAGGGCTTCTGCATGGTGCCCCAACGGAACAAGGGCTGAAGAACGGGAGCTGACGGCGGCCCCACCGGATCATCGGTGGGGCCGCCGGGCTTCGCCAAGCCGTGGCGTTGCGGGTACTATTCCTCGTCGATCCAGACGATCGATCCGAGGAGGGCCCCATGGCAAAGACGATGAAGGCCGCCGTAGTGACAGCGTTCAAGGCACCGCTCGTCATCCGCGAAGTTCCTGTTCCCGAAGTCAGCGCAAACCAGATCCTCATGAAGGTGGAAGCGTCGGGCGTCTGTCACACCGACCTCCACGCCGCGCACGGCGACTGGCCGGTCAAGCCATCGCCGCCCTTCATTCCGGGCCACGAGGGCGTGGGCTTCGTCGCCGCCGTGGGACGCGACGTGAAGGGCGTCAAGGAAGGCGACCGCATCGGCGTGCCCTGGCTCTACACCGCCTGCGGACACTGCCCGCACTGCCGCACCGGCTGGGAGACGCTCTGCCACGAGCAGCAGAACACCGGCTACTCGGTCAACGGCGGCTTCGCCGACTACGTGGTCGCCGACCCTAACTACGTCGGAAAGCTCCCGGCTAGCCTCGAGTTCGGGCCGGCGGCGCCCGTTCTCTGCGCCGGCGTCACCGTCTACAAGGGACTCAAGGAGACGGAAGCGCGGCCCGGCGAATGGGTGGCGGTTTCCGGCATCGGCGGGCTGGGCCACATGGCGGTGCAGTACGCCAAGGCAATGGGCCTTCATTGTGCGGCCATCGACGTGCATCCCGAGAAACTCGACCTGGCCAAGAAGCTCGGCGCCGACATGGCGATCAACGCGCGCGAGGAAGATCCCGGCCCGGCGCTGCACAAGGCGATGGGCGGCGTGCACGGCGTGCTGGTGACGGCGGTGTCGCCCAAGGCCTTTGCACAAGCGCAGGCGATGCTGCGTCGGCGCGGCACGATGGTGCTGGTCGGTTTGCCGCCGGGCGACTTTCCCCTGCCGATCTTCGACACGGTGCTCAACCGCATCACGGTGCGCGGCTCGATCGTCGGCACCCGGCAGGATCTGGTCGAGTGCCTGGAATTTGCCGGCGAAGGCAAGGTGAAGCCCCACTTCTCGTGGGAGCCGCTCGACGCCATCAACGACATCTTCGACCGCATGCAGCAGGAGAAGATCGACGGCCGGATCGTCATGCGCCTCTGAGGCGCATGACTTCATCCGCAAGCGCGGCTGCGGCTACTCCGCCTGGATGTTCAGCGCCTTCAGCTTCTTGCCCCAGAAGGTGTGTTCATCCTGGACGTACTTGGTGAACTCCGCGCGGGTGCGCGCCGGTGGCAGCTCCAGGCCATCCTTGGCCAGCGCCTCGGTGTACTTCGAGTCCTTCATCGCGATCGCCGTTTCCTTGTGAAGGCGGTCGAGTATGGCGTCGGGCGTCCTGGGCGGGGCGAACAGGCCGTGCCAGCCGGTGACGGCGACATCGACGCCTTGCTCCTTGAGCGTCGGCACGTCGGGCAGCGCACTGACGCGCTTCTCGCCGGTCACGGCCAGCGCCTTCAGCCGTCCGCCCTTGATCTGGCTGACCGCCGGCGGCAGCGAAGAAAAGTTCATGGTGATGACGCCGGAGATCACGTCCATCAGCGCCGGGCCGGTGCCCTTGTAGGGCGCGTGGGTGATGTCGATGCCGGCGGCCTCGGCGAACAGCGCGCCCGCGAGGTGATTGTTGCCGCCCACGCCCGACGACGAGTAGGTGAGCTTGCCCGGTTCCTTCTTGGCGAGCGCGATCAGCTCCTTGACGTTGTTGGCCGGCACGTTGGGATTGACCGCGAGCACGTACTGGTAGTCCGTGGTCTGGATAATCGGCACCAGCCCCTTCAGCGTGTCGATCGACGCCTTGAGGACGTGCGGGTTGGTCACGACGTTGGTGCCGACGGCGTAGAAGATCGTGTAGCCGTCGGGCTTGGCGTTGGAGACGAAGCGCGCACCGATTGCGCCCGCCGCACCACCCTTGTTGTCGACGATCACCTGCTGGCCGAGCAGCGGCGTCATGAGATGCGCCAGCTCTCGGGCCACGATGTCGGCACCACCTCCGGCTGCATAGCCCACGACGAAGGAGACGGGCTGCGCCGGCCAGTTGGCCTGGGCACGCACGGCCGAGGGAAGCAGGAGCGCGCCGCTGCCGAGCGCCAGGGCGTGACGGCGGGAAAGGGTGGTCATCGTTTCCTCCACTTTTCTCAGTTCTTGCCGGAAACGTAGCGTCCCGCGCCGTCGCCCGCCAGCTTGCCGAGGACGGCGCCCGACACCAGGCCCGTCCCGCCGGGGTAGTTGTGATAGAAGAGCCCGCCCACCAGCTCGCCCGCCGCAAACAGGCCGGGGATGGTGTGGCCGTCGGTGCTCTCGACCTCGCCCTCGGTGGTGATCTTGAGGCCGCCGAAGGTGAAGGTGAGGCCGCAGGTCACGGCATAGGCCTCGAACGGCGCCTGGTCGATGGTGTTGGCCCAATGGCTCTTCGGGACAGCGAGCCCGCGGGTGCTGCGGCCGTCCTTGACCGCCGGGTTGAACGGCACCTCGGTCATCACGGCGGCATTCCATTCCTTGATGGTCTTCAGGAACGCCTGCGGGTCGACGCCTTCGAGCTTCGTCGCCAGCTCCTCGATCGTGTCGGCGCGCACCTTGGTCACGCGCTTGATGCGATACTCGTCGCGCAGCTTGTCGAGCACCTTGGAGTCGAAGATCTGCCAGGCAAACTGCTGCGGTTGCGACAGGATCACTGCGCCGTACTTGGCGTAGGTGTAGTTGCGGAAGTCCGCGCCCTCGTCGACGAAGCGCACGCCGTTGGCGTTCACCATGATGCCGAGCGGGTAGGAATGCTTCTGGAAGTTGTCGCCGACATCGAGGTCGCCGAACTCCGGCGCGTTCATGTCCCAGCCGACGGCGTGGCCGCCCGACCAGTTGCCGTGCGGCTTGGCGCCGATCGCCAGCGCCATGTTGATGCCGGCGCCGGTGTTGAAGCGCGTGCCGCGGACTTTGGCGAGATCCCAGGTCGGGCCGAGATAGCGCGTGCGCATCTCGGCATTGCTCTCGAAGCCGCCGCACGCCAGCACGACGGCCTTGGCGCCGATCCTGACCTTGCGGCCCTTGTGGCGGGCGATCACGCCGCGCACCACGCCGTCCTCTTCGATCAGCGACACCGCCGCCGTCTCGTAATGGATGGGGATGCCTGCTTTGACGGCAGCCTTGTGCTCGAGATCGACCAGGCCAGGCCCGCCGCCCCAGGCTTCGACCGCCAGGCCGCCCCAGAACTTGTACTTGCCGTTCACCTTGAAGGCCTGCCGGCCGTAGCTCGGCTGGAAGCGCACGCCCTTGGCGCGCATCCACTTCATGGTCTCGAAGGAACGGTTGATCAGGATGTCGGTCAGCTCGGGGTCGCAGCGGTAGTTGGTCACGCGGCCCATGTCGTCGAGATACTCGTCGGCGCTGTAGCTGCCGAAATCGACGTCGCGCTTCTCGTCTTCTGTGAGGTCGTAGAGCTGGACCAGGTCGTCGACGCCGTGGAACACCACGCGCATGGCGCCGGCCGTGTAGGTGCTGTTGCCGCCGCGCTCTTCTTCCGGGGCCGCTTCGAGCATCGCCACGGACGCGCCCGTCTCGCGCGCCGCCAGCGCCGCACAGGCCGCCGCATTGCCAGCACCGACCACCAACACATCGACCTGGAAATCGTCCACTTGGCACTCCTTTTGCATTCCATTGACCCGGGAACGCCAAAATAGCGCTAAAATAGGGCCATGGGTGATCGTTTCGACCGTCTAAGTGTCCGACATGCCAATGTCGAGGCTTTGCTGCGCCGTCCGGGCATCGGCCACAACAATGGCCCGACCTTCGACATGTCCTGGGAAGCCTGGGTGTGGCGCCGGGCCTCGGCCAGGGTGTGGAAAACCCCCAAGCCCGAGGTCGCGATGATGCGGCTGAAGAGGGCGGAGCGGCTGGGCATCACCTACAAGGAACTGGCCTCGGTGATCATGGATTCGGGCGCCCACATGAGCGCCGCCGTGATGCCTCTGTCGCTGGCGGCGCGCGTCCGCCGCGGGCCCAACCGCGAGATCATCATCGAGCCGCGCAATTCGGTTGCCGACCTCGTCGCGAAGTTCCGCGGCCGTCTCTTCATCCTGGGTGACATCGACGCCGTTCCCGCACTCAACGAAACCGAGCGAGCCGACTTCCTGGCGGCCCTCAACCGCGCCTTCGATGGCAAGGTCGAGGCCATCGGCTGGGGCCATGACGGCCCCGCGATCCGCACGATGCTCAAAGCCAACGCGCTGCCGCACCAGGAAGCGTTCATGGTCGGCGCCGGCATGTCCCACCGCGTGCTGGCCGAAACCGCCGGCCTGCCGCTCACCAAGGACATCGATACCTGGTTCTCCTGAGTCCGGGGGATTGAGAAGCTGACGCGGCGGTACAGACCGACCGCATTCGGCGCTTGGCGGACCCCCGGCAACACGCCTACCGTGTCCGGTCGGTCGGGTTTGCCACCTCTCCCAAGGAGACAGCATGGTCCATACGCCACGTCGCCGGGCGCTCGGGTTGATCGGTGCGTTCGTTGCCTCTGGTGCTGCGTCTGCCGTGCTGCCTGCTGGCGCGCAGACCGCTGCTTCCTTCCCGTCGCGTCCGATCAAGCTGATCGTGCCGCATGCGCCGGGCGGTAATTCCGATACGTTCGGCCGCATCCTGGCGCAAAAGCTGGGCGAGCGGATCGGCCAGCAGGTGGTGGTGGAGAACCGGCCGGGCGCCGGCGGCACCTTGGGCAGCGCGATGGTCTCCAAGTCGCCGCCTGATGGTTACACGCTGGTGGTGGCCGACAACGGCACGCATGCCATCGCGCCCACGCTCTACGGCGCGAAGCTGGGATACGACGTCTTCAAGGACTTCACGCCGATCACGCTGGCGGCCACCTTTCCGACGGTGATCATGATCCACCCGTCGGTGCCCGCGCAGAACGTCAAGGAGTTCGTGGCGCTGGCCAAGAGCCAGCCGGGCAAGCTCACCTATTCGTCGGCCGGCACCGGCAACGGCTCGCACCTCACCGTTGAGCTGTTCCGTGCGGCCGCGGGTGGCCTCGACATGGTGCATGTCCCCTACAAGGGCGGGGCGCCGGCCGTGCAGGCATTGCTGGCCGGCGAGGTGCAACTGTCGTCGGTGAGCGTCAACACTGCGCTGCCGCATATCCAGGCCGGCAAGGTGCGGGCGCTGGGCATGGCGTCGATGAAGCGCTCGCCGGCGCTGCCCGACGTGCCGACCTTCGCCGAGAACGGCATCCCGTTCGAAGCCGACAGTTGGCTCGCCATCATGGGCCCGCCCGGCATTCCGGCCGACGTGGCGACGAAGCTCAACCAGGAGATCGCCGCCACCCTGCGCGAGCCCGAGACGCAGGAACGCCTGGCCAAGCTCGGCCTCGTCGTGGTGGCCTCGCCGCAAAGCGGGCTCACCGAGGTGCTGCAGCGCGACGTCCCCAAGTGGGGCAAGGCCGTGAAGGACTCCGGCGCCGTCTCCGAATAGCGCGCCGGCTTCCGCTTGGCTGCCCCTCGCTCGGCTGCACGCCCGGCCGGGGTGAGGTAAGGAGAGGGCATGACCTCTGTCCCGACCTCCACCTTCACGCCGCCTCTCAAGGGCTTTCGCGTCGTCGAACTCACGCACACCATTCTCGGGCCGTCCTGCGGCATGATCCTGGCCGATCTCGGCGCGGAGGTGATCAAGGTCGAGCCGGTGGACGGCGATCGTACGCGCAAGCTGCGCGGCTTCGGCGCCGGCTTCTTCGGCTACTTCAACCGCAACAAGAAGAGCCTCGCGCTCGATGCCGACGCGCCGGAGGGCAGGGCGGTCCTGACCAAGCTGCTGGAGTCGGCCGACGTGCTGATCGAGAACTTCGCGCCGGGTTCGATGGCCAAGCGCAAGCTGGGGCCGGCGCATCTGGAGAAGATCAATCCGCGCCTCGTTTACTGTTCGCTGAAGGGCTTCCTGCCCGGTCCCTACGAGAAGCGGCCCGCGCTCGACGAGGTCGTGCAGATGATGGGCGGGCTCGCCTACATGACCGGACCCAGCGGCCGGCCGCTGCGCGCGGGCACCTCGGTGGTCGACATCATGGGCGGCATCTTCGGCGCCTTCGGCACGGTGCTGGCGCTGAAGCAGCGCGAGCGCACCGGCAAGGGCGGGCTGGTCGAAAGCGCGCTGTTCGAGTCGGTGGTGTTCCTGATGGGCCAGCATCTCGCCATCACGGCGATGAACGGCGGTGCCGCACCTCCGCCGATGCCCGAGCGTGTCAGCTCGTGGGCGGTCTACGAGATCTTCAACACCGCCGACGGCCAGCAGGTCTTCATCGGCATCACCAGCGACAGCCAGTGGAAGCGCTTCTGCGAGATCTTCGGCCAGCAGGAGCTGGCGGCCGATGCGCGGCTCGCCACCAACAACCAGCGCATAGAGGCCCGGCCCTGGCTCGTTCCGGCGGTGGCCGAGGTCTTCAAGCGTCACGACCGTGCGGCGCTCGAACAGCTCTGCCTCGACGCCGACATCTCCTTTGCGCCGGTCGCGAGGCCGCAGGAGCTGTTCGACCATCCGCATCTCCTGGCCAACGGCTCGCTGGCGCCAACGACCCTGCCGGGCGGCGTGCAGACCCGCCTGCCGCTGCTGCCGTTCCAGATGATGGGCTGGCGTCCGCCGCTCGTCAGCGATCCGCCGGAGATCGGCCAGCACAACCATGAGGTGCTGGCGGCGCTGGGCTACGACGCGGTCGGTATCGCCAAGCTCAAGACCGGGAAGATGCTCGGACCGGTCTGACGCCCACACAACCGAAGGTCGATTGCACGTCGTCTAATACTCTCATAGGATGCATATAGGTAGGACATTCTACCTGTAGGAGAGTGACGTGCGATTGATCGTTCTCGTGACGATGATGGCGATGCTGGCGGGGTGTGCCACACAAGCTCAGCGGGAATTGGTGCGCCTCATGAACTCGGTGGAAAGTGGGAAAGCCGCGACCGAGGCATGTCAGGCGAAAGTCACGGAGACGTCGGAGTATCGGCTCCTCGCCCCCTACTTGCGCGAGGGCGCACCGTCGCTTGCGGCGCAGGCAAACCCGGCCAAAGCGACACCCGAGGAAATCAAGGCCGTTTTCGCCGTGCAGGCGGCGGTCTCCGAGTGCCGTAAAATCCGTCTCGAAGGCCTGGCGGCCATCAACCCAGCCTTGGTGACGCCGACTGCCGACGCCGCCACGAAGGTCGATGCCGCCTATCTCGGGGTCGTCGAGCGACGGATGACGTGGGGCGAATTCGTCCGCGCACTCCAGGCTGCCCGCGACGGACTTTTGAACCAGTACATGGCGATCGCGGCGGAGATGGAGCGGGGGCTGATGGCCTCGCACGAGGCCGAAGTGGCTCTGTACAAGGAAGCCGCGCGTGCGGTTCTCGCCTGGTCGCTCCAGCAGTACGCGATCTATCAGCAGCAGAAATTGATCGGTGGGATCAGTCGCCCGCGAACGACGAATTGCCAATATGTCGGCAAGCGGCTGATCTGCACGACCTTCTAGGCCGCCGTCGGTTGTCGCCGCAGATGTGGCGCGATCTGCGGCCATGCCTGCCGGCCGAGCGCCTGCCAATGCTGGATCACCTGCGAAGGAAGGGCGCCGATGGTCTCGCGCCAGGAGGGCCGTGTCTTCATTCGCCGGTACCAGCGGGCGAGCGAGACGCGGTCGGCCTCGTCGATCAGCGCCAGAAATCCCATCTGCTCCAGTCGTGCCACGTAGGGCAGCGCCACCAGATCGGCGTGGCTGATCTCGTCGCCGATCAGGAAGGCATGGTCCGTCAGGCTTGTGTCGAGGGCATCGAGCATTTCCTCCTGCGTCCTCACCGCATCGGCGAACTCCGGCGCGTCGACGCCCTGCCGTGCCGCCGCCGCGCGCAACGCGCGGTCGCGCCGGTTGGGCATGGCCTGCAGCATCGCCTCCAGTCGTTCCGGCGGCAGTGCCTGCAACGCCGGCCGGCCGAGGATGGCGTAGTGCATCATGCCGTTGGCCGGATGGTGCACGTCGTCGAGGCGACGGACCCAGGCCCGCATATGCTGGCGCGCCACGGAATAGCGCGGCCGCAACGCCGGTTCGGGAAAGACGTCGTCGAGATATTCGAGGATGGCGGCACTTTCGATCAGCACTGCGCCGTCGTGGATCAACGTCGGCACGACGCCGCGCGGATTGAGCGCGCGATAGGCGGGCGTGTGCTGCTCGCCGGCCTGCAGGTCGACGGCGACTCTCTCATGGGCGAGGCCTTTCTCGACCAACGCCAGCCGCACCTTCTGCGAGGAAGCGGAGAAGATGCTGTGATGTAATCGCATAGAGTGCGCGTCATTCATTGAAACAACTTGGGGATGTCGAGAAATGGTGGCAATTGCCTCCAAGGTAATTGCGCGGGTTGGCGGGAGTGACGAGCGGATGTCGCGGCAAGTGTTTCAAGAGAGTGAGATCGTAAATCAGCTTCGGGAACTCGGCGTCGAGGCGGGCGGGGTGTTACTCGTGCACACGTCGTTTCGCGCCCTGCGGCCGATCGAAGGCGGCCCGCTCGGCCTGATCGCGGCGTTGCGCACGGCACTGGGTCCCGATGGCACGCTCGTGATGCCGTCGTGGACTGGCGACGACGCGACGCCTTTCGATCCCGCGACGACGGCGGCCGCGCCGGATCTCGGCGTTACCGCCGACTTCTTCTGGCGCCAGCCCGGGGCGTCGCGTTCCGACCATGCTTTTGCCTGCGCTGCTATCGGCCCGAAGGCTGAGGCGATCGTGAAG
>CALROF020000130.1:0-18136 GCA_943369775.1 Reyranella massiliensis 521
TTGTAAACCCGCGTGAACTTTTGAATCCGGCTCTTAGAGATAGGCGACACCAGATCGTCATAGGAAAAAGCGCGGTCGTCGGGCCACCACCGGAACCCTTGAAAGTGCGACTGAAAGACCATAGGCGGCTTGACTACGGCCGCTTTCAGGTTCGGCCGCGGCGGCGGACCTGGTGGGAAAGCTGGGTCGATAAGGGCAACCCAAGTGCCGCACGCCTGGCAGAAATGCGGAGCGTTCGCGATGTCCATAAGAATTTCAGTCGGGGCATCGTCACAGGTGAAGTTTTGCATGTAGCATTCGCCCTGCTTGCTCTGGAACTCGACAGATTTCCCGCAGTTTGGGCACGGAACATAGACGCTATCGAATAATCCCATATCTCACTCTCCTCCCTGCTCGAGGGCGGCGCGGCCGGCGTCAGTTAGCGCCCATTCCGTCATTTGTGCATAGCGGGATGGAACTTGAGCGGCATGGCCCTTGGCCTCCAGCCGGCGGCAGGACGCGAGCACGTCAGAGGTCTTCAGGTCTCCCCAACGCTTTGGAGCGCCCTTCTTATGGTCTAAGGCGTTCCACATCGCGAGCACATTGCGGATGTAGTAGGTCACAGAGCGGCCTCTCATTTCGAGGACCTTTAGAACGGCGGCGTCGAGACTCCCGGTGCGTGGTTCGCCCATCTCTCACTCCTCCCCTTTGGGAGGGGCGGCAGAGACGAGCCACAGGGAAATGGCCTTACAGCATGCCTCAAGTCCCTCGACGAGTAGAAATCCGCGTCGCACCACATTTTCTAGCAATTCTGGCGGGGCGGAAAATTTAGGATCGAGTACAATCGTGCCTTCTGGCCGGCCACGAAGTGTGTCCCAAGTTTTCCACTGCCGAGGGCGGATGAAATTGAAATACCTCGGATGACAGTCCAAATCGACTTCCACGCTATGCTGCGGGAATTCATCTGGCCAAATGAGGAATAGGCGAGATTGCGGGCGGTCCATCTCCTATCCCTCCCCCTGCTTGGAAAGGTCGGGGAGGGGCAGCGCGCGAATAGCATCCGCAATTTGGTGAGGCGACGGGCTGCGAATGGGGACCCCGTCCTTCGGATCGCCGACTAAAAAGGATGTCGCATTGCGAGCCGCCGTCTCTCTCATCTCACGTGCGGCTTCGTGCGCGGCTTCTCTTTTGATGCTGTCACGGTCACGCCCTTTGGCAAAATCGAGCAGCGCGTCTCCCATGTTTTTCATCGCCTCGTGGAGGCGCTCGTTTTCTTTTCGCAAGCGATCGATCGCGGTGACACCCATGGGGGCGGTAGCGGGCTCGATCAGGGCGGAGCGGATGCGCTGTTCGTGGTCGGCTTCGGCGGCGGCAATGGCGGGCCGCAGTTCGCCCTCATAGACAAAGATCATCTCGTGCTGAAACAAGCAGGCCGAAAAGCCAACGATTGTCTTGCTGATCTCGTAATGCCCAACAGAGCTGTCCGCATAGCATGCGCCGGCGTGTCCATCGGCGATCCACTCCAGCGGCTTCACCTTTACCTCTCCCTGTACAGGAGGGGCGGTGGGCTCAGTATGGGCGAGGACAGCGGGCATGGGCAAAACCGATAAGGCGCGGATAGTGATGGCGTCCTGCTCATGCCTGCGTGCGCGCTCAACATCAGCCGCCTCATGGTCGGAATATCGACCGTCTAAGCGCTTATGTTTCAACGCGGCCTTGAGCCACTTGGCGGTTTTACGATCGTGGTACTCAGCAGCGGCCTCTATCCCTGCCCGGTACGCATCGGCAAGAGCCACCTCGGCGCACCGCATTCCCGCCGCCGGATCGTACTTGATGACCGTATGAGCATAGATCAGGCTGTAGAGGTTTTTCGAGGTCATCTCTCCCTGTACAGGAGGGGGCGGAGCGGCGGCGAGCATGGCCGCCCAAGCATTCCGGCAATGGTTCAGCCAATTGTCGGTGTCGATAGTGTCCACCATGGCCTCGTCGCCCATGGCGAGCATATCCGGCGTAGGCACGCGCGGAACCAGCACCCACTCTTCGCGCTCTGCATTCTCATTCATGGCCGGTCTCCGTGTGCTGCGGCAGCGGCGAATGCTTCGGCTTCGCGGCCTGCTTGGCGCGGATCTGTTCGACCTTCGTCCAGATGCGGGCGAGTTCGATTTCGCCGGCCTCACTCATGTCTATGCCCTGCGCGAGGCACAGCGCGGCGTGCGTGACCGAGACGCCGCCGGACTCCTGCCGAGGTTCACCGACCGGCCGTCCGTAGACATAGCGCACGAGCTGCTGCGCCTCGCTCTCGGTGCATCCGCAGGCCTGGACAAGCTCCAACGCTTCTTCCAGAAAGCGGTGGTTGCGCTCCGCCTTGTCGCCGCTGATCTCGGCGCCGAAGCATGCGAGCATCCATGAGGCGACGCGTGATTGAAAAGACTGTTTCGCCCCCTCGGGTTCATGCGCATCCGGAGCCTCGCCACCGAAATCGGTCCAGCCATCGGTGAAGTCGTTCAAGAATTCGTAGCCCTTATTATTCATGGCCGGTCTCCGTTATGCCTGGTGCATTCCTTGTGGCCTTCTTCGCCTTGGGCTTGCTCACCTTGTATCCGTGCTCTCGGAGTGCCCATGCCGCCATCTCCAGAGCGTCCGGCGGGGGCGGGTTTTTCATGTCTCCCAGCCGATAGCCGCAGTTATGGCCGATAGCCGTGATCTGCCATGTGTCAGCATGGGCCTGTGAGACGATGTAGCCGGAGCCGAAGCTTCGTTCGTGGTGCTGGCAGCGCCAGGACCCCGCCGCAACCATCGCGTCCCATATCCGTTCGCCAAGGTGACCGCTTTTTTTGATTTTGTCCGAGTGGTCATTATATATGACAGCAACAGTATTATAGCCCATTATCGCCTCGTAATCGGTTCGCCCGTGCGTCTATCCACAACAGTCCCATCAATTTTCTTTTTGACGTTGCTTTCTTTGCTCGCAGAAAATCGGGACGGCCTTTTGACCCCGAGATGCTTCGAACGCACCCGCGCCGTGCGGGACTTCTCCGCAACGTCGGCGCGGGTTTTGCCCTTGTGGCACCAGTCGCAAACGAGCCTGAGATTGGCCTCCCGGTTCTCGCCCCCGTTGATGATTGCCACGACGTGATCCGCCTGCCATGCATCTGCCGGCCCGAGCTTACGGGTGCAGACGGTGCAGCAGCCGCCGGCGCGCTCGAAGACACGGACGCGGACGCGGGGCGGGATCTGCGTGTCTGCGCTGGCGCCGATCCACTCGTCTGTGGTGCGGGCCATCTATGCGGCCTCCCGTTCGGCGCGCAGCTCGGCCCGGCGCCGCTCATAGGCATCGACGATTTCAGCGATGTGCTTGCCGGTCCCGCATGGCCATACGAGGAAATAAATGAGAACGCTGGACAGGATGACATCGAGGTAGGCCATCACTTCTCTCCTCTGTTGGGAGGAGAGGGGAGGGGCATCCAGTGGGTAAAGTTGGCATCAGTAGCCCCGCCAAATCCGGGGTACACGGACCAGCCTAGGTTATATCCGTCCAGGACACCCTCGTGCCGGATAACAAAAACTCGCCCCGCATGATGCTGCATGAATTGGCTGGTGTTCGGAGCAACCACGGCAAGAATGAAGCCACCATCCTTCGGCGCCGTTTCGATCGGCTGCCACGCCATCACCTCTGCAATGGCGGCGTCTGCAACTGCCATCTCGTCGCCGTGCATTGCCCACGCGACTAGCATCGCTTCCGCCACTCTCTCCCTCAGGGTGCGGGAGGCCGAGCCTGGGGGAGACCCGGCCTCCCTATCGCCGGCCGGCTGGGGGATCGCGGGGGCCGGCGAATTGGTGTTGGTGGTCATGCGGCTTCTCCCGGATGCACGGGAGTCGCGTCCTCGAATGAATGTATCCAGCCGCCTTTTTCGCCATAATCCCTGCCGTCTGAGACAACGGGCTGAACAATGATCTTCGCCGTTTTATGCTGGATATCGACGATGCGGGCTTCGATCCCCCGGACCAGGACAAAGTCGCCAATTGCGAAGGGCACCTTGATCTGGTGAAGATCTACCCACGCGGCCTCCGCCGTCTCGTGAGCGGAGGAAAGAGCGAACCCCGCACGATCGAGGATCTCGACCAAAGCGGCATTTACATCTCCCCAATAATGGAGGTCCAGGTTCTTGGCGAAAATGAACCCATCCCGATCGAAGCATGCAATAAGATCGGCGCGGATCTCGTCCGGCGGAAGATCGGCCCATTCGGCCACATCATCAATGATGGCCTCTACTGCCGCTGCCTTTGTGGCATCGCTCCAAAACTTCGGGCGCAACGGATCTGGTGTAATTGTCATGATGATGCTCCAGCGTGTTCGAGTGCGTCCCGTGGATCGGACCAGACGACGCCATGCCGGGCGCCGAACTCGCTCATCAATTCCATCAGGTCGCTCATCTCGGATTTGGATAGGTCGGAAGAGGACCGGCCAAGGTTCACAAAGCCGGTGCCGTCGAGGTTCGGGGCGAGCCGCATTTCCCGCTTCAGCGCGTCGAGGAAGATCAGCTTCCAGTCATCGGGAGAGAGCTTCACCCCGTGCCAGGGCAGTTGCCGCGCGATATCGGTCAGCATTGCCCAGAGCCGAGCGTTTTGGGGCAAAGTCCGTTTCGATTGCTTGAATTCAATTCGGCAATTGTACGGCGCCTTCATCGCCCAAGAGGCAGCTTTCTGCCGGTCCCTCTCACTACCGATCATTATCACCGCCCGGCTCATCAGACCTCCCTCCAAGTTTTGCGTTCTCGGATCAAGCTGATCGTTGCGCGAGAAACTCCGTATTGTTCTGCGATTACGCGGTGCTTGCCGGAGGCGGCCCGGATCTCTATCACCTGATCGGGTGTAAGCTTTGCTTTTCTGCCGGGCCTTAACCGGCCGCGTGATTTTGCATCTTCCGCATTTTGTGCCGGAGATCCAACATACAGATGATCTGGTCGGGAGCACGCGGGCACATCGCAGTGGTGGCAGGCGTACATGCCGCGAGGGACCGGGCGGCCATCAAGCCCCAGCGATACAGATGGTGCGCGATATTGCTTACCACGAAACATAAAGACGCCGTAGCCGTCTTTATCAACGCCGCCACCCCACCCCCAGCACCCGTCACGACGGATGACATAGGCTTCAAACACGTCGCCGGTGGTTCGCGTGGAACGCCGGGCCACCGCCGATCGCGATGCACCGGCACAGGTCCGCGAGCAAAAGCGCGCCTTTTCCCAATATGCCCACGTATTGCGCGGATCTCTGAGAAAGATGCGCTGGCAGTGCTCGCAGTTCTTAGCGGCCTTCTGGCGATCGGTTGCGCTCTGGAGGATGACGAGGGCGCGGCTCATCAAATCGGCTCCACGCTGTCTACCTCAGGCGGGTCGCTGTCTTCGTAATCCCAGTTGATTTGAGAGTCTGGGATCGCTTGAGCTAGTTCTTCCGCCTCTTCTTCCGTCTCAGCTTCGACGGTGACGCGCCACTTCCGCTTCTCGCCCGGATCCGGTTCGTCGCGGCCCCATAGAGGGTCGTGCTTTTGGATCGCCAGCTTTGCCGCCCCATAGGGCGCCTCGACCAGGGCTTTGAATTCCTCTTGCGAGAGAGGCCCGAGAGATCCGCTCATGACGAAGGCACCTCCGCTCCGGCGTGCGGGACAACCAAATGCTCGTGTTTGCGGCTGGCGCTGAATGTCTTGCTGGTGAAGACGAGGCTATGCGCGGCTTGCCATTCATCGCATGCACGCTTGACCCGCTCTACCAGATCGCGCTGTTGCTCCGGGGTTGCCTCGAACCACGGGCCGTCGTCGCATTCTGCGCCTGTACGGTCGCTGTCTACGAGGTTATCATCAGCCCTTTCCAGCAATTCTTCAGCATCGATCCAATCAGCCAGACGCAGCGGGTCTTGCCGGGCCTCGCAGATGTAGATGCCGGTCATCCACGTTCCGTCTTCGGCCTGGAATTCACCAAGTCGGTCTTTCTGAGCCGCGGCAATGACTTCATCGCGCGTCAAAAACGGGCCATAGACGCACCATTCTTCCTCATAGCCGCCCCACCATCTCCAACCGTTGTCTTGTTCCGTGCTCATGGTCTCACCCTCCCTGCTTACGGTAGGAGGAGAGAACGGCGTCAATTTCACCCACCCAATCTTCGTCTGACCCTTCAAACTCGCACCCACGATCGTTTTTCAACGAAAGGATATCTTCGCGGGCGCAATTAAGTACCGCCACTAGACCGTCCACGATATCGGCGCGGACGTACTCCGTGGGTTCGCCGTCGAATTCGTGACTAGGCCAAGCCTTGTCTTGGCACCAGCGCCGCTCTTCGCCCGCGGCTTCCGCGTCGGCGGCGTTCTGTAGCCAGATGCGGGGATGATCGAGCGCCACGTCCTTCTTCTCGCTGCTCATGTCTGAGACTCCGTGGTGCTGGAGAGGGCAGGCGGGGTGATTTTCTCAGAGCCGATAACCCGCGTGAAACCATTGCGACGGATCGGCTCTAGGCCGATTTCCTTCAGCTCCACCGCCAGCCGGTCGCGCTCCGCTTCCGCCGCTTCCGCCCGCGCATGTGCGGCCCGGATCATCTCCGCTCCGTTCTGTATGGTCTGCTCAAGGAGGGCGATTTGCTTTTGTGCTTCATGGGCATCGCGCGAATAGCTCATGCCGAGTTCGCGCACCCAATCGAGCTTCGATTCTAACGTTATGTTCCGAGCCGCAAACCGTCCCGTAGCATCGATCTCCGCTGTGAGCTGGGCATTGAGCCCGGCTATGACCTTTCCGGATTTTTCCTCTGCCGCTTCCGTCGCCATCCGCCACGTTTCCCGCAGCCCAATGGCAATCGCCTGAATGCCCTGTGTCGATCCGAGGTCGCAGACAGGGACGCTATGTGCCAAGGCTAGCGCCTGGTCTTCGAAGGCGTCGCTCATGCTGCGCTCCCGGTCGTCCGCTCGATTGCGCGCTTCAACTCCAGGGCGTCGCCTGGGGCCTGCGCCCAAAACTCCTTGAGCCCATGCCGATTGCGCTCGCACCACAACAGCACTTGCGAGGGCTCTTCCGCATTGCGTTCGACGAACGCCATCGCGCGGTCCGCCAGTTGCCCCACAGGGGTGTTCTGGAGCGGGGAACCATCCATCCAATCCATGATGATTCCGGGTCCGCCGATCTTCGCTTGGCGCGCATCAACCTCGCCCTGGTGTGCGAGTTCGGCCGGGGACATTTCCAGCGCGCGGGCGCGGTCCACTTCCTCCATCGCATAGACGTTCGAGAAGTCGTCCGGCCACGCCTTACGCAGTGCGAGCGCTTCCGCGACCTTTGCCAGCATGAGGTAAGGCATTTTGCCCCAATTGCCGGACGTATCGAGCGTCTGTTCGCCCGTGCGAACGCGGCGCCCCGTCTTGGGGTCTTCACCCCATTCATCCTTCAGGGGGGCGTATTCGTCCCAGCGCGCCGAACCGGTGGTCTTGTGCCAGCCGCCGTGCGAGAATTTCCAGACGCGCACCGTCGCCTTGACCAGGCCGGCGGGGTTGTTGGGGCCGGTCTTCGTCGGGTCGATCTCGTATGCCGGTTCGTCTTCATCGGGGCGATAGTTCCCCGTGCGCTCTGCGATCACGCGGAACCCGTCGATGCCCACGATGATGGACATGCGGCGCTTTTCCGGGTTGCTCTTCGAGAACACGAACGCGTAAATCTGGCGCCTCAGCGGGTCCAGATTGAGCGCCCGCGCCATGTGGATGAACATGCCGAACTCGTCGTCATTGCAGTCCGCCGCGACGGTCCGCTTGATCAGCGCGAGCGCGTTCTTGTCGAAGGTCGGCGCAACCGCGGCCGCGCGCATCGGAACGATTGAATTCATCGGATCACGTCCTGATCTGGATTGTTCTGGAGCCGTTCGAAAGCGTGGCGCCGGGAATTTCGGGGTGCGCTTCGTCGGCCTTCGCCAGCGCGGTGTTGCGCTCTTCCGGGTCTTCGATCTTCGCGGCATCGGCAAGAGCGGCGGTGCGAGCCTTCAGCGCTTCCATCAGCGATTTCTTATCCAGCGTCGGCGCATGGCTCTTCCAGAACCGCGTCGGGATATCGGCCTCTTCCGTGACGATGCACGCAGGCGGGATAGCCTTCAGCGTGACGCGGCCGGCCGGGGTTTCGATGGCGCTAAGCTCCCCGATCACCATGGCTTGGGTGATCAGCGTGCGCTTGGTGTCGGCCCGGGACTCTATCTGCGCCTTGCGGGCCTTGAGCCGGTCCATGAGGCGGTCTGTGCCCTCGGCAATGGCTCGGTCTTCGCGCTCAGAGGCCACCAGTGCGGCAATCTGCTCGTGAAGCGTAGTCTCGCCCTCGATCATGTCGCGGACGAACTCGGGGTCTCCTGCGACCAAATCTGCAAGCTGCTCACGCAGGAGCTTCGCCGCCTCGATCTGCATGTGAAGCGCGAATGTGTCACCCACGGCGGCCTCCTTTGATCTTTGCGACGGTCAGCAGCAGCCGGACAATCGCGTCGGCGCTTGCGTTGATAACGTCCCGCTCCAGGCGGGAGAGAGCGGCCTCAGTCATCGCCCATCTCCGGTGTCCAGTGCGGGACATCCCCGTGGGCGTCGTCCAGCGGGTCGCGTTGTGCCCGCCTCCGCAGCAAGGGCGAGAGGATCAGGTAGGCGCACACGGCGCCTATGCAGATGAGGATGATGTCGCCGGTCATGGGTTAGTCCGCGACGCGGCGGGCGAGTTCCGCGTACGGGTCATATTCGCGATCCGTCCGGAACATGATCGTGTCGCCGGGCTCGAATGCGTGCGGCGCATGAGTGTCGTGACCGCGCAGGTGCTCCAGGGTGCCGGCGCTGTCGAGCACCGCATAGAGGATGCGCATGCCCTCCGGAGCGGTGTCCGCCTCGAAGACCTGCGCCCGTTCAGCCACGAGCACGTGGTCATGGTGCGTCTCGGACTGGCCAATGATCCAGTGTCCGCGCTCCTTCTTCATAGGCTTCACGCCAGAAGGGATCGCATCAATGCGATAGATGCGCACTTCACCCTGGGCTCCAAGAGTTTCCAAGATTTTCATTTCATGCTCCTATTTCATCATCTGATGGCGTGTTCGACGGTTAAGAACTTGCATTCTCTGTGTGGCCCACCGACAGTTTCCGGGCTCGTAGTTCCCATCATTGTCTATGCGGTCAATTGATAGGTTTGAGGCGTACCCATGAGACAATGCCCATGCTCGGAAGACTTCGAAATCTTCCCATTCGGCGCAGACTGATATTCCTCTGCCCCCGTAGTACTCGTATCTGCTGGCGCGAGGGTTCTGTGTCCTGTCTCGCATTGCCTGCCATATTCTATAAATCCGAGAGTTCGACCCTCCGTGAGTTGAGCGCGTCGCAGGCATCTGGCGTCGCCAGCACCCACAACTCTGAACAAACCCACGCTTCAGATCCGCGCCCCTGGCGCGCTTTGACGATCCGCACGAGCACTCGCAGACCCATGTAATTGCTCCTCTCTCATCGGGGCCGCCGCACGAAACAACTGCAAGACGGCCGAACTTCTGGCCCGTCAGGTCAAGGCGGCGCACCTGTTACGTCCTCACTGATGGAAACTGGAACTCGGAGACGGGTAGCCCCGTCAGCCACGCTTGCGCCTCGATCACAGTCGAGCACTCAGGAGGCACGCCGATCGCAAACTCGCGGTCGGTACCGCAGCGCGCGTGGATGAACAGGCTCTTGCGATCGAGGTCGGGAAGATGAACCTCAACCAATGCGCCGCAGTGCGGGTCGGGGTGCTCATCAATCACTTTGGCGCCGAGATCGCGAAGGATGTGGTGCCAGCCAACGATTTCAATCGCGGCGCGTCGAAGTTCGAGGTTGGTCTGACTCAACGCTACTTGCGCCGTCAGCTTACCCTTCTGTTCGATCCACTCGGCCGGGACGCGAGTCCCATGCCAGTGGTAGAGAGACCATCCGTCCCGCCACCTGTGGCTGGGTCCATCCTCGCAGTGTGGCCGGCGCCGATCGTCGATCCGAATGAATTCCGGGAAGTCGCTGACGATGCAAAACTCTGGATGCATTACCCGGAAGCCACCCTCGATCGCCGCCTGCTCCCAGCTCGCATAAGCCGCATGCTCTGGAAGCTGTAGACCGATGATGTCGCGCATAGCAGTCAGATAACTGTCGTATGCAGCCCACATATTTCCACCCTGATAGACGTTCCCCCACCGGGCTGCGCACATGAGGCCGAACTCTCCCGCAAGCTCGAAGCATGCTAGTTCCGCATCTTTTTCAGCGCTGTCGGTCGCGCTGCGGGTCGCGCTGCTGGTCGCGCTGCGGGTAGCGCTGTCGGTCGCGCTGCTGGTCGCGCTGCTGGTCGCGCTGCGGGTAGCGATGTAGGTCGCGCTGCGGGTCGCGCTGCTGGTCGCGCTGTCGGTCGCGCTGCCCTGCTCCCTCATATGCCAAATCGCGGCCGATGCGCCGTAGGCGAAGGCCATCACCAGCGGCGAAGTGGCGATGACAACCCTCGGCTCTTTCAAGCCGGCTGCGGCGTATAATCCCTTGATCGCCGGGACGATCTTGTCGGGGTCAATCGGATCGGTGCGGAAAGCGCGCTTGATCCACATTTCGGTGTGGGCGCGCATCTTCTCCAGTTCTTCTGGAGTAACGCCGCCAGTGGCTTTTGTGGGAGTGCGAACAATCTTGGCCATGATTAACCGCCCCTAACAATAAAATTGTTATAATTGACGTTGATTTCTTCAATCACTGTCTTTTGAGAGTCATCAACTATGCAGTCGCGGACTGCTCGGATCATTGCATCGCGAGCGGCAGCCAAAGCGGGGTTTGCCTTTCGGGATCGCTTGGGTTGGGTCGTCATCACTCTGCCGCCGTCAGATAGTTGTTGAGGGAAAGGCCGCAGTCTGCAAGCAGATCGCGAGCCGTGCTGGATAGGTCCAAGTCCTTGCGGATGGCGCGGTTGTAGATCACGTTCGCAACGTCTTCGGTGATGTCGTTGGCCCAGCGCTCGGCGGCGTTGAAGGCCACAATCTGCCGAACCGTCCAGCAAATCTGCCCGCTGATGATGTCGGAGATGGTCTCTTCGCGAGAGGACTTGCGCGGGTCGGCCTCCATGTAGGCGAGGCCGCTCTGACCGTAATCGCAGAGCACGAGGCAAATTTCGGTATCGGGGGTGTGCTTGTTTGCCATCACACGGTCTCCCAATACTCAGCCCGCAGGCTGTCGATTTCGATGCGGAACCGGCGGCCCATGCGGCGGCCGGAATTGCGAGCCGCGCGGAACTTCTTCGAGCGACGGCTGATCTGGTGGATTATCTCGTGCATCACTCCGCCCCTTCCATCTCAGCGACGGCTGCGGAGACTTCCGCGACCATCTTCATCCCGGAGAGGAAGCCGGCCAGCTCGTGCTGGCGCTGTGCGTCCTGGTTGGCCCGGCCGATCCGCTTGGCCTCAGCCTGCTGGAGCGGGGTCCAGTGCGCCGGGAGCGGGATCATCCCGTCCAGGTAGGTGGAGAGTTCGGCTTGGAAGATTTTGCTCATCGCTTCCCCCTCAGGCCGCAACCGGGAGAGCGTCCCGGCTGGTGGTGCGGGAGGCGATCTCCTTGTTGAGCCACCAGCGCTCCGCCTTCATGAGGACGATGCTGTCCGCCCGCATCCGTCCGTGCTCGGACTTGAAGGAGTTCTTCGAGCTCACCTGGACCTCGGAGAGGCTGGCGATCTGCGCCTTGATCTCCCGGAGGCGGGCCTTGATCTCGGTGGTGGTGGCCTTCGCGGCCTGGTCCCTGGTCATCATGTCCGCGATCCCCATCGCTCTTTCGATGAGGATGAGATTACTACGTCACGTAGCTATGTCAACTACCAATCGTAGCAATTTTGGAGAAATTGTTGCTACACGATTTGTCCGGCGTTGTCACAAAAAAGCCCGCCGGGTAGGGCGGGCTTGTTGTGGTTGTCAGTCTTCCGCGCCGATCCGTATCATAAGCTTCATCATGAAGTCGGATCGTTCGATCTCGTTTAAGCCCTCTGGGTCAGGGATCACGTGAGGTTGCCGCTCGCGATCCTGATACAGGGTGGCGCCGTCATAGGACGCCTTAACCGGAATAAGGCCAAGAAGCTTAAGTTTGGCCCGATATTCGTCGCACGTCACGCAGCAATCGCGCTGATCGTGAAATGTGGGGACATGAAGGGATCGCTATTCGGCCGGCGAACAATCTCGACGGACTCGACGATGTTTCCCTTAAACTCCAGTATGTCCCTGATAGCGATGGGCAGCCGCCGCTCTAACTCTTCGAAGGAGCGAGCGTGCACATAGAGGCCCGGCATATCGTCGCTCGTCGCCAGGATTAGACCCGTCTCTCTATGAGTTTGAATATCAACGTTAATTACGTTCTCCATGTCCATTATCCAATCTCCCCCATCCCCTATCGTTGTAGCTATACAATGCATATAGGGTGACAAATTGACAACACCGTCAATCGTCGCAGCGTTCCGCCAGAGGGATCTGGTGGCTATGTCGATGGGGCGGCTTGCGGCTCATCAGCGCTGGCCGGCGCTTCGCGGACAGGAGGCTGGTTCGCGTCTGGTGGGCGCTTCCCGGTCGGATAGAGCTTCACCCTCACGGGATTCGGTACGTGCTCCAGGGTGGCTCCGGTCGCCGCATCGGCAGCCATCCCGATGACCCCGCCTATGATCACGTTTCCGGCGAACCCAGCCGCGCCCGCTCCCGCGACCTGCGTTTTCACCTCGACGGCCTCCGGCTCGTGGCCCGGCTTCGTTATCGTGACCGTGAATTCGTCCTTGCGATTGGTCTGGATGGTGCACGGCGTGGTGCACGTGAATCCCATTGACGTTTTAACGTCGGCGCCTGGTGGGTCGGAATAGACCTGCACCTGGTCAGTAGTGCCTCGCGTGAGCGTGGCGCACCCGCCGGTCACGGCAGCCAGAGCGGCCACCCCCAAAATTCGCAACATAATATGCCCCTCATTCCCTGCGCTCTATGGTTGCGCAGAGAGTGAGAAAAGTCGAGCGGCTACGCCTTCTCAACCCATCGGACTTTAGCCGCCCACTCCAAGAGCATGTCGGTCATTGGCGGAGCGTTGTAGCTCCACAGAGTCCAGCAATCGTCCTCTGAACCGCGCGCGAGCGTTTTGATGAACGTGCGCCCGTCAGTGAGCCGAACGACGCACTCTTTGTTGATGTAGCGAGCGATGTCGGCGCCCGTCGCCAGCTCGTCGTAAATGATGTGGTCGCCCTCGCGGTAGGCAGTTACGACATCCTGGCCAGAGATTTGGAATGACCCTGCGCCGATATGGGGGCCTTCGTGTAGGCATGTCGCGATATACAAGGCGCGGATGGCGTCGTGTTTTTCCCCGCGCGGATCACTCCCATTTATCCATCTAGAGATGGTCGCCTGCGTTGTCCCTAATTTCTCGGCGAGCACGTCCTGTTTCCAGCCGGTGACGGTTAATATATCCTGGATCATCGTCGAGACGAGCATATTTATCCGACCACACCAAACCTGCGAACGACTCGGCCAATAATCTGGAGATCGGCTAGCAGCCGCTCCTTTGGCGCGTGCCTCGGATTATCCGAAATGATGCGCACCATCGCCTCTTCGTCGCGGGGGTGCGACGAGACCTCTAGCCGCTTCACGACCAAGCCGCCGAAGTCGTCGGTCAGAACATATAGGCCGTCAGGGGAGGGTAAGCGGTGCCGTGTATCCACGAACACATAATCGCCCTCTGAGAGGGTATCGGCCATTGAATCCCCTTGGACCGGGATCACGACGATATCTGCGGCCTTAAGGCCAAGTGCCGACGTAACCTCTTGGGGCAACCGCCAAAAATCCCGCACGTGCTCGGCGGCAAAGGTCATGCCCTTCTTCCCAGGCACGCCTTCGGAAATAATGGTAAGTCCGCCGCCGCCCATTCCAGCGGTGACGTCGATCTGGGCCGAAGCATCTTTCGTAAGCCCGCGCCGGCCGGTTTCGGAACCAATCGTCATGGGTTCATCAATATGCTTGTCGGGGGCGTCCTGTTCCTCTGCGATCACGCTGCTATCAATGTGGGCGTCTGGTGACCCGCGCCCGTGAAATAGCCAGAGCATATTGCTCCGGAACCACCGCGCGTATTTTGTAGCAACATCATCGTCAAAATCCCGACCGCCTGGCGATCCGGCGCGCTCGTGCGCATTGTAAGAAGATACCGCAACGCCAAAATGCATTGCTGCATCGCGCGCGGATCTAAAGCCGGCCCGCTCCCTAAGGAATCTCAATCGTTCGCCACGGGTTTTCATGGCGCCGAAAGTAGCGAAAAAATTGCTACATGAGGTAGTTGACGTGAATGCCTACGTGATGTAGCAATTGTAGCCATGAAAGACGCCGATAGCATCATCAGCCTTTGGAATTCGGTGACGGACTTCGCCGGAGATATCGGCGTTAAGGTCAGCCACGCTCACGTCATGAAAACGCGGAACTCGATCCCGGCCAGACGTTGGCCGCGTGTGGTCGAGGAGGCGAGGAAGCGCGGATTTCCGATCACGTTCGATGTTCTGGAAAAAGCCCATACGAACGTAGCCCCTCGTGCACGTGCACGTGAGGAGGGCGCAGCATGATGGGCGATATCCCCCTCCAAGGCGCGCGCCGCGAACGCTCATGGGCGGATATGGACAGCATGACGCCGGAGTGGCGCGCATGTGTCCATGAGTACGGCTACGCGATTGTCCATTCGGCGCGGGAGGCCGGAGTAAGGTCCCCGCGCGCTCTGCATCAATTGGTGCGAGAGATTTGGGACGGCGCCCGCAGCTACGTCGATAAGAAAAAGCCAGCAGGAACACTCGATTGGATTTTGATCCAGTCCGGCGCTGGCGTGAGCGTTTCCGCACTGTCTCGAATCCTCGCCAATGAAAACCTCCTGATTGCTCCCAAGTTTCCGACGCGGGCAATGATCAACGCGAGCCTGAATGAGCTTTCCGACCACACCGTGCGATGCACGAAGTTCGAGAAGCATCAGCGTCGGCTTGCTGCTGCATTGCGCGCTTGCGATGGATATTACGCTCGGATGAATTCTGGTTCGCGCGGCGGTGCGGCATGAGCGTCCTCGCGCGCCACCAGCTCCTAGACGACCTTGCCGGCCCCGCGCCTAAGCAGGCGCCCGCCCGCCGCACCATGAAGCGAGAGCCGATCACCATCGGCACGCTCATGCGGCACCGGTATGCCGGCATCGTCTTTGTCGCCGGCTTTGTCCTGTCCGAATTCGCCTATTTCTATTTCCGGTATTGGGGTTAGGCATGCCCGAAACCTCCATTCCAGATCGCAGCGGGAAGTCCGACGCCTCGTGCCGGAATTTCCGTTTCACAGCCGGCGCCAGCGGCGGTGCGATCCGCTGGCAACCTCAATTTGTCCATCACGGATGCCGCAAGGGCGCCGATGGACTGCCATCCTCCGGCGCGGATTTCCTCTGCCGCACCAACTTCCCCGGCCTTCGGGCTGGGGCCTTTCTCCGCACGCTCCACTTCGGTCCCGGCAAGTTCAGTCGTGGTGCGTGTCTTCGTAAGCATCAATATGCCCTCTCTCAAGCATCCTTAAAATGCACGGGAGTTACGGCATGGTCATCCGCCATCGGGGGACAGTTATGTCAGCAGTAGCGTATGTCGAGCGCGCCTCTCGGCGTGGCGTTCGGCTGCGAGACATTCTCGCCAAACGGTCAGGGCTGTCGGCCAAAGAGGCTGTCCCGGTCGCCGCAAGGGCAGTGCGGGCGGGTGCTGGGACATTCGAAAATATCTGCCGGGGCAGGATCAAGGAAATCGGAGCGCACCTGAATGACGCCCTGCGAGACGCGCTCATCCGCGAACTGCTCACAGAAATCGAAATCCACGCCGCCGAACTTTCCGGGCTTCTGGCGGATGGTTCTGACCCTAGCGGCGGTGAAGTTCAGCAGGTGGTGGCGCGAGTGGCGCAAATCCGTCGCGCCATTGGTGAGCCGCCGCGCCAGACAGAGTGAAGACCACAAAGCCCGCAACCCGGATCAGTGAGGGATGACGATGCAGCAAACAGCGCTTTCCGCAGGGGCGTCCGGCGCCAGCCATCTCAGCATGTGGGCGTTCAAATTTGAGGGCCATGATCTTCGTATCGTGGACCGGGACGGTAACCCTTGGTTCGTGGGCAAGGATGTGGCGGCGGCTATCGGCTATCGCGACACGGACGCCGCCGTGCGGCGCCACTGCAAGTCGTTGCAATTCCTCAAACCCGATGAAGCGTCGGGTTTGGATGTCCCGTCGCGCGGCTTCACGATCATTCCGGAAGCGGACGTTTACCGCCTGATCATGCGGTCAGGCCTCCCGTCTGCCGAGCGCTTCGAAGAGTGGGTGGTGGGCGAGGTGCTCCCGCAAGTCCGCCGCACGGGAAGCTATAATGCGCCCGTCGATCCGATGGTGTTGTTGAATGACGCCGCGTCGATGCGAGTATTGCTCCTGTCCTACACCGAGAAAGTGATCGCGTTGGAGGCTGATAAGGCGTCCATGGCGCCGAAGGTCGAGGCACTAGCCCGGATCGCCGAAAGCGAAGGTTCGTTCTGCATCACCGATGCCGCGAAAACACTTCAGGTCGGACCTAAGGCTCTGTTCAAGTTTCTGCGGGCGCACGGCTGGATCTATGCGCGCACCGGTTCCGCGCAGGATGTCGCATACCAGTCGAAGCTCGCAAGCGGGCTGCTGGAGCATAAGACGACGACGGTCTCTCGATCCGATGGCTCTGAGAAGACGGTCACCCAGGTGCGCGTCACGCCAAAGGGCCTGACGCGGCTTGCGCAGGAATTCCCGCCGGCGGCCCGCATGGCCTAATCGGCGCCATCCGTAAGTCATCCTGAACAAGAGAGATTTTCCAATGTTCGACGATACCGCACGCCACCCGTCCGCCTCCGATTCCTCCGATGCTCCTGCGGGGTTCGCCAAAGAGCAGCTGAAGTCCTTCATCGAACGCGTTGAGCGGCTGACCGAAGAGCGCAAGGCAATCGCCGACGACATCAGCGATATCTTTGCGGAGGCCAAAGCAAATGGCTTCGACGTGAAAGCGCTGAAATCCATCCTTGCCCTGCGCCGGCAAGATGTGGACGAGCGCAAGGAGCACGAGGCCATCGTGGACCTCTATGCCCAGGCCCTCGGCATCTTTCTGTGACCACCACTTTCCTCCTCACCTGCCCGCCTAGCGTCAATGGCCTCTTCGCCAACACAAAGCATGGGCGCGTGAAAACGAAGAAGTACCGGGACTGGATCGAGCAAGCAGGCTGGGAACTGAAGACCCAGCGTCCCGATCCGGTCTATGGCGATTACGAGCTGGAAATTGTCGTGCCCCGTACCCGTGGCGACCTCGACAACTATTGCAAGGCCGTCTCCGACCTCTTGGTGACGCACAAGCTGATCGACGACGACGTGCATGCACGCAAGATCATTCTTTCACGAGACGACCGCGCCGACGCTGTGACGGTCACCATTTCGAAGGCAGAGCTATGACGATCAACATCTGGTGGACTGGCAGGGAAATCCAATTGCTTCAGGCCCTTTTTGAAGAGGGCCTGTCGGACCCTGAGATTTCCAAGCGCATGGCCGCGATCGGAACGACAAGGAACGCGAGCGCCATCAAGAAGAAGCGCCAGCAGCTCGGCATTCTGCGGGCCGCCCCGGTGATTCCTTCGCCCAACACGAATGAAGACGGGTCCATCACCTGGACCAAGGACGAATGCGAGCAGATGGATGATGCCTTCTGCGCCGCGATGGAAGCGGCAGGCTACGTCAAGCGCGATCCCGGCCGGACCGATTACGACACGACGGTACCGCTGCGCGCCGCGCCCGTTGCGCAGCTCCTCGGGTCCGGCTGGCAGCTGTGAGCGATACCATGCATCGCGTCATCAATACCACCGAACTGCACCGGCAAAAAGAAGAACACCGAGCGCGGCTTATGAGGCTCGCTCCGGACGCAAAGGGGGACAAAAAGCAAGAACATGCGCCGACATTGGCGAGGGGAAGACAAAGCATCCCCGGAAAATTTTCCATCGTCTGGCCGCCTGCACCGCCGGAACGTGATTGGCTGGTACCATTTCCTCCCGGATCGCCGACCGTTCAAGCAATCATCCTAGCGACTGCGTCGCGATCTGGCGTGTCGCCACGCGATATCATATCGGC
>CALROF020000131.1:0-17921 GCA_943369775.1 Reyranella massiliensis 521
GCCGCAGCTTCGGGTTCTGTCGCGGGTCGAAGGCGCCATCGCCGGTCACGCTGCCATCGAGGCAGGCCTGCATGATCGCGTTGAGGTGTCGATTGGCCAGCCGAGAGCCGGCGACCAGAGCGGCCACCTTCTGCTCTTCGAGCATCTTCCAGGCAATGAAGTCCTCGATGTCGGGATGGTCGATATCGACCGTCACCATCTTGGCGGCACGCCGGGTCGTGCCACCCGACTTGATCGCGCCGGCCGCGCGGTCGCCGATCTTGAGGAACGACATCAGGCCGGACGACTTGCCGCCGCCCGACAGGCGCTCGTCGCTGCCGCGCACCTTGGAGAAGTTGGAGCCGGTGCCGGAACCGTACTTGAAGAGGCGGGCCTCGCGAACCCAGAGGTCCATGATGCCGCCTTCGCTCACCAGATCGTCGGAGACGCTCTGGATGAAGCAGGCGTGGGGCTGTGGCCGCTCATAAGAAGAGTCCGACTGGTGTGCCGTGCCGTCGCGATGGTCGACGTACCAGTGGCCCTGGCCGGGACCATCGATGCCGTAAGCCCAATGCAGGCCCGTGTTGAACCACTGCGGCGAGTTGGGCGCGCAGATCTGCGCCGCCAGCATGTAGCAATGTTCGTCGTAGAACGCCCGAGCATCGTCTTCGCTGTCGAAGTAGCCGCCCTTCCATCCCCAGTAGGTCCACGCACCGGCCATCCGGTGGAAGACCTGGCGGGCGCTCATCTCGCCGCCGTAACGTTCGGCGGCGGGCAGTTCGGCGAGGGCGGCTTCGTCAGGTATGGAACGCCACAACCATTCCGGGACATCGGCCTCGGCAAAGCGCACCATGCGTGCCGGCACACCGGCGCGGCGGAAATACTTTTGCGCCAGCACGTCGGCTGCGACCTGCGACCACTCGGCCGGCACGTCGACATCCTTGAGCTGGAAGACGATCGATCCGTCGGGATTGCGAATTTCGGAATCGGCAGCACGAAACGCCATCCTTTCGAATGGCGATTTTCCTGCTTGCGTATTCCGACGCTCGAAGCGCATCGACGATCCCCCGTGCCCAATTCCCGTCGTTCAATCCCTGTCGCGGGCAATGTTCGATCACTCTCGAACACGCACATATGGGCACGCGATGATAGTAAATTACAAAATCTTGTGTGCGCAACTATATTTTGTAGACCAGCATGTTGATGGTACTAGATGATGCAAGCGCGCAACAGTTGATCAAAAAGCGTGATTCGCATGACGACGAACGATGTGAATCATGTGTCGGTCACGTCGCGTTGCACGCGATGAAGCGCCCGCGTACAAGCGGCGCGGTCACATACGACAACGTGGTTGGTCCATGACTATCGGCACCTGGCTCTTCACCAAGATGCGTGGCGAACTCGTCGGCACGGATGGCGAAGGCAATCGTTACTACCTCGACAAGCGCACCATCCCTGGGCTGCGGCGCAAGCGCTGGGTGATCTACAACGGCGTCGCCGAAGCCTCCCGCGTTCCCGCCGAATGGCATGGCTGGCTGCATCACACGACCGATGTCATTCCGCCGGCAGGCGGTCTGCCACGCAAGCCGTGGCAGAAGGAGCATGTGCCGAATCTAACTGGTACCGACCATGCGTACCGTCCACCTGGTCACTCGCTTTCCGACGGTGAGAAGCCGAAGCCGCCTTACGAGGCATGGCGTCCGGGCTGACGCCGGCGGCAGTGAAGGAGACGAGGGTGGGCCGAAATATCGTCGAGACGATCGTAGGCGCGTTGGTCCTCGTTGTGGCCGGCGTCTTCGTCTTTTATGCCTTTTCAAAATCAGATCGCAGCGGTCCGGACGGCTATGAAGTCGTTGCCCGTTTCGGCCGTATCGACGGGTTGAAGCGTGGAGCCGATGTCACGTTGAGCGGCGTCAAGGTCGGTACTGTCACCGGCTTCGTCCTCGATCCGAAGACCTATCAGGCCGTGGTGCGGCTCGCCGTATCGTCCAACGTCAACCTGCCGTCCGACACCAACGCCAAGATCGTCAGCGAATCGCTGCTGGGCGGCGTGGTGGTGGTGCTGGAGCCGGGCAACGACAAGGCGATGATCCGCGCCGGTGGTGAAATCGCCCACACGCAGGATTCGATCCCGCTCACCGAGTTGATCGCGAAGTTCATGTTCGGAAGTGCAGGGAGCAAATGATGAGCGCTCATGCCCCCAAGGCGCCGCCGGTCTGGCGGCAACCGGACGGCAAGCCGGTCTCGTGCCTCGAAAAGATCAAAGTCCTCAACCAGAACATCCAGGAGATCGAAACCCTCTGCGCCGATGCGCTGGAGGACGGAGTTCTGATGGGATGCGACGCAAGCCAGATCAAACAGGCGCTTCACGAACTGATCGACGGCCTCGCGCCACCGCACGACAAGAAGTGAACTTGCGCACTTTCCTCGTTGCAGTCGCGATCGTTGGCGGTATCGCTGCAACCGTTCCTGCTTGGGAGCTTCAGGCCCAGACGCCACCACCGCCGCCCGCGCGGCCGGGCAATGCCAACCTGCGGCCTGTGCCGGATGGGCCGGGCACGCGCTCGGCCGAACTGCAGGGGCTCGACAAGGTGACCGCGCGGACCCAGCGTTTCTATGCGCCGGTCGGCCAGGCGACACGCTTCGGCACCCTGGAGATCAAGGTGGACGACTGCCTGGTCAACGTGCCGGAAGCGCCGCCCGAGTCCGTCGCCTATCTCACCATCATCGATCACAAGCCCGGCCAGGCGGAAGAGAAGCTGTTCGCCGGCTGGATGTTTGCCTCGACGCCCTCGCTCTCCGCACTCGACCACGGCGTCTACGACGTACGTGTGCTCTCCTGCACGATGGCGCAGGGATCGACACCGGCCAGCTCGCGCTGAAACGTCGCCTGCTGGTCGATCGCGTCGGCCAGTCTCAACTTGAAGTCGTCGCGCGGGATCTCGATCGCACCGAAGCTGCGTAGATGTTCGGTCATGAACTGGCAGTCGAGCAGGCGAAAACCGCCGACAATCAGCCGGGCCACCAGATGAACCAGCGCCACCTTCGAGGCATCGCGCTGGCGCGAGAACATGCTCTCGCCGAAGAATACCGCACCTACTGAGACGCCGTAGAGCCCACCGACCAGTTTACCGTCGACGCGGCACTCCACGCTGTGGGCATGGCCGCGCCGATGAAGCTCGGTGTAGAGCTCGACGATCGGTTCGTTGATCCAGCTCTCGGGATGGCCAGGCCTCGGCTCAGCACAGGCCCGTACCGTCTCCGCGAAGGCCGTATCGGCGCCCACGTTGAAATGGCCTGCGCGGACAGTGCGGGCGAGGCGGTGCGGCAGATGAAAGCCGTCGAGCGGCAGCACTGCGCGCAGTCGCGGATCGAGCCAGTAGAGTTTGGGATCGTCGCGGCGCTCTCCCATGGGAAAGACGCCAATGCGGTAGGCCTGAAGCAGGAGGTCGGGCGTGATCTCCAGCATGCCGCCGCTACTTCTTCAGGCCGACCAGCTTCTCCAGCCAGTGGATGTCGTAGTCGCCGTCGATGAAGGCCTGCTCGCTGATGATGCGGCGGTGCAGGGGGATCGTCGTGTCGATGCCGCCAATCACGAACTCTTCGAGCGAGCGGCGCAGGCGCATCAGGCACTCGTTGCGCGATGTGCCGTTGACGATGAGCTTGGCCACCATGGAGTCGTAGTAGGGCGGCATGACGTAGCCGGTGTAGAGGCCGGAATCGACGCGGACGCCGAGGCCACCCGGCGGGTGGTAGTCAACGATCTTGCCGGGGCAGGGGATGAAGGTCTCTGGATGCTCGGCGTTGATACGGCACTCGATGGCGTGACCCTGGATGACGATGTCCTTCTGGGTCATGCCGAGCGGCGCACCGGCGGCGATACGGATCTGCTCGCGCACCAGATCGATGCCCGTCACTGCCTCGGTGATCGGATGCTCGACCTGCAGCCGAGTGTTCATCTCGATGAAGTAGAATTCGCCGTCCTGAAACAAGAACTCAAACGTGCCGGCGCCGCGATACTTGAGCTTGCGGACGGCATCCGCGGCCAGCTCGCCGATCCTGTTGCGCTGCTCGGCGTTGAGGGCAGGCGACGGGGCTTCCTCCAGCACCTTCTGATGGCGCCGTTGCAGCGAGCAGTCGCGTTCGCCGAGATGCACGCCGGCGCCCAGGCCATCGCCCAGCACCTGGATCTCGATATGACGCGGCCGCGGGAGATACTTCTCGACATAGACGGCGTCGTTGTTGAAGGCAGCCTTGGCTTCGGCGCGTGCCAGCGAGAAGGCCTCGGCCGCTCCTTCCGGGCTCTCCACGACCTTCATGCCGCGTCCGCCGCCGCCGGCCACGGCCTTGATCAGCACCGGCCATCCGATCTTTTCGCCAAGGCCGATGATCTCTTCCACCGACTCGACCGGTCCAGGCGATCCCGGCACCAGAGGCAGGCCGAGTTCCTGGGCGGTCTGCTTGGCGACGATCTTGTCGCCCATCATGGAGATGTGTTGCGGAGTGGGGCCGATGAAGGTGAAGCCGTGCGCCTCGACGGCCTCGGCAAAGCGGGCATTCTCCGACAGGAAGCCGTAGCCCGGATGAATCGCATCGACGCCGGCAATGGTCGCGGCGGACAGGATTTGGGGAATGTTGAGGTAGCTGTCGCGTGCCGGCGGGGGGCCGATGCAGACCGATTCGTCCGCCAGCCGCACGTGCATGGCGTCGCTATCGGCCGTCGAGTGCACCGCGACCGTCTGGATCCCCATCTCGCGGCAGGCGCGATGGATGCGGAGGGCAATCTCGCCGCGGTTGGCGATCAGAACCTTGTCGAACATCCGTCCGGGCGTCCTTACTCGACGACCATCAGCGGTTCACCGAACTCCACCGGCTGGGCGTTCTCGACCAGAATCTGCGTCACCGTGCCGGCCTTGGGCGTCTTGATGGGATTGAAGGTCTTCATCGCCTCGATGATCAGCAGCGTCTGGCCCGCCGTTACCTTGTCGCCGACGGCGACGAAGTTGGGCTTGCCCGGTTCGGGCGCCAGATAGGCGGTGCCCACCATCGGGGACTTCACGGCGCCCGGATGCTTGGCGATGTCGCTGGCCGCTGCTGCGGGAGCGGCGGCACCAGCCGCGGCGAGGGGAGCGGCCATGGCTACCGGAGCTGCGGCGGCCACCGTCACGGTCGGGCGGGCGACACGGATACGGCGCTCGCCGTCGGCCAGCTCAATCTCGCCGAGATGGGTTTCCTCCAGGATCTCCGCCAGCTTGCGGACGAACTCGGTATCCATCTCGAATTTTGCCATGGAGAAGCGCTCCCGATGTTTGTCAGCGTGCCAGCAGACGCGCCAGCGCCTGGAGGGCGAGAAGATATCCCTGCGTACCCAGTCCCGCGATCACCCCGACCGCAGCCGGGCTGATGTAGGAGTGATGGCGGAAGCTCTCACGCTTGTAGATGTTGGACAGGTGGACCTCGACGGCCGGCAGCTCGGCGGCGTTCAACGCATCGAGCAGGGCGACCGAGGTGTGGGTGTAGGCGCCGGCATTGATGACGATGCCGGCATTCTTTTCGCGCGCGGCCTGAATGCGATCGACCAGCACACCTTCGTGATTGCTCTGGGCGAACTCGACCTCGAGGCCGAGCCGCTGCGCTTCCGCGCGGCACGCCTTTTCGACGTCGGCCAGCGTTTCGCGGCCGTAGATTTCCGGCTGCCGCTTACCCAGCATGTTGAGGTTGGGCCCGTTGAGCACCAGCACCGGCTTGCCAGCCGGCGGGCGCCGGGCGGCCTTTGCGGCCAATCCTGCCTCCCAAGATAGAAGAGGCGGCGTTATAGCATGGAGAGTCGGCCCGACAAGGCGGCCTCAGCCCCCCTTTCTCAACAGTTTGGCGTGTGCGAATAGGCGATCACACAAGCTGTTGAGGGTTTCGCGTTCCTCCGGGGAGAGGGCCTCGTAGAGCTCGGCCTCGTAACCCAGGGCCAGCGGGACGATCTGGGCGTGCATGGCGCGGCCCTTGGCGCTCAGCCGTAGGGAGGCCCGGCGCCGGTCGTTGAGATCGGTCGCCCGCTCGATCAGGTCGCGTTTCATCAGGCCGGCCACGGCCCGGCTGACGGCCACCTTGTCCATGACGATCCGCTGTCCCACTTCAGAAGCGGTGAGGGGAGCGAAGCGCCCCAGGGCGGCCATGACCCGCCATTGCGTGACGCTCAGGCCGAACGGCTCTGCGTAGAGGTCGTGCAGCGATTCACTCACAAGCTGGGCCAGGACGGACAGGCGGTAGGGGAGAAATTTCTCCAGTTCGAGGGCTTGCAAAGCGTTCGTCATAATAGTTACATTTGAAACTAATTCGGCTTAACGGTCAATCTCGGGAGGTCATCATGGCCAGCGCCAACGATCGCAATGTCCTGGAGATCGATGAGATCAATCCCATGGGAACCGACGGCTTCGAGTTCGTCGAGTACACCGCGCCTGATCCAGCCGCGCTGGGCGCCCTGTTCGAGAGTATGGGCTTTACCAAGGTCGCGCGGCATCGCTCGAAGGATGTGTCGCTCTATCGCCAGGGCGATGTGAACTTCATCGTCAATGCCGAGACCGAGAGCTTCGCCCAAGGCTTCGCGCGCGTGCATGGCCCGAGCGTCTGCGCCATCGCGCTGCGCGTGAAGAATGCGGCCTTCGCCTACAAGCGGGCGCTGTCGCTTGGCGCCTGGGGCGTCGAAGGCAAGGTCGGGCCGATGGAGCTCAACATCCCCGCGATCAAGGGCATCGGTGACTCATTGCTCTATCTCGTCGACCGCTATGGCGAGCGCGGCTCGATCTACGATGTGGACTTCGAGTATCTGCCGGGCGTCGACCGCAATCCGAAGGGCGTGGGGCTCACCTATATCGATCACCTGACCCACAACGTGCATCGCGGCCGCATGGACGAGTGGGCGGACTTCTACGAACGGCTCTTCAATTTCCGTGAGGTCCGCTACTTCGACATCGAAGGCAAGCTGACCGGTCTCAAGTCCAAGGCGATGACCAGCCCGTGCGGCAAGATTCGCATCCCGATCAACGAAAGCACCGACGACAAGTCGCAGATCCAGGAATATCTCTCGGCCTATCACGGCGAAGGCATCCAGCACATCGCGCTGGGTTCGCACGACATCTACGACGCCGTCGAGACGCTCAAGACCAAGGGCGTGCCGTTCCAGACAGTTCCGGACACCTATTACGAGCAGATCGACAAGCGTCTGCCGGGCCATGGCGAGGACATCGACCGGCTTGCCCGCAACCGCATCCTGATCGACGGCGCCCCGACCGAGGGCGGTGGGTTGCTGCTGCAGATCTTCACCCAGACGGTGATCGGGCCGATCTTCTTCGAGATCATCCAGCGCCGCGGCAACGAAGGCTTCGGCGAAGGCAACTTCCGCGCCCTGTTCGAGTCGATCGAACTCGACCAGATTCGCCGCGGCGTGCTGAAAGCATAAGGAGGAAACCATGGCCAAGAACTGGATTCCGCTGCGCCAGGTCGAAGGTACGGCCTCGCGGCAGGCTCATGTGAGGTTGCCCGAGGGCACCTACGAACGCGAGATCAGCAAAGAGGGCTTCTTCGGTCCCTCGGCGCAGTTCCATCACAAGCATAAGCCGACGGACTGGATCGACTTCGATGGCCCGATCCGGCCCCGCGCCCTCGACCTCAACAAGCTCGCGAAGGCCAAGGCCAATCCGTGGAACGCCGACCTCGTGATGAGCAACACGCATCTGCAGATGCGGATCTGGCGGCTGGACAAGGCGATGCCCGAACTGGCGCGCAACAGCGATGGCGACCAGCTCCTGTTCGTCCACGAAGGCAATGGCGCCTTGTTCTGCGACTACGGCCATCTCGACTACAATGAGGGCGACTACCTGGTAATTCCGCGCGGGACGATGTGGCGGCTGGAGCCCGCCAAGCCCACGGTGTCGCTGATGATCGAGGCGACCAACGATCATTTCACTCTGCCGGACAAAGGGCTGGTTGGACATCACGCCATCTTCGATCCGGCGATGCTCGATACGCCGCGCATCGACGATGCCTTCCGCGCGCAGCAGGACGAACGTACCTGGAAGGTGTCGGTGAAGCGACGCAACCAGCTCTCGACCGTGACCTTCCCGTTCAATCCGCTCGATGCGGTGGGCTGGCACGGCGACCTGAGCGTGGTGCGGATCAACTGGCGTGACCTGCGGCCTCTGATGAGCCATCGCGCCCATCTGCCGCCGTCGGCGCACACGACCTTCGTGGCCGGCCGGTTCGTTGTCTGCACGTTCGTGCCGCGGCCGCTCGAAAGCGATCCGGAGGCACTGCGCCTGCCGTTCTTCCACAACAACGACGATTTCGAGGAAGTGATCTTCTATCACAAGGGCAGCTTCTTCAGCCGCGACAACATCCATCCCGGCATGATGACGGTGCATCCCACCGGCTTCACGCACGGTCCGCACCCCAAGGCCTTCAATGCCGCCACCAAGGGCGGCAAGACGGAGACTGACGAGGTCGCCGTCATGATCGATACGCGCGACGCCATCGATGTCGCGCCCATGCCGGCCGACGTCGAGTTCGAAGGGTACGTGAAGTCCTGGCGGCCGCCCGAGGTCAAGCAGGCAGCAGAGTAGGGGAAGACAAACAATGAAACTGGGATCGCTGAAGGAAGGCGGCCGCGACGGCACGCTGATCTTGGTCAATCGCGCGGTGACGCGGGCTGTACGCGCCACCAATGTGGCGCCGACCTTGCAACGGGCGCTCGACGATTGGGCTGCTGTCGAACCCAGGCTGCAAGCACTTGCCGCGCAGCTCGAGGACGACAAGGTGGCAGGTGCGTTCGCGGTCGATACGGCGGCGCTCGCTGCACCGCTACCGCGGGCCTATCAGTGGGCCGACGGATCGGCCTACGTCGTCCATGTCGAGCTGGTCCGCAAGGCACGCGGCGTGGAGATGCCGCCGTCCTTCTGGACCGACCCGTTGATGTACCAGGGCGGCTCGGACTCCTTCACCGGCCCCAACGATGCGATCGAGATGGCGGACGAGGCCTGGGGCATCGACTTCGAGGGCGAGATCGGCGTGATCGTCGACGACGTGCCGATGGGCGTGTCGGCGCAGGCAGCGCGCAAGCACATCAAGCTGGTGACGATCCTGAACGATGTCTCGTTGCGCAACCTGATCGTGACCGAGCTGGCCAAGGGCTTCGGCTTCTTCCATGGCAAACCCGCGACCGCTTTTGCGCCCGTCGCCGTGACGCCGGACGAGCTGGGCGATGCCTGGGATGGCGGCAAGCTCAACCTGCCGCTGATCTCGACCCTGAATGGCAAGGAATTCGGCCATCCGAACGCCGCGACCGACCTCACTTTCGATTTCGGCCAGCTCATCGCTCATGCGGCACGCACCCGTCATCTGGAAGCAGGGACGGTTGTTGGTTCCGGCACCGTCGCGAACCGTGATGCGGCGGCAGGCTGCTCCTGCATTGCCGAGCGCAGGGTCCGTGAGACGATCGACGGCGGCAAGGCGGTGACGCCGTTCATGTCGTTCGGCGATCGGATCCGCATCGAAATGTTCGATCGTGCCGGCAAGTCGATCTTCGGTGCCATCGACCAGAAGGTCGTGCGCTACACGCCACCGACCTGAGCCGTGCTAGAGTGACCGCGGGAGGCGGTCATGAAGCTTATCGGCTATTTCCGGTCGTCCGCGGCGTTCCGCGTACGCATTGCGCTCAACCTGAAGGGAATCAAGGTTGAGCACGCGTCGCGGCACCTGCGGAAAGGCGAGCAGTCGGCTCCCGACTATGCCGCGATCAATCCACAGAAGCTGGTGCCCGCCCTGGTTCTCGACGACGGGGCGGTGCTGACCCAGTCGCTGGCGATCATGGAATATCTCGAGGAGACGCATCCCGAGCCTGCACTACTGCCCAAGGATCCAGTCGGCCGGGCGAGGGTGCGTGCGCTCTCCCTGATCGTGAGCGCCGATATCCATCCTATCCAGAACCTCCGGGTCATGGGCTATCTGCGCGAGAAGTTCGGCCAGACCGAAGAGAGTGCCTTCGCCTGGTCACGCCACTGGATCGAAACCGGGTTCGATGCCTACGAAGCAACGCTGAGCAAGGACCCTGGAACCGGCACCTTCAGCCATGGCGATTCGCCGACCATGGCCGACATGTGCCTGGTGCCGCAGGTCTTCAACGCCGCCCGCTTCAAGGTCGACATGGCGCGGTACCCGACCATCCAGCGGATCTACGATGCCTGCATGAAGCACCCGGCCTTCGACGCCGCCCAACCCTCGAAGCAGCCGGACGCCGAACCGTGAAGAAAGCCGTTGTCGTTGTTGTCGCGCTCCTCGTCATTCTCGTGGGGGGCGGCGCGGTCACCGTGCCTTTTGCCGAAGACTATGCCGCGCGGCGCATCAAGGCCGGCCTGGCGCAGGGCGGCATCGACGTCCAGGGCGTGACGGTCCATCTGCTCGAGCGCAGCGTCGCAATCGACAAAATGACCAGCTCCAATGGTGACATGAAGATCGGGAGTTGGAAGGTCGAGGGCCTCGCCTGGCCATTCGAGGAGATCAGGCAGTGGCGTCTGCCGCTCGATGGCCTGAATTGGGGCGAGCCTCTGCAGGCGGCACGCCTGCATCTCAGCGACGTGCGCCTCGCCGACCCTGACGCAGGCGGAGCCTGGACGGTCAAGGAGATGGTCGCCACCGGGGTCGATCTCCAGCGCTACGATCCGGTTTACGAAGGGCCCTTTCGCAACAGGGTCCTGATCGCCCGTCTTCTGCGTGCTCTCTCCGTAATGCAGATCGAGCAAACCGAGCTTACACACACGAGTTTCGACGACACGACGCTGTCTGCCCACAAGCTCGTGGTCGAAGACTACACGCAAGGCCTGTTTCGCAAGTTCGATCTCGAGGGAGTGAAAGTAGCGAACGCCGGGCCGAAGCCACCGGAACTCACCCTTGCGGAGCTACGGGCCTCCGGAGTCGATCTGCGACGGCAGCTCGAACTCGCCGGCTCGATAGATTGGGAGCCAGGCATGCCGATCGGCCGCGTGCCGGTCGCTTTCGCCGAACTGTCGGGTTTCGGCGGCAGTCTGATGACCCAGTACGGGCTCTCGCTGGGCAAGATCACCATCGAAACGACGGCCGAAAGCCGCGATATCAGCCGTTCTCGGCTACGCGTCGATGGATTTGTGCTGGCACCCTCATGGCGCAGCGCCGAGGCCATCGCGATACGCATGGTCCTGCAAGCCATGAACCTCGATGCGGTAAGGCTCGGTTTCGACTGCAGCGCCGTCGACGACCGTGCCCGCCATGAACTCAGGGTGGACGACTGCAAGCTGGGGGGGCCGAACCTCGGCGATGTTTCCTTCACGGCACGCGTCGTCGATATCGACGAGGAGTTCTGGGAGGCTGTCGACTTTGGTGAACTCTATGTCCTGCTCGGCACCAAGGCCGCACTCGCTGCGGCCAAGCTGACGATCGCCGACAAGGGCCTGCTGCAGCGCAGCCTGCAGGCCAAATCGAAGCTAGGCGGCAAGGAGGTCGGAGCGGAACGCGCGGAGCTCGCGAGCGAGGTCCGACGTCACCAGCCGCACGGCGTGCTGATCACCCAGGACATGACCAAGCTGCTCGACACCATCGCGCGCTTCGTCGAGCAGGGAGGTGTCCTCACGCTCGATGCCAGGCCTCAACCGGCGCTCGGCCTCGACAAGCTGGAATACCTCGGGAGGCCCGGCGCCGATCTGGTTAATGCGCTGGGCCTGACGGCAACCTTGTCCCGTTAGCCCTTGCTCTTGCGCGCTTCGGCGATGAGCTGCTTCAGCGTGGCGGCGTCGATCGCGCCGGGGACGAACTGCTTGCCGACGACGAAGGCCGGCGTGCCACGCACGCCGAGCGCGTTGGCCAGCGCGATGTTGCGGTCGATGATCTCCTTCAGCTTCGGCTCTTCCATGTCCTTCTGAAGCTGGGCGATGTCGAGACCGACAGACGTGGCGATCTCGATAATGCGATCGCGATCGAGCTTGCCGTTGAATTCCATCAGCGCGTTGTGCAGTTCCGTATGCTTGCCCTGTTTAACGGAGGCGAGTGCGGCGAGGGCCGCGATGCGCGACGGCTCACCCAGGATCGGCAGGTCCTTGTAGATGATCTTGACCTTGCCGTCGGCGCTGGTGACGGACTTCACCGCCTGATGCGCGCGCTTGCAGTAAGGGCACTGATAGTCGTTGAACTCGACCATCACGACATCGCCCGCGGGATTGCCGCCGGTCGGGCTGTCGCCGTCGCTGAACAGGGCGGCGTCGTGCTGGCCAATCGCCTTCTGGGCGACGGCGTCACGCTGCGTATCCTGCTTGCGCTCCAGTTCCTGCATGGCCTCGACCAGCACTTCGGGATTGGCGAGCAGATAGGCCCGGATATTCTGTCCCAGGTCGGCTGGCACGCCGGCCCCGTTCGGGGCGGCCGCGGCAGGTGACAGCGCATTGCCGGGCACGCCGGTGCGCGTGGCGACCAGCGCCCCGACGACGATCAGGCCGAGGCAGAGAGCGAAGAGGAACGAACGCATTGCTTTGTCTCCAGAGCCGGCGCTACTTGCGCGGCCGGCTGTTTATATAGGCTTTGAGATCCTGCGCACGCTGCCAAGCCGGCGTTCCGGCGGGTAGCTGCCGTGCGGCGGCGTCGGCATGGCTTTGTGCTTCGGCGCGCTGGCCACGCAGGGAAGCCATCTCCGCGCGGGCGAGCGAAGTCATGCCCGGGTTGTTGAGCTTCGAATAACCGGAAGCCATGAGCCGCCACAACTCGAAGCTTCCCGACTCCTGCTGCATGGCAAGTTCGAGGTTTCGGACGGCCTCGCGATCGTTCTCGACATTGTTGGTATCCAGCAGGGCGCGGGCGAAGTCGATCTTCACGATGGCTGCAGCGGGCAGGAGCTGCACGGCGCGCCGGTAGGACGCGATCGACTCGTTGGCACGCCCGTTTTCGTAGAGCATCTGGCCTTTGACTTCGTGGAAGTATCCGTCGTTGGGATACTCCTTCAACAGTCCGTCGATGGTGAGCAGGGCAGAGCCCAGCGCGCCCTTGCGATAGAGGGCAATGGCACGAGCGTAGCGGGCCGGCACGGCGCGGTCGCCTTCGACGTAGCGCGACAAGGCGACGTCGGGAGCGATGAAGCCATAGAGCTTCGCCACCATGCGTTGATGCAGCATCAGGGACTGCGGTGTATCGGGCGTCTTCAGGTAGGGCGAATTCTTCGCGGCCTCCTCGAAGGCTGCGATCCGCTCCGGGGTCAGCGGATGGGTCGTGAGATAGGGGTCGCGCCGGTTGATGGCGAGCTTCTCTTCGCGCTGAAGAATGCGCAGAAACTCGATCGTTCCCGACGGCGACTGGCCGGTGCGCTGCAGATAGCTGATGGCGGCCTGGTCGGCCGCGCTTTCCTGCGTCTGCGTATACTTCAGGAAGGACATCAACGAACCCGGCGCCATCGGCTTGCCGCCCATACCGCCCGAACCGGTGGGGCCACCGACACCGCCGCCGCCACCACCGCCCAGGGCGCCGCCCGCCAAGGCGCCGCCCGCCAGGATGGTCTCCAGGATCTGCAGGGTCGACAGGCTGCGCAGCTCTTCCTGCATGCGCGCCAGATGGCCGCCTGCAATATGACCGCTTTCGTGCGCCATGACGCCGATGAGCTGGTTCGGCCGCTCCGTGCGCATGATCCGGCCGGTATTGATGAAGCTGCGCTGGCCACCGGCCACGAAGGCGTTGAGCGAATTGTCCTGTACGAGCATGATCTCGACGCCGTTAGGGTCGAGGCCGGCCGCTCTCCAGATCGGAACCGTGAAGGTGCGGATCGTCGATTCGATCTCAGCGTCACGGATGAGATTGAGGCGTTGACCTTGCTGCGCTGTCGCGGCACGAAACGGCGCCAGCGCCAGAAAGGCGAGACAGATGAGGGTAGTGATGCGTCTGAACACGGGTGGCACGGCTCTGCAAAAGGCTAGAAACGGTCAGCGGTCGCGTCAATTATACAGCGCCGCGCTAATTGCGGCTGCCGCCTTCTTGCTGTCGGGTTGTGGCACAAATGAGACGAGCCGGGAGATGGATCGGGCCGCCAATGCTGCAAATCCGGCCGGCGTGTCGCCTGGACGGCAGGGCCTTTCGCGGGTTGTAGCGTCGGCGACTTTCGCGGCGGCCACGGCCGATGAAAGCCGCGCCGCCGAGATCGGCCGCGATATCCTCGCCAATGGAGGCAATGCCACCGACGCAGCCGTCGCCATGTATTTCGCACTGGCCGTGACCCTGCCGTCGGCTGCGAGCCTCGGCGCGTCGGGTGCTTGCATCGTGCATGACGACAAGAGCAAGCAGGCCGAATCGTTCATCTTCGCACCGATTGCAGCGGCCGGACCGATCAAGGGCGTGTCGTTCTCCGTGCCGAACGGCGTGCGCGCCATTACCTTGATGCACGTTCGCCATGGCTCGTCGCGGTGGGAAGCGGTGGTCGCACCGGCTGAGCGGCTGGCACGCTTCGGCGTACCGGTCTCGCGGGCCCTTTCGCGTGATATGCAGGCCGGCGCAGGCATGCTTGGGGATAACGAGGCGCATAGGATCCTGGGCAACGCTCGTGAAGGAACCAGTCTCGTCCAGGCGGAACTCGCGGGGACGCTGGGCGCGATTCGTCAACGTGGTGGCGCCGAATTCTTCCAGGGCCAGCTCGCGCGCACTATTTCGGAGCAAATTTCACAGGCCGGCGGCAGCATGCCGGTCGACGCGCTGCGCAGCGCCGTGCCGCAGGCGAGCGCGCCGATGAGCGAGTCGCACTATCGCCGTCGGGTCTATGTGTCGCCGGCGCCGATGGCGGGCGCTTCCGCCCTTGCGGGCTGGAAGGGCAGCGCGCCGGGCGGCGCCGTGCCGGTCGACTCCAACGGCTTTGCCGGGCTGGCTGCCGTGGATGGCAAGGGCGGGGCGGCTGCATGCGCTCTCTCGATGGGGCAGCTCTTCGGCGCTCGCGTCATGGTTCCCAACACCGGCATCCTGCTCGGTGCGCCGACAGCCAATGCAGCCGCGGTCAGTCCCCTCATCATCGCCAATCCCAGCAACGGCGAGTTCACCTTTGCGGGCGCCGGTGGCGGTGGGCCGACGGCGGCCCAGGCTCTGGGTTGGGTGGCGCGCGGCGCGATCGAGGATGACAGGCCGCTGGGAACCGTGTTGTCGCAAACGCGCGGGCAGGGCGGCTTCGTCAACGCCATCGCCTGTCCCTCGGGCCTGCGGGCAAACGGGAGCACGTGCCGTGCGGCCGCAGATCCGGCCGGCGCGGGCCTCGCCGCGATCGCCCAGTAAGCGGCGACCCTCATGTCGGGCAAACTCTCGCGTCGCGCGGGCGGCGTCGATCCCTTCATTGTCATGGATGTGATGGCCGCGGCCGCCGAGAAGGAGGCCGCTGGCGACACCGTCATCCATCTCGAAGTCGGGCAACCCAGCACACCTGCGCCCAAGGGCGCGCTCGCCGCGGCTCACGCCGCGCTGGACAACGACCGCATCGGTTATGCCGCTGCACTCGGCGTGCCGGCGTTGCGTGAACGCATCGCGCGGTTCTATCGCGAGGTCTATGGCGCCGAGGTTTCACCAGACCGGGTGATCGTGACGACCGGATCGTCCGGTGGCTTCCCCTTGGCCTTCCTGGCGAGCTTCGATGTCGGCGATCGCATTGCGCTCGCGGCGCCAGGCTACCCCGCCTATCGCAACATCCTGACGGCGCTGAGCCTCGAAACCGTCGATCTGCCGACCTCGGCGGCCGATCGCTATCAGCCGACCGTCGAAGCACTGGAAAAGGCCGGCCGCATCGACGGGCTGATCGTCGCGAGCCCGTCCAATCCGACCGGCACGATGGTGAACAGGGCCGAGCTCAAGGCGCTGGCAGACTGGTGCAATGCCAAGGGCGTGCGCCTGATCTCGGACGAGATCTATCACGGCATCGTCTACGAGGGCGAAACCGCGTCGGCGGTCGAGGTCACCGACAGCGCGATCGTGGTCAACAGCTTCTCCAAGTACTTTTCGATGACCGGTTGGCGCGTCGGCTGGCTGGTCGTGCCGCCGGATCTGGTGCGGCCCATCGAGCGGCTGACGCAGAACTTCTTCATCTCGGTGCCGACGCTCAGCCAGTATGCGGCGCTTGCCGCCTTCGAGTGCCGCGACGAACTCGACGGCCATGTCCGTCGCTATCGCACCAATCGCGATCTGCTGATGGCTGGCCTTCCGGCGGCAGGGCTTGATCGTCTGACACCTGCCCAGGGCGCCTTCTACATCTACGCCGACGTCTCGCACCTCACCAACGACAGCCGCGAATTCTGCCGGCTGATGTTGCGGGAGGCCGGTGTCGCGACGACGCCCGGCGTCGATTTCGACCGTTCCCGCGGGGCAGGGACGCTGCGCATTTCCTTCGCCGGCTCGACTGCCGAGATGGAAGAGGCGGTGCGTCGGCTCAAGGCCTGGCGCCGCGCCTGAGGAGGTTGCGATGAGATTGTTTCTGGCGACTTCTCTCGCCGTTGCTTTGACGGTTACGGCAGCCCAGGCGCAAAGCGGGCCGAGCTTCGATTGTGCGAAGGCCTCCAATGTCGTGGAGCGGGCGGTTTGCAAAGACGCCGACCTCGCCAAAGCTGACCGCGAATTGGCGGGCCTCTACACGGCGTTGCTGGGCCGATTGAGCGGGCCGGCCAAGGAGAGCCTGGAGAAGAACCAGGTGAGCTGGATCGTAAGCCGCAATCGTAGCTGCGCCGCCAGCGAGCCCGATATGACGACGTACTGCCTCAAGAAGCGATACGAAGAGCGGATCGCCGACCTCAAGGCATCCGGCACGGGCGCCTATCCCTTCGTCGAGGCGCAGACGATCGAGAAGAAGGGCAAGGTCGGTCAGATTAGCTACACCATCGACATTCTCTATCCGCGCTTCGCCGGAAAGACGGCCGATTTCTCCGCGGTCAACCGGGTCTATGCCGACAATGCTGCCAAGGCGGCACGCGAGACGACGCCGACGGCCGATGCCGGCGTGGATCGGCCGCAGGAATGGTCGGCGATGGGCAGCTACGCCCTCTATCGTCCCGGCCCCGACGCCATCACGGTGGCGTTGGATTTCTGGAGCTATACCGGTGGCGCCCATGGCTATGGCGCGACCACGTGCAGGCTGGTCGACCTTCGTTCTGGCAAGGCCGTAGCTCCCGAGGCTGTGTTTGCGCCAGGCGATCAATGGCTGAAGGAGCTCGTTATGCTCACGGCTGCCAATCTCAAGAAGCAGTTCGTGGAGAATCCCGGTTTCGACGATGCCTTGACGCCGGCGAGCCTCACCAAGCTTTTGCGCGAAGGCAGCCACTACTGCTGGCAGGCCGGCAAGCTGCAGCTCTACTTCAATGCCTACGAAGTCGGGCCTTACGCCGCGGGTGCTTACACCGTCGACATTCCCTATGCGCAGTTGCGATCACACCTGCGTGCGGGCGGTCCGATCGCTCACTGATTCCCAGCTAGTGCAGCTTGCGCCGGTCGCGGGTCGCCGTCGGTGAACCCGCGGGCGCCGTGCGCTCGGTCGCGACGGGAGGGACCGGCCCCGAGTGGTGGCTCGCCATGTGCCAGCCGTCGCTCAGTCGCACATAGAGGTTGCTCGCCATGAGCTGGCCGTTGGGCAGGATCTCCCGGCAAATCACGAGCGCCAGCCCCGGGCGTCCGACCACCCATTCTTCGGTGCAGCGCACGCGCGGCGCTTCTGGGTGCTTCATGATGGCACGCCAGCTCGCCATGATCTCGGCGCGGTCGTGGAGGGCGGCCTGCCCGGGATGAAGACAGACGACCGAACCGGTCGGTGACCAGATCTGATCCATCGCGTCGGCATCGCGATCATTGAAGGCGCGATAGAAGGCACGATTGGCGGCCAGTACCGCGTCACGTTCGTCATCGTCGAATTCCGCCAGGAGTGGCGGCAGGCGAGG
>CALROF020000132.1:0-17738 GCA_943369775.1 Reyranella massiliensis 521
AAGCATGTCGGCTTCTACGCCGCGCTCGGAGTCAGCCATATCTATGCGTCGCCGCTCACGACGGCGCGGGCCGGCTCGACCCATGGCTACGACGTCGTCGATCCGACGCGGATCAATCCTGAGCTTGGCGGCGAGGAGGGTTTGCGGGCTCTCGCCGCTCAGTTGCGCGAGGCCGGCCTGGGCCTGATCCTCGATATCGTGCCCAATCACATGGCCGCCGATCCCGCCAACGCGTGGTGGCGCGATGTCTTGATGGACGGCCGCAGGAGCCGCTACGCCTCGTGGTTCGACATCGACTGGGACGCACCGTGGGCCGATGGCAAGGTGCTATTGCCGATACTGGGCACGTCGCTCGAAGGCGCAATTTCTGCCGGCGAACTGAAGGTCGAGCGCGATAGTGAAGGCCGGCCGACGCTGCGTTATGGCGGCCAGCTCTATCCGCTGGCGATGGGCGATACTGACAATCAATCCGATCTAGGCACCTTGCTCGCGCAGCAGCATTATCGCTTGGTGGGCTGGCGCGTCGCGGGTGATCGTCTCAACTGGCGGCGGTTCTTCGACATCAACGAGCTTGTCTGTCTGCGGATGGAGGAACCGCGCGCCTTCGAGGCCGTGCACGCTCTGCCGTTGCGCCTTTTCGCCGAGGGCATCATTGATGGCCTGCGTATCGATCACGTCGATGGCCTGACCGATCCAGCCGGCTACTGCCGCACCCTGCGTGCACGGCTCCAGTCGGTTGCAGTGGCGCACGATCGCCCGAGGGCCTGGCTGGTGATCGAGAAGATTCTCCTCAAGGACGAAACCCTATCGTTGGATTGGAGCGTCGATGGCACCACGGGCTACGACTTCATGAACGATGTGAGTGCGCTCCAGCACGATGGTGGCCAAGCAGCTGGGCTGGGTGAAGCCTGGGCGATGCTGAGTGGCCGTCCGGCTGACTTCGCGATCGAAGAACAGAAGGCGCGGCACGAGATCGTCGCCCGCAGCTTCTCCGCACAGCTCGAGGTCTGTGCTTCCGCCTTCGGGGCACTGCTCGGATACACCGTACCGCGACCGACACTTTGTCGCCTCTTGACCGAGATTCTGGTTCATCTGCCGGTGTACCGGACCTATGCCGGGCACGGTGCTTTGACGGCAGCCGATTCCGCGTTGCTGACGACGGTCGGCGAGGCCGCGCATCGAAGCTGTCTCGCCACCGACCGCTGGGCTGTTTCCTCGTTGATCGCTGCCATGTGTACACCCCCCGCCGTGCAGTACGACGTCCGGCTTTGGAACAGGGCGATGGTGCGTCTGCAGCAACTTAGTGCACCGATTGCCGCCAAAGCCGTCGAGGATACGGGCTTCTATCGCTACGGACGGCTGCTTTCGCGGAACGATGTCGGCTTCGATACGACGGTGCTCGGTATCGAGCCGGCCGACTTCCATGCACGCGTCGCGACCCGCCAAGAGACGTTTCCGCAGGCGATGCTGGCGACGGCGACGCACGATCATAAGCGCGGCGAGGATCTTCGCGCCCGCCTCGCGACGCTGAGCGAATGCGTGCCGGAATGGACGTCGCTGCTCTCGCGCTGGCTTGCCTCGTGCGACGTGCTGCGCACGCAGGTCGGCGACAGGCTTGCGCCCAACGCTGGCGATATCGCGATGCTGTTGCAGATGGTGGTAGGCGGATGGCCGCTCGACCTTGATCCGGGCGACATCGCAGGACGGCGTGCCTTCGCTGAGCGCTTGGTGCGCTGGCAGGAAAAGGCGTTGCGCGAGGCCAAGCTCGAGTCCGACTGGGCGGATGTCAACGCGGCCTATGAAGCGGCGGCGCGGTCCTTCACGCGGCGCCTGGTGGCCGACGCGGCCTTGCCCGAGGTGTTGGGCGAGATCGTAGCCTTCGTTAACGGCATCGCACCGGCTGGCGCCATCAATGGCCTGGCACAGTGCCTGTTGAAGTTCACGGTTCCCGGCGTGCCTGACCTCTATCAGGGCTGCGACCTGTGGGACTTCAGCTTCGTCGATCCTGACAATCGCCGGCCCGTCGACTTCGAGCTGCGGGCTCGGAGCAGCAGGCCGGCCGACCTCGCCGAGCTGGCTGCGTTCTGGCGCGACGGACGGATCAAACAGCATTTGATCCGACGCGTGCTCACTCTGCGCCGGCAGGTGCCGGAACTCTTCGCCGAGGGTGACTACGCACCATTGTCCATTGAGGGTGAAGGCGCGCGCTCGGCTGTCGCTTTCCTGAGGCGCACCAAGCGTCACTGGATGCTGGTCGTCGCACCGCGTCTCATGCTCGGGAAGTTGTCGCCTGATGGAAGCCTCGGTCTGTCGGCCGATGCCTGGAAAGGCCTGACCTTGGAGCTCGACGCCGCGCCACCGAGCCTGCCGCTGTACGATTGGCTGGGCGGTGGGGTGGTGGAATTGCTGCACCGCCGCATCAACCTCGACCTGCTCTGCGGCACGCTTCCGCTAGCGCTGGTGTCTACGGTGGTACCCAACCTTCCGCATGACTGTTGAAAACAGATGCTGGCCAGATTTCCGGGGCCCGTGTAAGCCCTAGCCACTCGCGGCGGCGTGGAATGCAGACACGCGGCTATACGCACGGGAGCCGGGGGAGGGCCCACTAAAGCGGGGGCAAGCCCAAGAGCGGATATCCGAAGACAGCGGCCATGACCTCACGGTGCGTAGGTAACTGAACATGGCCAGCCGGAGTGGCGCCCGGCCCGCGAGAGTCATCCTTCAATGCGAACCGAAGGCCAGCCGAAGATCAGGCCGCACTTCGCCAACCTTACAACCAGCTCATCTCCTGCCGCTGCTTTGCCTCGAAGGCCGCGATATCCTTCTCGTAGCTCAGCGTCAGGCTGACCTCGTCCTTGCCGTTCAGGAGGCAGTCCTTGCGGAAGGAATCGATCTCGAAGCGATCTGTCTTGCCGTCGGGCCCGATCACGCTTTGACTGGCAAGGTCGATCTTGATCCTGGCGCCGGGATGGGCGTGCAAGGCGGCGCGGAGTTCGGCCGCACGTGCGGCGGGCAGCCGGATCGGCAATGCACCATTCTGGAAGCAGTTGTTGAAGAAGATGTCGCCGAAGCTCGGCGCGATGAAAGCCTTCAGGCCGTTGTCGACCATCACCGTGACGGCATTTTCACGCGAAGACCCACAGGCGAAGTTGCGTTCCGCCACGACGATCCGTGCACCCGCGAAAGCCGGCATGTTGGTGACGAACTCCGGCCGCGGCATGCGCTCGGGCGTGTAGCGCAGGTCGTGGAAAAGCGCCTCGACCTGAGTGTCGCGTGGCCTGCCGAGAAAGCGCGCCGGGATGATCTGGTCGGTGTCAAGGTTGGGCTGGTCGATCGGAATCGCGACCGCGTCGAGCGTCGTAAAGGGTTCCATGGTCGTCCCTCCTAGGCCAGCAACTTGCGCACGTCGGTGAAATGGCCCGACACGGCCGCGGCCACAGCCATAGCCGGGCTCACGAGATGTGTGCGCACGCCCGGTCCCTGCCGGCCGATGAAGTTGCGATTGGACGTCGAGGCGATGCGCTGGCCGGGCTTGCCTGTGTCGCCATTCATGCCGACACACATCGAGCAGCCCGGTTCGCGCCATTCGAAACCGGCCGCGCGGAAGATCTTGTCCAGCCCCTCCGCCTCGGCCTGCTTCTTCACAAGGCCGGAGCCAGCGACGACCCAGGAGGGGATCACTGCCTTGCGGCCCTCGGCCACCTTGGCCGCGGCGCGAAGATCCTCGATGCGGCTGTTCGTGCAGGAGCCGATGAAGACACGATCGACCGACACCTCTTCGAGCGGCGTGCCGGGTGTCAGGCCCATATAGTCGAGCGCCCGCTTCATGCTGTCCTTCTTGGCGGCATCGGGCGCGGTCGAAGGCTCGGGAATGCGCGCGGTGATCGAGAGCGCGTCTTCGGGGCTGGTGCCCCAGGTCACCATCGGCGTGAAGGAGGCCGCGTCGAGGCTGACGTCGCGGTCAAACGAGGCGCCCTCGTCGCTCGGAATGCCGCGCCAGAAGGCGACGGCCTTGTCCCATTCCTTGCCCTTGGGTGCGAAGGGGCGCCCCTCGAGATAGGCGATGGTCGTGTCGTCCGGTGCCACCATGCCGGCCTTTGCGCCCGCCTCGATCGACATGTTGCAGACGGTGAGCCGGCCCTCGATCGACAGATCGCGTATGGCACTGCCGGCATATTCGAGGACGTGCCCGACCGCGCCCGCGGTGCCGATCTTGGCGATGATCGCCAGGATCACGTCTTTTGCGGTGATGCCGGCGCCCAGCGTGCCGTCGACGCTGACCCGCATCGCCTTGGGCTTGCGCTGCCAGAGGCACTGCGTGCCCATGACATGCGCCACCTCCGATGAGCCGATGCCGAAGGCGAGGGCGCCCAGTGCGCCGTGCGTCGAGGTGTGAGAGTCGCCACAGACCAGTGTGAGGCCGGGCTGGGTGACACCCTGTTCGGGCCCGACGACATGCGCGATGCCCTGCCGCTCGTCGCCAAGGTCGAACAGGGTGACGCCGCTCTCGGCCGTGTTGGTCCGGATCTGCTCGACCAGCTTGCGGTGATGCGGGTCGGCGATGTCCGCGACGGACCGGCTGTCGCTTCGCACGTAGTGGTCGGGCGTTGCAAACCCACGTTCGGGCCGGCGCAGCTTCATTTTGCGTTCGCGCAGCCGGGCGAAGCCCGCTGCCGAGCCATCGTGCATCAGGTGGCGATCAATATAGAGCAACGTATAGCCGTCGGGACGATCGACGACGACGTGACGCTGCCAGATCTTCTCGAACATCGTGCGCGCTGCGGCGGCCATGGCACGAACTCCCTATTCGGCTGCGACTTTGATCGGATCGCGGAAGGCGGTGCGGCGAGCGTCCCATTCGGCAGCACCGAAACGGGCGAACGTCTTGCCGGGCGAGCCAGTGACCGGCGGGAACTTGCCCTGCTTGAGGTCGCCCAGCAGCCGGTCGCAGGTCTGGATGATGCCGCCCAGCAGCAGGCCGGGGACGATGGAAATGGCGTAGCCCATGCGCTCGGCGGTATCGAGTTCGATCTCGGGCGTCTTGCCGCCGCGCACGATGTTGAGCAGGCACGGCCCTTTGACGCGCTTCGGCACTGCTTCGATTTCAGCCATGGTCTGCGGTGCTTCGACGAAAGCCACGTCGGCGCCCGCCGCGAGGGCTGCATTGGCACGCTCGACGGCTTCGTCGAGGCTGACCACTGCGCGCGAGTCCGTGCGGGCGATGATGCAGAAGTCCTTCGACTTGCGAGCTGCCGAAGCGGCGCGAATCTTGGCAATGAAGTCTTCGCGGCTCACCAGCTCCTTGTTGTCGAGATGGCCGCACTTCTTGGGAAACACCTGGTCTTCGATGTGGATCGCGGCGACGCCTGCGCGCTCGAACTCCTGCACGGTGCGGAAGACGTTGAGCTCGTTGCCGAAGCCGGTGTCGCTGTCGCTGATCAGCGGGATGTCGATCGAATTCACGATGCGGGAGGCATTGCCCACCATCTCGCTCATGGTGATCAGGCCGTAGTCGGGATAGCCTAGCGTCGCCGATGTGCCGGCGCCAGTCATGTAGGCGGCGGAGAAGCCGGCGTGGGCGATGGCGCGGCCGGTGATGCAGTCAACGGCGCCCGGCGCCACGATCATCTTCTTGGCTGCGAGCAGCGTGCGAAACTTGGCGGCGTTCGACATGGTCGTCTCCTTCACTTCCGGGCTTTTTTCGAAGATTTGGGCTTTGGCTTCAGCGGAAACGGCAGCGGCACCATACCGTCGCCCCGCACCTGCAGGCGGAGCTTCAGCCGGTCCGGGATGGCGAGCATCTCGACGTATTCGACGGCGCGGCCGTGCTGGTCGAGCATCATGCTACGCATTTCCAGCAGCGGCGCGCCGACCTTGATCTCGAGTCGCGAGGCCACCAGCGGATCGGCGAGCGTCGCCGACACGATCTTCTCGCCGCCGCTGATATGGGCACCGGCGCGACCCAGAAGCTGGAACATAGGAATGCGGTTCAGCTCGCCGCGCGTGAAGGTCCGGCCCAGCGTCTCGGGAACGTAGCTGGTGAGGTACATGACGGGATCGGAGTCCTGGCGGCGCACGCGAACGGCGCGCTGCACCGGCTTGTCCCGCGAATCCCACAGGTCGGACTGCAGGAAGGACGGCGCCAGCACGTAATCGAACTCCAGGACCGTTGCCACGGTCTCGGCGCCATAGGCCGCAATATTCTCGATCACCGAGGCGGCAGGCACGGCCAGCGGCTGGCCGAGCTGGCGGCGAACGATGGTACGCCGGCCGGCGCCGCGCTCGATCAGGCCAGCTGCCTGCAGGCTGGTCATGGCACGACGCACGGTGATGCGCGACACGCTGAACATCTGGGTGAGCTGCTCCTCGGTGGGCAGCGGCTCGCCGACTCCATACCTTCCCGCCGAAATCCCGTCGGCCAGTACGAGGTAGATCTGGTGATGAAGTGGTGCGCCCATCTCGCGCTGGAGGGGAACGCGATCCATGGCGCTATTTTCCCGAAGTGTCCGGCGCGGCCCCGCGATGCAGGCGCTTGTCAATGGCGAGCAGCGCGGCGTTGGCCAGGATGGCGAAGGTCGAGATCAGGACGGCGATGGCCAGGATCGTCTTCACGTCGTGAAGGTCGATGGCCGTCATCAGCAGGAAGCCTAGGCCGCGCTGCGACGCGAAAAGCTCGCCGAGCATCGTACCGAGGAGCGTCAGCGAGAAGCCGATGCGCAGACCGGAGAAGATCTCCGGCAAGGTCGCGGGGACCAGAACGTACCAGCCGGTCTGCATAGGCGTGAGCCGCATGGCACGGCCTGCGCGGAGATAGGTGCGGTTGACGTTGCGCACGGCATTCATGGTGAACAGCACGACCGGAATGATTCCGTGCAGCGCACCGAAGGCGACTTTGGCCGGCATGCCCAGTCCGAAGAGCAGGAGAATCACCGGATAGAGCGTGATCTTGGGGATCGAGTAGAGGCCCACGAGGATCGGCTCGGCGACTTCGCCGGTGAGCTTGTGGCCGCCCAGGATCACGCCGATCAGGACGCCGCCGCCACAGGCTATTGCCAGGGCCTGCAGGAAGGCGAGGCCGGTCTCCCTGAGATGCGGCAGGAAGCGCGCCTGGCCGATCATCTCCCAGAGATGGGCGAGCGTGGGCGCCGGTGCGGTGATGGCCACGTCGCCCGCCATATGGTGCAGCACCTGCCACAGGGCGACCAGCGAGATTGCCACCAGGATGGGGTCGCGCAGTGCGCGGAGGGAAAACATGCCGCCCATCTCACGCCCCGCGTCGACGCATGAGGCGCCGTTCATAGGCGTAGACCACCATGTTGAAGGTCGTAACGATCGCCAGCACGAACAGGATCAGCGCGTACATGCGCGGATTGTCGAAATTGTCGTAGGCAAAGGCGATCTCGTGGCCGATGCCGCTCGTCGACAGAATGAATTCGCCAGCAATCACGCCGATGAAGGAGTAGGCAACCGCGAGCTTGAGGCCCGATAGAATATGTGGTGCGGCAGCCGGCAGGCGGATGCGCCAGATCTCGTCGAGCAGCGACAAGCGATGGATGCGCGCGGTCTTGAGCAGCACGCGAGGTACACGGTCGAGGCCGGCCATGGTGGCCAGGATCATCGCGACCATGGCGAAGAGCGTCGCCAGCACGATCAGCGGCGTCGAACCCAGGCCGAAGATCACGATCAGCAGGGGATAGAACGCGAAATGCGGGATTGCGTAATAGGCCGCGAGGAAGGGGCTGAATGCCCGCCGCAGGAACGGTACCCAATTCAGGATGAAGCCAATGATGAAGCCGCCGACAATCGACAGGCTCATGGCGATAGCGACTGCGGACAGGGTCTGGCTGAGATGGCTGCCGATGTCGTCGGACTGCAGGGTCTTTACCAGGGCGACGACCATCGCTGAGGGGGCGATGACCATGGTGGCTGGAATGGCGCCGCTGCGACAGGCAATCTCCAGAGCGCCGACAGCACCGATCAGGACGGCCGCGCGGATCCAGGTCGCCTTGCTCACCGGGCCATGCTCCCTTGGCCCAAGGCCTGCATCGATTCGGCCCGCAGGTACGACCAGAGGCGGGCGGTGACGGCGCCGAAGTCCGGACGCTCGGCCAGCCGCGAATCGCGCTCGCGTGGCCAGCCAGTCTCGACGATCTCGATGAAGCGGCCGGGCCGTGCCGACATCACGCCGATGCGGTCGGAAAGCAAATTGGCTTCGTCGAGCGCGTGGGTAATCAGCAGCACCGTGGCCGAGGTCTCGCGCCACAGTCGCAGCAACTCGTCGCCCATCAGCAGGCGGGTCTGCTGGTCGAGCGCACCGAACGGTTCGTCGAGCAGGATGAGGCGCGGCTGCAGCACCAAGGTGCGGGCGATGCAGACTCGCTGGCGCATGCCGCCTGACAGCTGGCTGGGATAGGCCCGCCGGAAATCGCGCAGGCCCATGAAATTGATCGCGAAGTCGACGCGCCGCTTGGTTTCCGCGCCGTCGATGCCGGAGCGGCGCAGGCCGAAGGACACGTTGTCCTCGACAGTCAGCCAGGGAAAGCTCGCATCTTCCTGGAACACGACGCCAACGCCGTCCGGCACCTCGCCGCGCACCGGCTTGCCTTCGAACTCCACCGTGCCGGCCGACGGCACCGCAAGGCCCGACAGCACGTCGAGGAGTGTTGACTTCCCGCAGCCCGACGGGCCGACCACGCTGAAGAATTCGCCGGCCCGCAAGTCCAGCGAGATCGGACCCAGCGCATGCACTTCGCCATGTCCAGCGCGGGGCGGGTAGACGCGCGTTACGCCCTCGAGCCGCGCATGGATGTCCGGTTGCGCCGGCGCCGGAACGGCGGCCAGCCGCGTTGCGCCGGTCTTCATTGGGTCTTGGCCGACGGTGGGATGAAGCTGTCGTTGGTCGCGGCCTTCCAGTCGATCGGAAGCTGCAGCGCGCCGACCGATCCCAGCGCCTCGGCCATGGCTTCCATCAGAGGCTGCTTCAGGTCACCGCGGCTCCACCAAGTCGGGTTCATCTTGAGGATGTTTCCGATGGCATTGGCTGCGACGTCGGGCTGCAAGTTGTAGGCCTTGGCGACGATCGCAGCGGCTTCCTTGGGGTTGGCATAGAGGAACTCGACGCCCTTGCGACGGGCCTCGATGACTGCCTTCAGCTTCGGCCCATGCTTGGCGATGGCCTCGTCGGTCGCGATGCCTACCGTCTGGGCATAGGCCGGCAACCTCTCGTCCAGCCACGGAAGGACCTTGTACTTCACGCCGGCTTTCTCCTTCTGGGAGTAGATCGGCTCGGGGATGATCGCGACGTCGATCTTGTTGTGCTCGAGCGCGGTGAGCCCCGCCCCGAAGTCGCCGATCGCCACCATCTTCACGTCGGCCGCGGGCACGTTCCATGACTTGAGGGCAGCGAGCGTGATGCTCTCGCTCACCGACTTCGGCCGGGAGTAGACGAAGCGCTTGCCTTTGAGATCCTCGGGCTTGTCGATCTTCTCGCCGACGCGAGTGACCCAGAAGCTGCTGCGGCCGTCGGTGCCGCCGCTGACGATCTTGATGTTAAAGCCTTCCTTGATGGCGCTTAGCGCCGCTGGCAGGGCAACTTCGGCAAACAGCGTGTCGCCCGCCATCATATTGCGTACGGAGGTGCCACCGCCCTTGGAGGTCAGAATGCCGGTGATGTCCACGCCGGCTTCCTTGAAGTAGCCCTTCTCCATCGCGATAGCGTAGGGCACGCCATACAGCAGAGAGCCGTAATGGGTGACGACGATGTCTTCGGCCCGGGCGGCCGACAGCGAAGCAAAACTCAGGCAGGCAAGCGCAAACCCACGGACAGCAGTCTTGAGACGCTTCATCGTTCCCTCCCGGGGCTATGGTGACCGACGCTTCTGCGTCTGATCTTGTATTGTTATGACATTAGGACATTAAAGAATTGCCGAGTCAAACCATCGCCAGTGATCTCAATTTCTCTTGGCGGAGAATCGTTTGGGCGGGCTGTGACTTTAGGCAAAACCTCGTGAGTTGTTCCGAGATTGTCGGCCGCCGTCGCGCGATCGGACGGCGGCCTTGGTCATGGTAGCAACAAGACGAGGCTAGGGCCGTGCCTCGAGAATCATGTTGAACGGTGTCTCTGTGGCGCGGCGAACTTTGCCGAATCCTGCCCCACCAATGACTTCCTTGAGCTTCGCTTCTCCGGCTTGCGCTCCGAGCGCGGCGCCGACTTCCTGCGACAGCGACGTCGGCACGCAGATCATGGTCGAGCCGGCATAGAACAGGCGCCCGACCGGATTGATGTTTTCCTCGAGATGATCCCGCGCCATCGGCTCGACGACCATCCATGTACCATCAGGCTTCAACGATTTGCGTACGTGTGCGGCTGCCCCGGCCGGATCGCCCATATCGTGCAGACAATCGAAGCAGGTCACCAGATCGAAGTCCTTGCCGGGGTACTCCTTGGCCATTGCGACCTCGAATCGCGTGTTGGCCGCCACGCCGTGGGAGCGTGCGTGAGCTTCCGCGTCGGCAATCGAATCCGGATGGAAGTCGTAGCCGACAAACTTCGATTTCGGGAATGCCTTGGCCATGAGCACCGTCGACCAGCCGTGGCCACAACCCACGTCGGCGACCGTCGCACCGCGCTCCAGTTTGGCAACGACGCCATCGAGAGCCGGCAACCAGCTTTGGATGAGATTGTTCTGATAGCCGGGCCGAAAGAACCGTGCGACAGCACAGAACATACAGCCGGCCTGATCACCCCAGGCCACGCCACCGCCCGACTTGAATGCCGCCTGCACCTTCGCCTGGTTCTCCATCAGGGCGACCATAAGATCGAAACCACCCATCATGTAGACAGGGCTATCCTCGATCGCGAACACCATTGCTTGCTCAGGGGGCAAGGCAAACTTCTTCGTCGTGGGATCGTAGCTCAGATAGTGCGACGCAGTTTGATGCGACAGCCACTCGCGCAAGTATCGCTCGTTCACAGAGACGTCCTTGGCCAGCTCGGCGCAGGTCATCGGGCCCTTGGCCTGTAGTGCCTTATAGAGGCCCAACCCATCGCCGATTCGCACCATTGCGATGCTGGACGCGCCACCAAGGTCTCCCAGCATTTGCCCGATAAATTCGTTGAGTTTGCCTTCGTCCACCATTGCTTCCTCCCTCAATGACGTTCCGGAGAGATCACGCGGTAAGGACACGTAAACTGCGAATGCGACTCGAGGACGTTCCGCCCTGGGGTGCGTCGAACGATGTGAGAAGGACTGAAACACCCCAGTTGGGGCAAAGCGGTACGCGGTCCAGCAGGTGCGACTGGAACACCAAATAACGCGAGGTGATCCGGAAGCCCTATGCGGCTTGCCGGCCAGCCGACCCGATATGGGGAAACGCGAACTACAACGAAGCGGAAAAGTGGAGACATACGGAAATGATCTCGACCGCTTGTCCCAATCAAATTACGTCACTAGTCCTCAGCTTTGACAACACCCGAATGGGTGAAGTGTCCGCGATTCACTTGCTGCTGCGGCCTCTCCAGTAGGCAGTCGCGCAATTCAGTCGCGCTGCCTTTCGTCGGCAGATGGCCCGCCGGCAAGGCCGTCGATCCACTGGCGCGCCGGCTCAAGTTCGTTGAACAAGCGCATCGGCCGCTCGGCCGTTGCCATAATGCCGAGTAGCCGCGCGACCGGATCGGACTCTTGTTCGGGCATTACAACTGCAACAGGACCTGCCACGGACTGGCTGTGCTGCATCCGCATGCGCACGCCGAGTTCCATCGTTTCGGCCGGCGTGAGCTGGGTGAAGGCCTGCGAGAGGTCGAACAGCTGACGGTAGTTCAGGGCATTTGCTCCCGCGACAGCCGCCAGATAGGCCCATACCTCAGTAAATGTGAACTCACCCTCGGCACTAACGATGATCAGTTTCTTTCTCGAATCGATTATCCAGTCGAAGGCCATGAGCGATGGTGAATGCGTGTCCGAAAGCGGGGCGTCCGTACTGCCAGCGTGATGCACCCCGTGCCAGAGGAAACCGCTCCAAATCGGGGCGAATACTGCCTGTCGATAGTTGCGACGGTTGGCATCGCGCGCGGCGTGCAACTGACGCGGATTTCCTGTTTTCGGACTCAAAGTGCAAGCGATTGCTTCTATGTTGCTTCATGTTCAGATCAACTCGTCCCGCTGCTCGAAAGGCGAAGTGTGGCCTGATCGAGCCCGACGAGTTCGGCATAGCGTACGGGATCCGTTGCTCCCTCCGTGTTGATGACGAGGACACGCGACGAATGATCGAGAGCCAGCGTCGCGCTGAATTCCGGGGTTGCGGAGGCCCGTATCAGGCCGGCCAGGCCCGCTACACCGCTCTCACCGCCGACAATGACGGGATCCTGCACCACAGGCCGAGCAAGGCGATTCATGGCTGCGACCGCATCCTCCTCGTCGACTGTCATGAAGGCATCGGCAGCGCGTGCCAGCACGCGCCAGGCTACCGGCGATGGCTCGTAGCATTCGAGCATCGCCATCACGGTCGGCTCGCCATGCACGACCTTCACGACATGACCGGCTTTGGCCGTCTCGAATAGGCAGGCGGCGCGTGCAGGCTCGACTACGACAAAACGAGGTCTTCTGTCGCCAAGGACCAGGGCGAGATGACCGGCGACGGCGGCCGCAACGCCGCCGACGCCGGCCTGTACGAAGACATGCGTTGGCGGCTCGGCAAGTTGGCGCAGGGCCTCGTGTATGATCGCCGTGTAGCCCTGCATGACCAGAAGGGGGATGCGTTCGTAGCCCGGCCAGGACGTATCGGAGACGATGGTCCAACCCTTCTCGCTTGCGACACGCGCTGCTTCGATCACCGAGTCGTCGTAGGTGCCATCCACGCGAACCATCTCGGCGCCGAAACGGGCGATTGCGGCGACGCGCCGGTCGCTGACGCCGGCATGGACGAAGATCACGGAACGTGCGCCCACGAGGGCGGCTCCCTGAGCGACCGAGCGGCCATGGTTGCCGTCGGTGGCGCAGGCAAAGGTCATGGTAGCGGCGATGGCTTTGACTGCCGCATCATGCAACTCGCCGACATCGATGGTACGGCCCAACCGCCGCGACGATTCCTCAAGGACGAGTCGGATGACGGCGTAGGAGCCGCCGAGTGCCTTGAAGCTGCCGAGGCCCAGGCGGCAGCCCTCGTCCTTGATGTGGAGCGAGGCAAGACCAAGCTCCGCAGCGAGGCCAGGCAGCGTGTAAAGCGGCGTTTCGGCATGATTGTCCCGATAGCCGAGGAAGCGCTCGACCTCGTGCGCGGCTGCGATGCCCAAGGTATCCGCATCGGCTGGATCGAGCTGCGCCCTGTAATCGGGATGGCGATTTGAGAGGAACATGGTACTCCGCATAAGGCTGAACGGCGCAAGTCTATTGCTCGGGACACGAAAGAAGCGCTGTATTCTGCTTGTGCGATTGCAAGTTTGGTTCGTCGGGAGCGGAGATTGATCTTGCCGGCCTCTGCAGCTGTTTCGCTCGACCGCTTCGACCTCGCCATCATCGCCATTCTGCAGCAGGACAATACGACGCCGCAGCGCGTGATCGGTGAGGCGGTCAACCTGTCGGCGCCGGCCGTACAGCGTCGCATCAAACGGCTGGAAGAGGCGGGTGTGATCCAGGCCCATGTCGCGGTGATCGATCCGGCGACGGTGGGCCATCCCATCACCATCTTTGTCGAGGTGGAGATGGAGAGCGAGCGTGCCGATCTGATCGACGCCGCAAAGCGTGAGTTCACCGCCGCGCCCGAAGTGCAGCAGTGCTATTACGTGACAGGCGAGGCCGACTTCATTCTCATCATGCTGGTGCCGACGATGGCGGCTTACGAGGCCGTCACGCGGCGCCTGTTCTTCGGGAACAACAATGTCAAGCGGTTCCGGACTTTCGTTGCCATGGATCGCGTGAAGGTCGGGCTCACCGTCCCAATACCGGGCTAACAGAGGTTCTTACATTTGGTGGCCCGTCAGTCCGCGCGGCTCAGCGTTTCTGACGGTCGTTCGCCAAAGCGCTTCTTGTAGGCGGCGGCGAAGTTTCCAAAATTGTGATAGCCCCAGAATGTCGCGATCTCCGATATGGTCGTATTGCTCCTGGCATGACGCAGCGCATTGCGGATCCCGATCAAGCGACGTTCGCGGATGAATTCGCCGGGTGACATGCCGCGGAACTTTACAAACAAAGCATGGAGGTTGCGCACACTCAGCCCGGCTTCGACCGCAACTTCCTTGACCGACGGTGCGTGCACGACATTCTCGATGATGAAGGCTTCGGCAGTCTTCAGTTTGAGAGGTATGGCCACATACTGCTGGTCCGTATCGCGCAGCCTCGCATGGGCGGTCAGCTCATGACAGAAGATCAGATACAGGTATTCGTCGAGAAGAGGGCCGGTAGCGTTGGCACTGGCTCCAGACGAGGACAATTCGACAGCGTGGTCCAGGGCGTAAGCAAGATGTGCGCCCCATAGGCTCGAGGGGCCAGAGACGACGAGGCCGTGCTCGAGATACGGCTTGAGGCCCTCTTGAGTCCCAAGCTTGTTCCGTAGCGAAAAGCGCTGTGCTGCCGGTATCGGGATGTATACCGAAAGGCCGGCGAAGTTGTCCGACAGGGAGAGCTTGAGGAGTGGGCTCTTGTTGATCGAGAAGACATAGTCGCCGGCCCGTGCCCTCGCGATGATCGCGTTGTTTACCGAATAAGTGCGCTCCCCTTGGCTCGTATAGTGGACTCCGAGGTGTTCCGCATCGAGGGCGAATTCGGCGACGCCGCGGCCTTCGTAGGCATAGTGGACGAACCTGACGCCTCCGGCTGCTAGAGCGCAGACTTCGCCTTTGAGATCTGAGGTCGCATCTTGCGCCGATAGGATGCGAGGTTCGCCTGGAATACCCTCAACGATAGTTTGTCGCCCTTGCTGAGTCGTCGTGATGCGATGGACGAATGGGCCTTTCCCTGTTCCGTTGCTCTTGTCCCTGGTTGTCGCGACGAAGCGGTCGATCGCCTGCTGCAGGTAGGGCGTCACTGATGACCAGCTTCCTGCAGGAACTCGCAACGCATGGTCACCACCTTCAACGCATTCGGCAATCATCCCCAGCTTTGCGTGAACATTTTGCACTGGCAACGCGGTTGTGGCGGGGCCGAACTACCGATGGGCTGCTGCTCGACGCTCCGCACAACCCAGCGTCTCCGATGGAAGTTCGCCGAAGCGCTTCCTGTAGGTGGCCGCGAAGTTTCCGAAGTTCTGGTAGTTCCACGCGATGGCGATCTCCGACACGGTGGCGCCGGTTCTGGCGCTGCGCAGGGCGTTGCGGATCCCCACGAGCCGGTGCTCGCGAATGAACTCGCTGGGCGAGGCGCCGCGAAACTTGACGAACAGCGTATGGAGGCTGCGCACGCTCAGCCGAGCCTCGGCGGCAACATCCTCGACCGAGGGTGCCTTGTCTGCATTCTCGATCACGAAGCTCTCGGCGATCTTCAGCTTGAGGGGAATGACCGTGTATTGCTGGTTTACGTCGCGACTCTGTACTTGTGTCGCCAGCTCCCGGGTGCAGAGCAGATATAGAAATTCGTTCAGGACTGAATTGGGCATGCAGGCGTTGACGCCGGAAGAAACGTCTTCGAGGGCATAGTTGAGCGCATAGGCGAGGTGCGCACCCCACAAGCTCGACCGGCTGACGGCGATGAAGCCGTTCTCCAGATATTGCTTGATGTGCTGATTGGTATTTTCCCGGATGTCGACGGAGAAGCGCCGCTCGGTCGGTATCGGGATGGAGAGCAGAAGAGCGCTGTAGTTGTCCGATGCCGACAGCCGCATGAGCGGGCTCTTGCTGAAGCGAAAAGTGTAATCGCCGGGTTCCGCCGTCGCGATGACGGAATCCCTCATTGAATAGGTGCTCTTGCCGCGGATGACATAGCGCATCGAAAGATTGTTGAGCTCGGGCTCCGTTTCGACTTCGAAAGGGGTTTCGGCAGCGAAGTAGGCAAGCCGTACGCCGCCCGCCCTCAGGACATAGGCTTCGCCTTTCGGCCGGGGTGGCGCCTTGCTGGTCCAGAGGGCCCGGATCAGGCTCGGCGCGTCGTCGACGACTGTCCGTGCGCCGTTCGAAGCGCCAAAGACGAAATGGCGAAACCGGCCATTCGTATCGGCAGCACTCCTTTCCCTTGCAGTTGAGACAAAGCGATCGATGGCTTGCAGAAGGATGGGCCTTGTCATCGTCTGTTAGGTCACGCTGCTCGCCCGAGTGATTGCAAAAACGCGATCGGTTGTTAGCGACAGGAAGGGGACGTCATCGTCTTCTTATTTCCTTCCTGAGGATCGTACCCCATGGACGGTTTCCGTCGACATGGGCAAGTGCATTCAGCAGTATAGATGCAATAATGACTATCTGCGGGCCATTTTAGCCGCTCTGCCGCCTGCCTAGGCTAGGCCAATTTTGCCTGATCACGCGTAGTTGGCGTTCGTAAGGGGACTACGTAGTCGAAAACAACTCGATTGTTGTCCCGTGTGGCCCTCTTCGGTTCTTTCCTGTCGATACTCTCACTCGAAAGGAAGAAACATCAGATTTTTCAAGACCGAATGGGCGCACATGCGCACGACAAGAAAGCTGCCGAACGCGGGCATTCCGATCCGATCATGGGCGGATGATAAAAAAATGCAGCGCTACAACCCGATCATAGCTGCTTCGTGACTGTGGTGGTCAACGTGGGAAGCGTCGTCATCAATGATCGACGCTGACCCTCAATCATCGGTGGCTTGTGTGGGGTTGTTGTGCCGAGTGGTGTGGCAGGTGCGTGTGGCGGCGACGTGATAGCCGTCAAGCGGCCGAGCGAACGGGGTGAAAGCGATTGGTGCGGGTGGGAGGCGATGATCCCTCTCTTTCCACGCACGCCGATGTCGCCGCAGCGTCCAGGTTGGACAGCAGGGGCAACGTACATTCCGTCGCCGCTACTGGAGTACGCCGCGTGAAGGAAGCCAGGCCACGCAAACCCGTACAGGGTCAGGCGGTGACGGCCGACGGTCGCTTGCGGCGAAGCGAGCGCACCAAACACAACATCATGTCGGCCTATCTGGTTCTCGTCAGGCTCAACTTGCGTGAACCTTCGATGAGAGAAGTTTCCGAAGTTGCCGGCTGTGCCTTGCGGTCGGTCTATGAACGCATGTCCGACACGCACACGCTGCGGCTGGCGGCGCTCGATCATGCGATCAATGGGACCCTACGTAAATTCGACGCCCCGCTGGACGCTCTCGAGCGCCAAGTCCGCCTGCAGGCGATCGTCAGGTTCCAGGTCGAGGAGTACGAACAGTGGGCGCCGCTATGGCACTTCATGATGCAGCACGAGCACATGCCGGACATCAAAGACCGTCTGGATCAGATCCGTCACAGGGTCTTGAGGGATCGCATGATAGAGCTCTATCGGAACGAGCTCACCGGCGGCAGCGAAGCCGATCGTGCGAACTGGCTGCAGCTTCTGAATGCAACGACCAGCCTGGAGAGCTGGCAGTATCACCGCTACTTCGAGAATCTTTCGGTCGATAGGATTTGCGAACAATGGATCTGGTACGTCGATCGGATCATTGCAGCGGCACTTTCCGGTACCGAGAAAGCTAGTGCCACCGTGGCTGCTCAGTGATGCGCCACTTGCTCGCGGCAGGCCAGATGGCCGTGTTACGCTCCACCTGGTCGTGGGGGAGGAGCATCCATGGGCAAGGAGTTCTGGAAGTCGGCGTGTCCGCATGAC
>CALROF020000133.1:0-17689 GCA_943369775.1 Reyranella massiliensis 521
CGTTGGGGCCGGCGATGGCCGCCTTCGAGCCGATGCGGGCGACCACGCTGCCGAAATAGGCACCGGAACGGCACCTGAAGATAGAGGGGGCTTTCATGAAGGGCAGCCTGTACCGGAGTTTCCTCGCCTCGGTCGCGACGACTGCTGCCCTGATCTCCCTGCCCACCGGCGCTGCGACTTTCGCGCCGGGCGAATGTCCCAAGACCAACGACCCGATCGCGGCGCTCGCGCAGGCACGCTGCGGCTGGCTGACCGTGCCGGAGAATCGCACTAAGGCGGACAGCCGGCCGATCCGCCTGCCGGTGGTCATCCTGGCGGCGCGCGACAGGCAGGGCGCCGATCCGATCGTCTACATGGAAGGCGGACCGGGCGGTCCGGTGCTGCCGTCGGCCGACGTCATGGTCGCGGCCAACATCAACGCGACCCGCGACGTGATCCTGCTCGGCCAGCGCGGCTCGCTCTATGCCTGGCCGTCTCTGATTTGCCCCGAAGTGGACGGTACCAACGCTCCCATGGTGGGCGTGATGCGCAACGGCCCCGAAGCCCGCCAGCTCTACGTCGACGCGAACGAGGCCTGCCGCAGGCGCCTCGTGGCGCAGGGCGTCGATCTCGGCAGCTACAACACCACCGAAAGCGCGACCGATTTCGCCGAGCTGCGTCAGGCGCTGGGCATCGCTGAATGGAACGTGCTCGGCGTGTCCTACGGTACCGACCTCGCGCTCACCTACATGCGCCAGTATCCGGAAGGTGTGCGCAGCGTCACTCTCGATTCGGTGCTGCCAAACTTCATGGCGACGATCGCCGTGTTCTGGACGATGCAGCGCGAAGGCCTCGACGCCATCTTCGCGTCCTGCGCCGCCAACCCGGCCTGCCATGTGCGCTATCCCGATCCGATGGGAACGCTGGCCGCTCTGGTGCGGAAGTACGAGGCGACGCCGTACCGCAAGCGCGTCGTGCCCGTTCTGGTTCCTGGCGACAAGCCAGAAGCCGGCGTCGAGCCGGTCGACGTCGTGGTCGACGGCGCCGCGATCGCCTATTGGGCAGGCGCCGTCAGTGAGTTGTTCGGCAGCCGGCTGCCGGCGCTGCTTTACGATGCCGCAGGTGGCAGGATGGACGAGGTGGCGGCCTCGATCGCGGCCATCGGCTTCACCCACACGACCGAGCCGCTGAGCTTCGGGCTGCTCAATGGCGTGGTCTGCAGCGAATGGGCGCCCTATGAGCCGGCAGATAGCGTCCTGGCGGCCGGCAGGAAGGCTTTCCCCGGCTACCCTGACTCGGTCCTGTCGCAGTCGCCTCAGTTTCCGTTCATGAAGGACATCTGCAAGGCTTGGGATGTCGCTAGGGCGCCGGCTTCGCAGCGCGAGGTGACGCGCAATGCCATCCCGACCTTGGTGATTGCCGGCAGCTTCGACGCGTTCACCTCGGCGCACGCCGCCGCCGAAGCTGCCAAGCCCATTCCCGGCAGCACCCTGATCGTCCTCCCCGGGATCGGCCACTATGTCCTGCCCAAGTCGGAATGCGCCCGGAAGGTGATGGCCGCATTCATCGCCGAACCCAGGCAGAAGCCCGACGTGAGCTGCGTGGCCGACCTGAAGGTCCCCACCTTCGACGACCCGCCGAAGCGGTGAGGCCGCAAAGCAATCCGGGATCTCCCCTGGAGACAGGAGAGGAGGGCCAAGCTCCTCTGCTCCGGGACGGTGAACGGATGCAGTCGGCAAACCCGCCGTTCATCGAGTATCCGGTGTTCTGCTGCTCGGCGCAGAGTGTCTCCCAGCCTCCAAGAGCCGGCGAGATTCGAACTCACGACCTCTGCCTTCGGAGAGCAGCACTCCCAGTTCTCTCTTTTGACCACTCCGGCACGCCAAGCTTTTCAATGAGTTAGCTCGGCTGCCAGACTAGTTACGAAAAATTTACGAAAAGCAGAATAGCTTCTTGGACTCTGAGATGGGGATCAAGACCACGGAACTGTGGTTGCAGCTCGAAAATGCATTGTCGCACACTGATAACCTCTTCCTGATCGCGGAAGAAGCTGAGGTCGGCCAACATCCCAAGTGGGTTCTAGACCAGAGCGGCCAGCGGTCCTTCTAGCGCTTCGGGGCGATGTCCATCGGCTTACCGCCCTCGAAGAACCCACCACGCTGGATTGCCGCAAATCGGCGTTGCGCGGCCTGTGCCTCGATTTCAGCTTCGGTTGGAATTTCGTACGACACACCTGAAGCCGACATGGCTAGTGTTTGTATCTATTTCCTCGGCATGACGGGCAGCGGGGCGGTAGCGCCTGCAGTAGCTTGGCGCGCAGAGGTGCGAGCCGCCCTTCAGCACCTTGCGCGGAATGCGTGCTCGGTCGCGCGGGTTATAGCTTTGGTCCATTGAAGCACCACGTGGATTCTCTGGCACGCAGCAGGCTTTGACGGCGTCGGCTTCATGGCGGAGCGAATACCAATCGGTCGTCCATTCCCACACGTTCCCGATCATGTCGTAGATGCCGTAGCCATTAGGCGGAAAGGCGCGCACAGGGGAGGTGCGGGCGAAGCCGTCCTCGCGTGAATTCTCGTTGGGGAAGTGGCCCTGCCAGGTATTCGCCATGTGTCGCCCGCCGGGCATGAACTCATCGCCCCAAGCAAACTCCGCGGCGTCGAGCCCGCCGCGCGCGGCGAATTCCCACTCAGCTTCAGTGGGCAGCTCTTTACCTGCCCATCTGGCGTAAGCCTCGGCATCCCTCAGCGCGACCTGCACCACCGGATGGTCGTCCAGCCCGCCGATATGGCTGCCTTTGCCGTAAGGGCGCCGCCAGGTAGCGCCGAACGTATAACGCCACCACTGGCTCCAATCGGCGAGGTCAACGGGCTTTGACGGTGGCATGAAGACAAGCCCGCCAGCCTTCAGCATCTCTGGTTTCGCGCCGGGGTAGTCCTTCGGGTCGGGATCTTTCTCGGCCCAAGTGACGTAGCCGGTCGCCCGGATGAACTCACGAAACTGGGCGTTGGTGACAGGTGTTGGATCAATCCAGAACCCACCGACTGTTACACTATGCGCCGGTTTCTCCTCCGGGTAATGCTTGTCCGAGCCCATGCGGAACGTACCACCAGGGACGCGAATCATATCAAACGTTGGCGACGACTCTGTGGCGCTTTGGAGGGAGGCGGGATTCTTGATGGGCATGTTAGTAGGTCAATTCAGGCGGCCGTAGACGAGCCGCGCCGAAAGCATCGAGACTTTTGGCAGCACTTGCCGATGAATCATGATCGACGTCGCGAAGAGAGCAGGGAGAAGGGTACGACTTCTCAACTGTTCCCCGCTACCGTACTAGTTCACACCTTGCGGCGGCGATGTCAGCTTTTGCAGCACAGCGTCGAGGTTGAATGAGGCGGGACGCTGCCGCGGCGGAAACTCGGCTAGGGTCCGGATATAACGCCCGACGAAGGCTTGGGCGGGTACCAGCAGGAAAATGCGGTCGAGCCGCCACCGGCCATAACCCATCCCCTCCTTGTCGGCGCGCTCGAACGGATCTGCCCGGAGGTCAAACAGCTTCGGCACGCGCAAGGTCACCATCGGATCCTGCCAAACGTCGAAGCCATGGCTGCGCTGCTCCATGAAGGCGAGCTTCCATTTGTCGTACCGCAGGCCGGCCAGCCCGCCGTCATCCGTCCAGTAGAAGAACTCCTTGCGTGCGCTGCCCATGCCATTCTTCAGCAGCTCGCGCTGGTCGTAGCCGTCGAGATGGACCTTGAAGGTCTTGTCACCGAAGGTCGCGCCTTGCTTCAGCTTGTTGCCTAGGTCCGTCTCACCAACGGCAGCCAGCAGGGTCTGCATCCAATCTTCAGCCGAGAATATGTCGTTGATCTTGGTTCCTGGCTTCACGAGACCCGGCCAGCGCACCATAGCGGGCACACGGTAGCCACCCTCCCAATTGGTGTTCTTCTCACCGCGGAAAGGCGTGGTGCCGCCGTCCGGCCAGCTCATGACCTCGGCACCGTTGTCAGTCGTATAAATCACAATGGTGTTGTTGGTGATCCCAAGGTCGTCGAGCTTTTTCAGGAGCTGACCGACCTGGCCGTCATGCTCGACCATGCCGTCGGCATAGACGCCGAGCCCGGTCTTGCCTTCGGATGATTTCTTGAGGTGGGTCCAGATGTGCATACGCGTGGAGTTGGTCCACACGAAGAACGGCTTCCTGTCGCGATGGGCGCGATCAATGAAGTCAGTTGTTGCGGTGAGGAACTCCTCGTCGACGGTCTCCATGCGCTTGATGGTGAGCGGGCCGGTATCCTCGCATCGCTGTTTGCCCCACTTGCCGAAGCGTGGATCCTCGCCTGGCGTGTCGTTCGGCAAGGCAAAGCACTTCAGCACACCTCGTGGACCGTACTCGGCCTTGAATGTCGCGTCCTTCGGGTAGTCGACGTTTTCTGGCTCTTCCTCGGCATTCAGATGGTAGAGATTGCCGAAGAACTCGTCGAAACCATGCACCGTCGGCAGGAACTCGTTGCGATCGCCGAGGTGGTTCTTTCCGAACTGGCCGGTGGCATAGCCTTTGGCCTTGAGCAGATCGGCGATGGTTGGGTCCTTCTCGGACAGTCCTTCGGGCGTCCCTGGCAGGCCGACCTTGAGAAGTCCGGTTCGAATAGGCGATTGGCCGGTAATGAAGGCCGCTCGGCCAGCCGTGCAGGATTGCTGGCCATAGTAGTCTGTGAAGAGCGCACCTTCTTGGGCAATGCGATCGATGTTCGGCGTGCGATAGCCCATCATTCCGTGATTGTAAGCGCTGATGTTCCAGACACCGACATCGTCACCCATGATGACGAGGATGTTGGGCTGCGTAGGTACCTGAGCCGCCGCAGTGGTGCCGAGAGCCAGCGCCACGACCATTGCCGAGGCAGCCCCCGCCAGGCTCTTGATGTTCATCGAAACTACCCCCAGTTGAAATGCGTTGGCGAGTCAGGAGGCGCGCCCGTGCTCCGTGCCCAAAGGGGGCAGTGGTCGACCTCACGCCTCACTGGTCCCAGGAAAAAATACGCTTCCAGTCGTTCTTCATGCTGATGACTGTCCAGCCGCTTCTTTTCGCCTCGTCGTAGAGCGGCTGGGTGAAGGTGCCGACCTTGGAATCCGGCAGTCCTTGTGCTGGACCATATGCGTATTCCCGTACCGGGTCGTCGTGCAGCACCAGCATCGACAGCCGCGCGCCGCTGCCCGCGGTGGTGTATTCGAGCATCTCGCGATCGCCGGTCGAATTCCCGAAAGCAGCAACGGGACGACGACCGATCATGAGGTGGATGCCTTCGGGCTTACCGGCCTTGTCGTCATTCAGCAGGAGCTTCGGTTCCTTGGTCAGGAATGGCTTGCCGTCGCTGTTGTAGCCATATCGGGTCGCCCCTGCGGTCCCGACGACCTGCTCCGGCGGGATGCCGTAGACGCGCTCGGCATAGATCCGCACGAAATCCTGACCACCTCCTGTGGCGATATAGGTCTTGTACCCGTTGGCGCGCAGATACCGCAGTACCTCCTGCATCGGCAAGTAGGTGAGCTCAGTGTAGGGGCGCTTCCAGCGCGGATCCCGGGCAGTATCGAGCCATTTTGCTACTTCAGCTTTGAAGGCCTCGACCGACATGCCGGTAAGCGTGACGACGAGAAGTTTCTCAAGGTCTTCCATCGAAAGTTTGGAGATCTCTTCGCGATCGCCTGACATCACGGTCTTGAATGGCTCGACGTTCGCGAGCGCTGGCTTTTCGTTGACGACGGCCGGAACGCGATCGAGGCAGTAGATCACCTGCGAATACATCGGCTTCTCGACCCATAGCGTTCCGTCTTGGTCGAACGTTGCAATCCGCTCGGGTTCAGGCACGAACTTCGGGTTGCCGGGAGTGGTCGTGTCCTTCACGAACGCAACGATGGCCTGCTTCGCAGCACCGCTGTTCCAGGAGGGGAGAGGATCGTCCTGGGCGTGCGCAGCAACAGCAAGCAGGCTTGATGCACCCAATATCAAAGCCAGGCGGCGACCAACTGCTGAAGCTTTGCCGATCGAAACCATCGCGTCCCCCTACGATTGGCGACTCCATCGGCCGGCGCTAGTCGCTCGCGCCTCTGGCTTTTTGGACCTGTTCCAGAATGCCGCTTAGATTGTAGGTTTCAGGCGCCTGCAGCGGCGGAAACTCCTTGTACGAGAGGAGGTGCTTCTCCCAGAGCTGCTGGCCGATCGGCAGCATGTTCCAATCATACTGGAAGGCGGTCATTGGGGCGGCCAGTGCACCGCCGAGGCTCATGGCTGACTTTTGGTCGATGCCAACCGCCTGTTCGAAGGGATCGCGCTTGATGTTCTGGACGAGTGTGAAGTGGAACGGCACGAGCGGCATGATCCAGCCGGCCGGACCAGGCTGCGACATGGTATAGTACATCTTCCAGTTCTTGTAGCGCACCGCCGACGGCGTCGAGCCAGAGAAGTAGTAGAAGAAATCCCTTGCCGACTTTTCCGACTTGCCTTCGAGGTAGTCGCGTTGGTTGACGCCGTCGAGTGTGGTCTTGACGATGCCGGGATACTGGCCGGCTTCGATGCGCTTCTTCAGATCGTCGCCCTTGGCGCCGCCGGCGATGTCGACCAAGGTCGGAACCCAGTCGAGCGCGGCGAACAACTGGTTCTTGACCGTACCGGGCCTGATCACGCCGGGCCAGCGGACGACCATCGGAGCGCGGTAGCCGCCTTCCCAGGCCTCGCCCTTCTGGCCCTTGAACGGCGTGATGCCACCGTCGGGGAAGGAGATCGTCTCGGCGCCGTTGTCTGTCGTAAAGACGATGAGGGTGTTGTCGAGCTGGCCCATGTCCTCGAGCTTCTTGAGGACGACGCCGATGTTGTCGTCCATCTGCTTCATGCCGGCTTCGTTGACGCCCCAGTCTTTGCCACCGGGTTCGCCGACCATCGCTAGGTACTTGTCGGAGAGCACGGTGGTGACGTGCATGCGCGCCGGGTTGTACCAGACGAAGAAGGGCTTGTTGGTACGACGGGGATCGTTGCGCTCGATGAAGTCGACGACCTTGGAGGAGATTTCCTCGTCCACCGTCTTCGATCGGTCCAGAGTCAGTGGGCCTTCGTCCTTGCAGGTCTGGTTCTTTTCCGTGCCGTCAGAAGATTTGCACGCCAGGATGGGCCGTGGCGGTGTCAGGCAAATGGTCGTCTTGGGATCGACGGCGCCTGGAACCTCGGCCACACCGGGGATCGGCGTGTTACGGCACGGTGGCGCGACGCCTTGAATCAACGGGGTCTTGTTGATGTCGGGAAAGCTCACCTGTTGCATGGCATCAAGGTGGTAGAGATAACCCCAGTATTCCTGAAAGCCGTGCGCCGTCGGCAGCGAGGCCGTGTGGTCGCCCAGGTGATTCTTGCCGAACTCGCCGGTGTTGTAGCCGAGGTCCAGGAGGAATTTGGCGAGCGCAGGAGTACCCGGTCGCAGGTACGAGGGGCTGCCAGGAAGTTGTGGCGGGATCATCCCTGTGCGTAACGGATACATGCCGGTAAAGAAGGCGTTGCGCCCAGAGGTGCAGCTCTGCATGGCGACGTAGTCCATGAAGATCGCGCCTTCCTGCCCGATGCGGTCGATGTTGGGCGTTTCCCCAACCATCAGGCCGCGGTGATAGATGCTCGGCTGCATCCATCCGATATCGTCGCCCATGATGAAGAGAATGTTGGGCTTTGCTGCAGGAGCCGGCGCTTGGGCGCTGGCTTGGGGGGTGGCTAGCATTCCGACCGCGAAAAGGGTCGTGGCTGAAGTTAGCAACGCCTTGAGTTTCATCGCCATCCTCCGAGCTCGGAACCGGGAGGACTATGCGTCCACCGCGTTGCCTCCACTATGCGGATTCCGACAATCGTCGGTGTCGCGACTGAAGTGGACATCGAGATTCATACTCGCTGAGATTTCGGTGACGGAGGTCGCGATTCGCCGTTCACAAGGCATATGACAAGCGCTTCGATAAGTTCCTGCTCGATCGCCCGCACTGTTTCAGGATGGACGGCCGCCCCGGGGCGCGTCTGAATCGTCCGGACAATTCGCGCGTGCAGCTGTAGCAGGCGCCGCAACGGACCAGTCTGTGGCCGGATGACTCTCGTTCCTGCCGGGATAGCCGATGGTTGGCCGGCCAGCCCCTCAGCATAGCGATGGAGCGTCTCGCTGCGGATACCTATCGCCCCGAAGTGCGTAGCTGCAACGGTGCGCTGGCACAGCCGTTCACCCTCGCCAGCGAGCAAGATATCTCCAAACGGCAAGGTCTCCTCGTTCCAGACGAACAGCATGTCCGGGTGGATGACAAAGAACGCATAGGACCAGCCCGGCGGAATTGAGAGGTAACCGACGCGCGCGACAGACTCCCGCGTGTCGATGACCTTGCTCAGCAGCAACTCGATGCGGATGAGATTCGCCGTGAATGGGCCCGGTTCTGTCCATGTAATGACGGCACCAAGCTCACGCAGATTCTCCGCGTAGTCGGCTGGGTTTGTGAAGCGACTGATCGCGCTGCCCGTCACCCGAGCATCCTTCCGCATCTGAAAGCGAAGTAGGCCTGCTCGCACTGTGGGCGAACGACTGCGGGACGCCTATGCAGATTGCGACACGCTGTGCTGGGCGCACACTAGAAGCGCGCGCTGATACCGAGGATCGGTCCGTGCTGCAGCATGTTCATGCGAAAGAGATCGCTGCCGGCGCCGCGGCTATAGTCGACATACAGGGCGCGGTAGCCCAATACAGCCGACCAGCCCACACTGCCCGTGCGGCCAAACTGGTAAGCGTAGGTGCCGACTGCCTGAGCGGAAATGCGACTTCCCATGCCGAAGCCGCCGAGGTCGGCTTCCAAAGTTAGGTCTTGACCCACGGCGAGCTTGTGTCGGACGCGAAAACCCAGGACAGGATCGACCCATTGCACATTGCCTGAGCGAGCAAAGGCCTTGCTGCCGGCAGCCGAGACCTCCAGGTCGGTCGTATTGACACCGATGGTCCCGGCGAGATCCAGGATGAGGTCGGCCCTCTGCAACCAGTAGCGGCCACCCACCAGGAGGTCGAAGGCGGTCTGGCCCACGCCACCCGTACTGGTCGGCCCGACCTTGACGACCTCGTAGGCGACGCCGAACTGGACGGTGAGCGTCTCGTAGTCGAGCGATGTGCTGGCAGTAATTGACCCGCCGACACCGGGTTCCGGGCTGAAGCCGCGCGTGCCACCGGCTCCCGTTGTCTGATTGGCATAGAGCACGTCGACGAACAGGCCGATGCGATCGCGCCATCGTGCTTCGAAGTAACCCATGAAGGGAATGAGCGACTTGCTGTCGGAGAACATCTGCACGGTGTTTGTATCAACGGTGACGGTTCGGCCGCGCACCGTCTGCTGGCCACTCACGAAGACGAACCAACCATAGGGTGTGATCTTGAAGGTCCAGGGTGCGGGCGGTTCGGCTGCCGTTGGGACATTCTGGGCGTCCACTGGCAGTGCCCACAACAGCGCAACGGCAAAAGCGAAGGGCCGGACGTTGTACATCGGCTTTCCCTTTAGATCATATCGTTCGCAGTGTGAGGCGATGCTTGCGGAACGACTATGCAGATTGCGCCACTGAGCACGGTCGCCGCGCTACGGCCGGCGGTTAAGCGTTACCGAGGGTGCTTCCCCGAACAAGGCGCGATAGGCGACCGAGAAGCGACCGAGTTCCCAGAAACCGAACTGCGTCGCGATCGCGGTCACCGCGCCAGCGGCTGGAGATGCGGAAGCGAGCGCGCGTCTGACCATGTGCATCCGGCGCAGCCAGAGATAGCGTGACGGGCTGACACCGAGCTGCTCGTGACAGCATCTCTGCAAGGTACGATTCGAAACGCCCAGCGCTGCACAGATCTCTGGCAGATATAGCGGATTGCTGACATTCGCTTCGATGAGGGCCCGGAAACGTCGCATGATGTTCTGGTGGTGGCGCAACGCCAGGCTGTCATCATCGGCGGAGGCAGCAGTGCAAGCGACCATGGCGAGGATAAGCTCCTGCTCAAGGCTGTGCGCTGTCGTTGCGTTGTTGAGAAGTGTGGGCGCGCTTTCCGCCAGGGCACCCGCCGCTGCATGAAGGCGCTGGAGATTGGCCATTGCTCCAGGCATCGGCCTTATCTGCAGGCCGTCGGATTTGAGCTTGATCGCATGGTGAGTGAGCGCTTCGACCGTTGTCGCGAAGTCCTCGACCGGTAACGACATCGAGGCTGTCTCGGCTAGCCCAGAAGACTGATGGAATATTTCCTGACCGACGCCCACTCGATACAACGTGCCCCACGGAATCTCGCGACCTCCCCATACTTGCAGAGGTCCGGGACTTGATGGGAAGGAGACGATAGCGCGAGCAGGGGAGGTGGCGGCTCGCGCAATCCGAGGCAACGTTTCCGAAAAGCGTTGCATCCAGAGGCGATGCAGGTCGATACGAACCAACTTAGCTTGAAATGCACCACGACCAATGGAAAGCATTTCGAAGTGACCGGCGCGAATACCCGCCGCATAGTCGGCTGCCTCAGTAAAGTCGCGGACGGCGCTGGACGGCATTCGTCAGCCATTCATGTTGAGGTGGATATTCCTGGGTTCATACTGCGTGTCGATCGTTGTCGAACAGCGGGGCACTACGATACGCCACTCCCTTTCATAACTACTGCCTGTGGGTTTTGGGCCGGAAAGGCTAGGCCACTGCCATTCTGAATGGTGTCGATACTGAAAACTCCATCGCGCGGGCGTGAGAGCGGGATCAGGTAGGCTGAGCCTCAACAATCGCATTTCCGATCTTTCCTTCACGGCCTGGTATCGCCGTTTAGGGCTCGGGCATGACTGGACGCCGAGAGCGTGCTGCTGCGGCATCAGTTGAATGTGCTTTTGGCAACGCATAGCCAATCTGTCTTGCTGGACTTGCGGCCGCGAAGCACTCTACGTGGAAAGTGGGAAACGATCGACAATTTGAGAGTGATCCGAACCCAATTTTGAACCTACGCCGATCACAACTGCTCGATTTTAACTCGGCCTCCTGAGAAAGTGCATTCGGTCGATCAGCTGAAAACGCGCGCCGTGGTGACGTGACATCGTCGCGTGTGGGCGATGAGTGCGATGCGACGCAGCGTGCTATGCGACGCTCCAACACGAGCCCGAGTGCTTCGGCGGCCAATTCGAGCGCCGACAGAACTAGGTGGGTTCTCACCAAGTGCTTATAAACATTCAATAAAAATGGCGGACCCGGCGAGATTCAAACTCAAGACCTCTGCCTTAGGAGGGCGGCGCTCCAGTTCTCTTTTTTGTCCGCGCCGGCACGCCATTCCTACACAAAAGAGCGAACTTCTGCGCACGGCTCTAGACGGCCGCCTTGCGCCAATTTTTCCAGGATGGCCGTGCTGCCTTTCGACTGGGCGGCGGCGTGCTGGTCAACAACCACCGTTTCCCCGGGTGGGCCTCATTTGGGCTTGGCGCAGTTTGTGAGGCCCCAAATTTGGGGATGCTTGTAGAGAAAGCGTTACGCCAGAAGCCTCGATAAGTATCCACCCGCATTAGCTGTATCGCATAAGACATTTTGCAGGTGAGGTGTTAGGTTGACCCCAAAATCCGTGGTGGGATTTGGGGAGCGGTGGGAATGCGTAGCGTTGAAGTGGCGCGTAAGGCGCGGTTGGCTGTTGCGTGTCTTTTGGGCGCTACGGCGCTGACGCCATTCGAGGTGGCCTCGCAGACTTGGAATGGGACTGGGACGACCGCCACCTACGCCTTATCAAGCAACTGGACTAATCCATCCTCGATTCCGAGTTTGGCGAGCACGGCAATTTTCTCGACCGGAGGGACGGCGCGGACCATAGATCTTGGCGTGGGATACAGCGTCAGCGCATTCCAGTTCGACGCCGCGGCCCCCGCCTATACCTTCAATGCAATCGACGGCGCCGGCATGAGCTTCTTTGGCGCCGGCATCGTCAACAACTCCGCCAGCGTGCAGACGTTCAATGCCAGCGGGATACGTGCGGTAAACCCCGTAGCCTCCGGCTTTGGATTCAACAATTCCGCGACGGCCGGCAATGCCGTCTTCTCGCTGACCGACGGCGCCACGATTAACTTCTACGATACGGCGAACGCCGGCACGGCGCAGATCAGTGTTTCCGGCGTTTATACCGGCAGCTATACCGCTGCCACAGTTTTGAATGTTTACGACTCCGCAACACTGGCGAGTGCAACCGCTACGGCGAGTAGCGGGGCGACGATTATTATCCAGGGTACCGGCAGCGGCGGGCAGGCGCGGGTCATTCTCGACGGCGTTGAAAGCACATTGTACCTCAGTCTTCTCACAAGCTCCGGGACGACGATCGGCTCCATCGAAGGGGCGACTGGCAAGGTAGTCCTCGTAAACAAGCAGCTCAGCGTAGGCGGCAACAACCTGTCGACAGCATTCGGCGGTGTCATCTCGGGCTCGGGCGGATCGATCGTAAAGGAAGGCAGCGGCACCTGGACGCTGTCGGGTACAAACACCTACAGCGGCGGCACGACGATCAAAGGCGGCACGCTTTCGGTTTCGACGAACAGCAATCTCGGGGCCGCTGGCGGTGGTGTCTTGATCGATGGCGGCACGCTCCAGTTCACGACGGCGCAGACCTTCAACAGGACCTTCACCCTCGGCGCGGGCGGTGGTACCATAGAAGCAAGCGGCGTCGCTCCAAACATTAGCCGCGTGACGGGTACCGGCGCCCTCACCAAGGTCGGTACGGGTCTGCTGGTCATCACTACCGTTGCCGACTACAGCGGGGCAACGCATGTCCAGGCGGGCGGGCTGGCGGGTCAGCTATCGTCGGCCAGTGCCTATACGGTGGACAGCGGCGCCCTTCTGAGCATCAACGGCAACCGGACAATAGCGTCACTCGCCGGTGCCGGCGATGTCACGGCAAACAGCGGCAGCGATGTCAACCTGACGGTCGGCGGCAACAATACCTCCACGACGTTCAGCGGCACCTTCAACAATTATCCAGGTACGCCATCCGGGCGCCTATCGCTGACCAAGGTCGGCAGCGGTACGATGACCCTGACCAGCACCGGCAACTACTCTGGCGGCGTGGCGATCAACGATGGTGTCCTCTCCATTTCGAGCGACGCCAATCTCGGTGCGGCCGCCGGCACCCTTGCTTTTGGCGGCGGCGTGCTGCGGACGACGGCCGATATCACCATGTCCCGTGCCACGACCCTGAATTTGCGCGGCCTCTTCGACGTAGCGACCGGCACGACACTCACCCAGAACGGGGTTATCGGAGGCGCCGACGGGATCACCAAAAGCGGCGGCGGCACGCTCGTGCTGGGAGCTGCGAACACCTATGGCGGCCAGACGACGATCGAGGGCGGCACGCTGGCGCTTTCCGGAGCAGGCAGCATCGTGTCGGGCATCGTCGTGCTCACGGCCACTGGTGCGACCTTCGATATCTCCGCCGCCAGCGGCAACCGGACGATCGGGGATCTAAGCGGCGTCGCCGGCACCAAGGTGGTGCTGGGCGCCCATACCCTGACGGTGGGCGCGGGCAACGTGATGACGTTCGCCGGCGTCATTACCGATGTCGTGGGTGGCACCAGCCTCGGCGGTTCGCTGACCAAGGCCGGCGGCAACAAGCTGACCCTCACGCAGATTCAGGACTACACGGGCGCGACGACCATCACCGGCGGTACCCTGGCGTTGACGGGTGCGGGCAACCTCTTCGCATCGAGCGGCGTGACGATCGCCTCCGGTGCGACCTTCGACGTCAGCGGCAGTGGAAGTACCTACAACCCCATCCGCAATCTCGCCGGCGCCGGCACGGTGGAACTCGGCGGCAACGGGCTCTCGGTCATGAACGCCTCGAGCGAGTTCTCGGGCGTGATCAACGGCACGGCCGCCGCGACGCTCGAGCTCCGGAACGGCACGCTGACGCTCTCCGGTGTCTCGACCTATGGTGGCGTCACGCATATCCATCAGGGGGCGACCCTGAAGCTTAAGGACGCAGGCTCGATCGCCAATACGCTCTACGTCAACTTCCTGCCGAACACGTTCGGCAGCGCGACTTTGGACATCTCGCAGACGACCGCCGGTGCGTCGGTCGGCGGTCTGCACGACTCGGGCGGCGCCGGTGCTGTAGTGCTCGGCGACCGCACGCTTACCATCACCCGTGACAACGGCACGGATGCTTTCAAGGGCGTCATCTCGGGCAACGGCGGATTGACGCTCGCCGACAATGCCTCGCAGCGGCTGAGCGGCGTCAATACCTATGGCGGCGCAACGACGATCGGGGCGGACGCGACGCTCGCTCTCGTGGACGACGGCAGTATCGCGTTGTCGAGTGGGGTTGTTCTCGCGGGGACAGGAGCGAAGCTCGATATCTCGGGCGCCAACGGCGGCCGCGTGATCAAGAATCTGGCGGGCGTCACCGGCACGACCGTCCGGCTGGGTGACAACAGCCTGACCGCCGGAACGGCCGACTCGACGGCTTTCGCCGGTGTGATCGACGCGTTCGGCGGCAATGGCGGCTTCGTCAAGCAGGGAAGCGGTACGCTAACGTTGAGCGGTACCAACACCTACACCGGCGGCACAACGATCAACGGCGGCACGCTTTCGGTCTCGTCGAATGCCAATCTCGGCGCGACCGGCGCCAGCTTGGCCTTTGGCGGCGGCACCTTGCGGACGACCGCCGACATCACGATGTCCCGTGCGACGACCTTGAACGTGGGTGGCGGCACGTTCGATGTCGCGACGGGTATGACGCTGACGCAGAACGGAGGCATCGAGGGCAGCGGCGGTCTGACCAAGATCGGCGCAGGCACGCTGGTGCTGGGCGGGACCAACACCTATGGAGGCGGCACGACGATCAATGCCGGCGTGCTTGCCATTTCGTCCGATGCCAATCTCGGCGCTGCCAACGGTGGCTTGACGATCAATGGCGCCACGTTGCGATTCCTGGCGAGCTTCAATCTGGCGGGCTCGCGCGCCGTAACACTCGGCGCCGGTGGCGGCACGGTCGATACCAATGGCTTCGCCACGACCATTTCCGCGGCCATCGGCGGTGCAGGGGGGCTCACCAAGCTTGGTGCTGGCACGCTGACTCTGAGCGGCATGAACGGCTATGCCGGTGCGACCACGATCAATGCGGGCACGCTGGCGCTTTCAGGCAATGGCAGCGTCGCCGCGTCGAGCAGCGTCAATCTGGCGGCCGCCGGCACGACGTTCGACATCTCCGGCGCCAACGGCAACCGCACGATCCAGGATCTCACCGGCGTTGCAGGGACGTTCATCGTGCTGGGTGGCAACGGCCTGACGGTCGGCACGGCCAACAGCACGAGCTTCGCCGGCAACATCTCCGGCGCTGGTGGTCTGACCAAGCAGGGCAGCGGCACGCTGATCCTGACTGGCACCAACAACTACACGGGCGGCACGACGGTGAGTGCCGGCTCCTTGCAGGGCAGTACGACGAGCCTGCAGGGTGATATCGAGAACAACGCCGCGGTTGTGTTCGACCAGGCAACCAACGGCACCTATGCGGGGGTGATGTCGGGAACGGGGTCGCTGACCAAGACCGGCGGCGGCACGCTGACCTTGTCGGGCACCAACATCTACGGCGGCGGCACGACGATCAACGGCGGCACGATCTCGATCTCGCAGGACGCCAATCTCGGCGCGGCGACCGGCACGCTGATCCTCGCGGGCGGTACCCTGCAGACGACGGCGAACATCGCGACGTCCCGCGCGACGACCCTGAGCACGGGCGGCGGCACGTTCGATGTCGCGACGGGCACGACCTTCACGCAGAACGGAGTCATCGGTGGCACCGGCGGTCTGACCAAGGCCGGCGGTGGCACGATGATCCTGACGGCGAACAACACCTACGGCGGTGACACGACCATCAGCAGCGGCATCCTGCAGCTCGGCAATGGCGGCACCACCGGCATGATCGCGGGCAACGTGGTCAACGACGGCGTCCTGGCCTTCAACCGCTCCGATAACATCACGTTCGCAGGCAATATCAGCGGCAGCGGCAGCGTTGCCTATATGGGGTCCGGCACGGTGACGTTGACGGGGGCCAGCACCTATACGGGCGGCACGGCGATCATCGGCACCACGGTGCAGGCTGGCTCGGACGGCGCCTTCGGTGCAGCAGGTACGGGGCTGACCTTAACTGGCGGTACGGTGCAGGCGACGGCTGGCTTCACCATCGCGCGGCCGATCACACTGACGACTCCCGGAGGCACGTTCGACACCAACGGCAATACGCTGACCCTGCAGGGTGCGATCACGGGTGGCGGCGGACTGACCAAGACCGGTAGCGGCACGCTGGAGCTTACCGGCGTCGGCACCTATACCGGCGCGACGACGGTCAATGCCGGCACGCTGGCGCTGGTCGGTGCCGGCAGCATCGCGGCGTCGAGCGGCGTCGCTCTCACGGCGAGCGGTGCGACCCTCGATATCTCAGGCAGCAGTGGCGACCAGACAATACAGGATCTGACCGGCGTGGCCGGCACGTCGATCGTGCTGGGCGGCAACAGCCTGACGGTCGGGACGGCCAACGACACGAGCTTCGCCGGCAACATCTCCGGTGCCGGCGGGTTGACCAAGCAGGGCAGTGGAACGCTGACGCTCGAGAGCTACGCCGGCTATGGCGGGGCGACGACGATCAATGCCGGCACCCTGGCGATGGTCGGTGCGGGCAGCATCGGCTCCTCGAGCCTCACGGTGGCGAGCGGAGCCATCTTCGACATCAGCGGCGGTGACTTTCTGGAAAACATGGCCGGGGACCTGGCCGGCGGCGGCACCGTGAAGCTCGGCAGCAACCAGCTGGTGGTGAACAACGCCACGGGCACGTTCTCCGGGGCAATCGTCGATGCCGGCGCCGGCACGACGCGCGGCGCGCTGACGATCATCGAGGGCACGCTGACGCTGTCGGGCGTGTCGACCTATGGCGGTATAACGCGGATCTACCAGGGCGCGAGCCTGGTGCTGACGGGAGCGGGTTCGATCGCCGACTCGCTCTACGTGGCCTTCTCACCGGGCTCGGGTGGCGATGCAACCTTCGACATTTCGGGGACCAACAGTGGCGCCACGGTCGGCGGCCTGCTCGACACGAGCGGCGGCTTCGGCCGTGTCGTGCTGGGCAACCAGACGCTCACCGTCACCGGTAGCGGCGGCGCCTTTGGGGGCATCATCTCGGGCAACGGCGGTCTGACGCTCGCGGCCAATGCCACGCAGGCGTTGGCCGGGGGCAACAGCTATGCCGGCGCGACGACGATTGGCGCAGGTGCGACGCTCCTTCTCTACGACGACGGCAGCATCGCCGCGTCGAGCGGTGTGGCCCTCACCGGGACCGGCGCGAGCCTGGACGTCTCCGGCGCTTATGGCCCCGGCACGATCCAGGATCTCTCAGGTGTTGCCGGCACGTCGGTCCTACTGGGCAGCAACAGCCTGACGGTCGGCACGGCCAACGATACGACCTTTGCCGGCGTGATCGCCGACGGCGGAATGAACGGCGGCACCGGCGGTTCGCTGGTCAAGCAGGGCAGTGGCACGCTGACCTTGACCGGCGCCAACAGCTACAGCGGCGGCACGACGGTGTCGGCCGGTACGCTGACTGGCAATACGACGAGCCTGCAGGGCGATATCACCAACAACGCTGCCGTGGTGTTCAACCAGAGCGGCAATGGCACTTACGCCGGCACCATGTCGGGCAGCGGC
>CALROF020000134.1:0-17534 GCA_943369775.1 Reyranella massiliensis 521
CTCGGGGGCGTGCTGGTCGACAACATCGTCGGCACCACGGCCGACGGCACCATCGCCGCCATCGACGTTTCCTATACCGGCGCGGGCACGGCGATGGCTTCGGCCACCGGCGCCAACCTCGTGCTGACGCGGCTTCGGAACGCGCTGGCCCAGCTCGTCTTGCACACGAACAAGCTCGCCGTCGCCTGCGGGGCCGCGGAGATCGTCGATCTGTCGGGCGGCAAGCCCGCCTACAGCCTGGCCTTCGCCGACATTCCCGAAGGCACCGGCACGGCGGCCACGGGCGCGGATGCGACGGCGGCCAACGCCATCGTCAAGGCGGCCGACGCCGGCGTGGTGATGCAGAAGATTGCCAACGCCGTGAAGGAACTCGCCACCAAGCTCAACGCGCTGGGCGATACCACTGGCGGCGTTGCCACCACCGTCGCCGTCTAGGCGACCTCTCGCCACCGTCGCCGTCTAACCACACCCATTATCTCTTTGGCCCAAGGAGGGGCTTCCATGAGCATTCTCACCCGCAAGACCATGCTCTATGCCGGCATCGAGCTGGCCTATGGCACGCTGCCCGCGTTCAGCGACTCGACCAGCCCGATCCTGATCGAGAACGCCGACTACAAGCTCGATCTCCAGAACATCGACCGGCCGCTCTATCGCGCCGATCTCTCGCCGACGCCCGACATGATCGGCCGCAAGATCTCCAAGCTCTCCTTCACGCACGAGCTGCGGGGCAGCGGCACGGTCGGCTCGGAAAGCCGGCTGGGTCGTCTGCTGCGCGCCTGCTCGCTGGTCGCCGAGAACAAGGCGTCGGCCTGGTGGGGCGCGTTCCTGCCGATCGGCAACGTCGCCGGCGGCCCGGCCGTTGCCTGGACGACGGGCGGCAGCCTCTCCGGCATTACCGAACCCAAGACGCTCCTGATCGACGTCACGACCGGCGGCCTCTCGGGCACGGCCGAGATGACGATCACTGCCGACGACGGCACGGCGGCGCAGGTGGGCGTCGACATGATCTCCGGCACGGCGGCCACCCTGACGACCGGCGGCCTCTCCGGCGCCACGCTGACGCCGACCTGGAGCGGCTCTCTGGTGGCGGGGCAGAAGTGGATCGTCACGGTGTTCCCGGCCGGCATCAAGTATCAGCCAACCTCGGTCGAGAACCAGCAGGAGAGCCTGTCGCTGCGCCTCTACAAGGACGGTGTGCTGCACGAGGCGACGGGCTGCTACGGCACCTTTAAGGTGAACGCGCAGGCCGGCGGCCGTGCGACGGTGGAGTTCGAGTTCACCGGCATCTACAGCACGCCGACGGACGCGGCCTTTCCGGCCGCGCCTGTGTTCGAGTCGACCTTGCCGCAGCAGGTCGAGCTCGGCCGCCTGCATGTCGACGGCTTCGGCGTCGCCGGCCCGCTCAACAACCCGTGCGTGGTCGACACGTTCAGCTTCGACATCGCCAACAAGATCGACCCGCGCACCTCGATCAACGCGGCCAACGGCTACACGGGGCTTCGCATCACCGACCGCGGCAGCTCCGGTGGCATCGATCCCGAAGCGACGCTGGTCGCCAGCCAGGACTTCTGGACCAAGCTCGCCAACGCCCGCCTGATGCCCTTCGGCATGCGGGTCGGCACGACGCCCGGCAATAGCTGGTACATCCACGCGCCGTGCGTGCAGTACACCGGCCTCACCTACAAGGACCGCAACGGCCTGCAGGCCCTCGACGCCGCGTTGCAGTTCAATCGCCTGAACGGCGACGACGAGATCATGTTCTACGCGTGCTAGTCCTCGTTGAGAGGCGGTAGCCGACACTCGGGCCGTGCAAGCAATTGCACGGCCTTTTCCTTGACGAGCTGCTTGCACGCGCAAGCGGTGCGAACTTGGGATCGCCCGCGTATTCAGCGTGGGATGAAATGGCGACGCCGGTAAGCTGAGGCACAGGGATACGGGGCTCGAGAAGATCGGCTCCGTCGGTTACTCCTGGACAACTCTGTTCTTCGGTCCGTTCCGGGGCGAGTATCTGGTGTTCCTGATCTACTTCGCCGTCGCGGCCGCGATCCTGATCGCGCTGCCGGTGTCAGGGCCGGTCATTTGTCTGCTGATCTCGCTGGTCTGGAGTTTCAACTTCAACGCCTATCACATCCGCAAGCTGATCGAGCGCGGCTATGTGCTGGCCGATACGGCGGAGATCAATCGGCAGGCGGCGATGACCGTCGACATGTCGCCGGCCGAGATGGGCGCGCGGTTCATGAGCCCGGACCTGACGACCGACGCCTACAGGCTCTTCCTCGTGAAGAAGTACAAGATCGAGAAGAACGATGCGCTCGGCAAGATGGTCGTGGGCGAGCGCCTGTTCGACACGATCGACGAGGCGCTGAAGTACGCCGACGGCCTCGAATTCGCCGACAGCGCGCCGCTGTCGCCGTCACCGATGCCTCGGTAGGAGGCGCCGGCCAACGACCGTGGCCGCGCGGTGCCTCAACGCCTGCGTGTCTGGCGTTCCGCATCGGCCGCTCTGCCGCAGGATGCGGGACCGGCAGCCCATGTACGAAGTCAAAGTCTTCATCGTCCAGAAAGCGAACGGCGAGCTGCTCGGCGCCAAGCTGACGCGCGGGGCCGCGCAATCGATTGCACGCTATCACGCGCCGGCGAAGATCACCGTGGTGATGGCGGACAAGGCGAGCCTGTGGCTGGACGCACGGGCCGACCACGACGGCGCCCCGGAATAGTTCCGGCGCCTCCTCTCCGTATGTTGCGGCGATTATCGCCAACAGCATCACGCCAACAGCATCTCTAGGAGGAGAAGCAGAATGGCCATCAAGGCACTCACCCTGTCCGCCGTGAAGACCATCGAGTCCAAACTGGACGAGGCCTACGGCACGCCCGACGCCACCAAGTTCACCATCGGCGCCATCGACGCCTTCGTCGCCGCCTATATCGGCGACCGCAGCCTCACCTTCACCGACGGCGAGGACAATGGCCGCGCCGTGGCGCAGGTGAAGCTGAACGAAGCCAACCTCGAATATGTCCGCTTCGGCCTGAAGGGCTGGGAGAGGTTCGCCGATGCCAAGGGCAACGAGGTCGTCTTCGCGACGGCCGAGAAGGTCGTGATGGGCAAGAAGTACCAGGTGGTCGCCGACGACTGCCTGGCGCTGATCGACGCCGAGCTGACCGGCTGGCTGGCGCGCGAGATCAAAACCATCAACACGGTGAGCGCCGACGACGCGGGAAAATCCGTCGCGGCGTGATCGCGCTCTGCCTGCTGCCGGAGCGCAACTGTGCGACCTGCACGGCGCGGCAGCAGAAGGAGTGGGGTTGCGACGCCAAGCAACGGCCCGACGGATCGTGGACCGACCGATCGCTGGTCCCGATGGAGGTCGACGGCCAGGAGAGCTGGGCGTGTCCGCGGCGGCCGGTAAAGGACGATCCGGCGCTGTTCGGCGAACTGATGTCGCTCTACGGCCTCTACGCCGAGGGCGTGCTGGCCGACGAAGGCGGGGTGATGAGCCAGACGGTGAAGTACCTCGCGATCATGCGCCTGATCCACGGCACCGTGAACGAATGCCGCGCGGCGCAGATGGAGAAGAAGAGCTGAGCTGACGACGCGCCGCCGTGGCGCGAAACCCAAGGAGGGGTGGAGCCGTGGCTGACCAGGAACTGTTAGTCATCGTTCGCATGCTGGACGAGGCGTCGGCGGTGCTCGCCAAGTTCGCTGCCGCCGTGGGCAAACAGGCGCGTGGGCTGGGTGATGCCGCCGATGCGGCGGACACCTATGCCGCGGCCATACGCAAGGTCGGCGCGGCAAACAGCAATGCCCTTGGCCCGACGAACACCCTGGCCGGGGCACTTGCCAACCTCACCAACACTCTGAACGGCCAGACGACGGCGCTGCAACAGACGACGAGCTGGGCCGGCATGGCCAAGCAGGCATTCGCAACTCTGAGTTCCGGCATAATCAGCGCGACGTCGAATGCCTCGGCGATCACTAACATGGCCAATGCCGGCCAGACTCTCGGCCGCAACCTGGGAACAGCAGGGCAGGCGCTGGGAACGTTCGGAACAGCGGTTAGGACGACGCAAGCGGCAGGAGGCCCGTTGTCGGGCCAACTCCGGGCAATCGCTGGCGCGGCAGGGCGATTGGTCCCCCACATCGCACAAGTTGCCGTGGCTTACCTGCAGCTTGTCGATGCAGCGGAGCCTCTCGTTGCCAAGCAAGACGCGTTGATACGGCGGCTCAGCACTCTCACAGGAGGGCAAGCGGAAGCCGAGGCGTACTTCGAAGGCATCAAGACCTATGCGAACGCAACCGGCATCAGCATCGCAGCCGCTACGGAAAAGGCGATCCAGTTCGCCAAGGCAGGCCAAGGTATCGGTATCTCTGCCGGCAACACGCTTGGCGTCGCTGTAACGGCCGAGCAACTGACGCAGATTTCGGGTGCATCGCCGCAGGATGCAGAGGCTGCAAACCAAGCACTGCAGAAAGCCTTGTCGTCGACCACGGTCGACGCAGAGAATCTTAAGACCATCCTTGCCAGCGTGCCGCAGATTGCCGAGCAGATTGCGCGGGGCCTTCGCGTGTCCACCGGCGAACTCCGTCAGATAGCGGAAACGGGTACGCTTACTGGCAGGCAGGTATTCGAAGCGCTTCGGAAGCAGAGCGGCGAGATCCAACAGAGCTTCGAAAAGCTGCCTCAGTCGGTCGAGTCTAGCAAACAGCGTATCGCCAATAGCATTGACGATCTGACGACACGGCTTGCTCAGTGGCTGCCGGGCGTGCGGCTCTATCAGCAGGCATGGGCCGCCGCTGCAGACGCAATCGAGGCCGTGACCAAGGCTTCATTTCTCGATGACAACGTCGAATACCTGAAGAAGGCAATTGAAAAGCAGAAAGCGTATATTGCTGGACTGCGGAAAGACGCTACTCCCTACGGGTTACATAGCTTGCCCAAGGCCGAACTAGCTCTTGAGAACTTGATAGGCCGACTGGACGAGATCGAGAAGAAAAAGGCCAGGGCCCTCGCTCTAGATAAGGCGGAGGAATTCAAGGGCACTCTGATTGGTATTGAGGCCGATCTCAACAAGTTGGGGCTTACGCTCGATGCAAAGACTGGACAGTTGGTCTCTCTCGCAGAGTGGGATGCCGCTGCCAAAGTAGCCTATTGGACTGGGGTGCGGGATCGCGTGCAGAAAGCATACGATGACCTCGCGATTCAATATGAGAAGGGTGAAGTTTCGGCAGAGCGAGTTAAGGAAGCGCAAGTCGCTTTAGCGGGCGCCGGACGACTTCTGGCCGAAGAGATAAACAATGCCGCTAAGGCGACCTCAGAAAAGCGCGCAGAGGTCAGTGCCAAAGAGGTTGAGGAGGGCAAGACCACTGAGTCTATCAGACGGGTGACGTCTAGCTTGATGCTATTCCAGGATGGACTCGATGCTGTCGCGAAAGCGGCCTTGGACTTTGCCGCCATAGCGCGGTTGCCGTTCGATCCCGCGAGCATGAAGCCGCCAGCTTGGGCCGAGCAATTTAAGGGTGTGGGCATTGATCCGATGACAGACCCGCCCCCGGAGTGCGGCGGCAGTAGTGGTGTCCATGGTTCGGACACGTTGAAGACTTTGCGCGACGAACTCGCCGCGATTTCTGCAGCGTTGAAGGCGGTGAGCGAGGGCGCTTACGCCATTCGGAAGGCCGAAATGGAGACAAAAGCGTCGCGCGTGGGCACCCTGGAGGGTGGCCTGCAGCGGCAGGTGTTCGAGGGGCGGCAGGTCCTGACCGATACGATCGCGATCGACAATCTCGTGAAGGAAACCGAGCTGACGCGGCAATTGACGGCGGCGATCGGAGACGTGAACAAGCAGAACGAGATTCGCCAGAACTTCGAGATTGCCAAGAGGCTGCGCGACGCCGCTCCGGAGAAAAGGGCCGAGTTTGAGAAGGCGATGCGGGACGGAAACGAAGCCCGCAAGCAGAACGAGGAGGCCGATAAGGCGTACAAGGAAGAGCAGGGCAAGATGGAGCGGGCGACGGCGTTCGCGCGCGAGACGTTCAAGGGCTTCTTCACCGACCTCAAGGACGGGCTGAAGAAGGGGCAAGGGCTCTGGGAAGCATTCGGCAACGCCGCGCGCAATGCGCTGAACAAGATCACCGAGAAGATCGTCGACCTCGTGTCGAACAAGCTGTTGGATCAACTGTTCGAAGGGCTGGGCAGCGCCATCGGCCTCGGTGGCGGCGGCAAGGGCGGCGGCGCGAGCGGTGACAGTGGAGGCGGCGGCATATTCGACTTTATCGGCAAGGGGCTGAAAGCATTCGCCTCCTTCCTGTTCGCCGATGGCGGCATCATGACCAGCCGCGGGCCGGTACCGTTGCGCAAATATTCCGGCGGCGGCATCGCGACCTCGCCGCAGCTTGCGATGTTCGGCGAGGGTTCGGTGCCGGAGGCCTATGTGCCGGTGCCGTCGGGGCGGATTCCGGTCGAGCTGCGCGGTGGCGGCGCCATGCGCGGAGCGATGACGGTGCAGACCAACATCAGCGTCAACATGGCCGCTCCGGCCGACGGTCAGGGTTCCGGCGGGCGGGGCGGCAACATGATGGAGCAGGCGCGCGAGCTCGGCGCCATCGTCACGGCCATGGTGAACAAGAACCTGCAGGACCAGATGCGGCCGGGCGGGCTGCTCAACCCCAGCGGCTCGTTCAGCGCGGGAGTGATGCAATGACGACGACGGTTCAGTTTCCCGCCATCGACTGCACCTTCGGCACGCCGGTGAGCTACGCGCCGCGCGTGCTGAAGAACGGGTACGGCAACGGCTACGAGCAGCGGGTGGGCGATGGGCTGAACGCCGTTGCCGAGAAGTGGACGGTGGCCTGGCAGGGCATCGCGTGGAGCGAGTGCCTGGAGATCAACACCTTCCTCAAGGCGCAGAGAGGTTATCTGCCGTTCCTGTGGACGCCGCCGGGCGAGGCGCCGCTCCAGGTCAAATGCGAGAGCTGGTCACGCGAGAAGACCAGCGGCACCACCGGCAACGTGCAGGCGACCTTCGAGCAGGTGTTCGATCTTTAGCTCTCGCCGGTGAGGGCGATCCCGGCTTTCGCAGATCCAGCCCAAGGAGGGGCAGGCAATGGCTCACGTCGTCAAGCTTCGCGTCAAGGACACCACCACCAGCACGGGCAACGGCGCGAAGGTGCTGGCGCGGTCGACCTTGCTCAACTTCCGTACCTTCGACGCAGTGGTGGCCAACGGCGACACCTGCGACGCCATCGTGATCAACCGCAGCGCCAACCAGTGGGAGCACTCCCTGTGGGAGATCGCCGGCGTCGGCAGCGAGCCGGTGCTGACGCGGCGCGAATTCAAGGAGTCCTCGACGGGCGCAATCGTGCACTTCACCGAAGGCACGAAGGACGTGCTGATGCTGTATCCGGTGGCGGGGAAGTGGGACCTGACGGCGCGGACAATCACGGCGCACGCGCTCAAGATCGCGCCCAATGTTGTCGACGTCGTGGCGGGCACGGCCAGCGTGCTGCGGCTCTACGAGTCGGGAACGTGGATTGCCGGCCTGGGCATTTCGTCCGGCGCGCTGGACATCCGCAGTGGCCGGAACATCAACTTTTTCAGCGGGGAGGAGCCGGATCGGCGAAACGTCGCCAGGATCAATCAGAACGGTCTGGTCATCGCTGTCGGCGCGGACGTCGCAGCAGGTGTTGACCCGCAGGCTGTTCTGCATGTGGTCAATCGTGGAGGCGCACCGTCTGCGATCATCACGACCAGCACCAATACTGCCATCCGCATCGGTCCCAACGGCGCATCGTCGGCCATCGAGGGTGTGGATTACACCGGCCTGAATGCCTGGCGTCCGTTGTTCGTCAACGGCGACGTGGTTATCTTGGGTGCGCAGGGCTATGAAGCCATGCGTGTAACGGCCAATCGAAATGTGCTGATCGGCACCACCGTAGAGTCCGCAAAGCTCGCCATCGGTCTGGATGGCGCGGCCGATCCGAACAACTATGGCAAGGCCGTTCAAATCACCCGCGGCCCTTCGGGCGGCCAACAGATCGCTTTCATCCGCAATGGAGCGCAGGTCGTCTCGCTCGGATACTGGCCTGGAAACAATACCTTTGGTTTTGGACTCGGCATTACAACCGATGCCAGCTTCTGGCCCAATTATCTGGCCATCGGCAACAGCGGCAACATCGGCATAGGGACCGCCACTCCCAACGCTCGCCTGTCCTTCGGAACGAACATCGGCCTGAATGGCCTCTATCTCTATGACGACGGCAATGCCGGCGCAACCGGCTTCGGCATCTCACCGAACATGCTGAACATCTTCGCCAACGCGCTTTCCACCACCAGCGCCGCCATCGCCTTCGGCAAGTACGACAAGACGACGTTCACGGAGTGGGCCCGGATCATTGATGGACGAATGGGGTTGGGCACGGCCAACCCTGTGACAAAGCTCGATGTCATGGGATCGACCGTCGGCGTCCACGAAAGGCTTGCTCGTTTCGGCAACGCAGGGAACAGCCGGTACATCAACATCGGCGTGGAGAACTATGGCAACCAAGTGCCGTTCATCCAGGCCTATCATACATCTTCGGATGCCAATCCGTGGAACCTAGTCCTCAATCCTTTCGGTGCAAACGTAGGAGTTGGTCTCCTCAATCCGATGCACAAGCTGCATGTGCGGGTAGCGGATGATCAGGTAGCCCTTCATCTGGCGGGGACTACGAAGGGCATTCGCTTTGTCGCCCAAGCTGGCGGCACCGCCATTGAAGGTGTCGACCACACCGGCTCGGTCAGCTTCGAGCCTATGCGTATCGGTGCCTCCACACTCGCCTTCCATGTTCAGGCGGTCGACAAAGTATTCTTGAACACCTATGGGTTGGGTGTCGGTGGATGGGCTGAATCAGGTTATCTATTTCAGGTGAACGGCAACCCTACGCTCAAGGTGATTTTCAAGAACTGGGGCACAACTGGCTCGGCGAGCGAGTTCTACCAGGATGTTGGCGGACGACACGTCTACCGTGGCGTGAACTACAATGGCCGGTACCTACATGAGTACGGTGCTACCGTTGAAACCCGGTTCAGTGATTTCGACGCGCATAACTGGCGCAGTAGTGCTGGCGTTACCCTGATGACCCTCACCACCGGAGGGCTCGGCATCGGTTGCTCACCAGGGGTGTCTCTTGACGTGATGTCCAATGCAATCACCACTGGGTACCAGGTGATCGCCAACCTCGGAGTATGGAATGCCGCGGCCGGAGCGGCTTTCACGCGGATGTATATCGGTCAGTTGTCGCCCAGCGTCATGTTCATGGAGGTCGCAAATAAGGACAACGTGAAGGGTGACATGGTCCTCCAGCCTTATGGTGGCTTTGTCATCGTGGGGTCGCGCATGTTTGCCGGGGCCGACATTGGTCAGCTCTCAATGCAGGTCGATTATAACGGTTCCCTCACCTTTGGGATGTATAATCACAGTGCGGGTGCCGGTGCGGCGTGCAAGTTCAACATGATCATCGGCGGACGGCGCGTGGAACGCATCGTCTATCACAATGATCGGTGGGTGCAGGAGAAGGGTTTCGACATCATCGAGTCCTATTCAGAGTTTGATGCCCATGTCTGGCGAACCAATGCCGGGGCCAACAAGATGATACTGACCAGCAGCAGCCATATTTGGTTGGCAAATAGCGTTGAGCCCACCACGCCGAGCGGCGGCGGTTACATCTACGTGGCCGGGGGCGCTCTCAAGTACCGAGGCACTTCAGGAACCGTTACCACTCTCGCCCCCGCCTGAGCCTGTTCGCTTCTGCTCCAACCAATCTCCTCCCAGTCTGATTCTGGTGGAGGAAGTCGCCTAATCATCAAACGACCAAGGAGGGTCGCATGGCTGTTGCTTTCATTTGGAAGATCGAGCGTCTGGAGTGCCGCCCGCAGGTCGGCGCGCTGGAAGACGTCGTCGGCAAGATCCATTGGCGCGTGTTCGGCGTCTCGGAGGCCGTGCAGGAGTCGGTGTACGGAATGACCGAGGTCGAACTCGACGCGCAGGCGGTCTTCACACCGTTCGAGGAGCTGACCGAGGAGACGGTGATCGGCTGGGTCAAGGACCGGCTCGGCGCGCAAGTCGTAGCCCGGTACGAAACCTCGCTCACTGAGGCCGTCGATGCGCGCCTCGACCCACCCATCGTGCCCCGGCCGCTGCCCTGGTCGGCCGCGTAGCGACAGCGCCCGCATCGCTCCCGGAGAGCCACCATGTCCTCCACCGCGCCGCACGGCGTGCTGCCGCATGGCGACGAGCTGTTCGCCGTCACGCGGCTGGCGGCCGACAGCCAGTCGCTCACGCCCGGCGACATCGTCGTGCTGTTCGACATCGACACCGCGCCGATCGGCGGGACGGAGATCTGGTATCTCTGCTCCGGCCTGGTCGATGGCGCCGTGCCGGTGTGGAAGGGCAACACCTACGCACCGCATCCCATCGTGGCCGAAGGCTTCGAATGGACGGGGCGCGGCCAGTTGCCCAGGCCCAAGCTCACCGTCGGCAATGCGCTCGGCCTGCTGCAGGCCGCCGTCGTGCAGTACAACGACCTGCTCGGCGCCAAGGTCACGCGCTGGAAGACGCTGAAGAAATATCTCGACGGCCAGCCTAACGCCGATCCCGACACGCATTACATCCCCGACATCTATCACGTCGATCGCAAGGTCTCGCAGACCAAGGGCATGATCGAGTTCGATCTCTCGGCCGCGCTCGACCAGCAGGGCGTGATGCTGCCGCGCCGCCAGATCATCCGCGACGCCTGCACCGAGACCTATCGCAAGTGGGATGCCGCCAAGAACCAGTTCGTGTTCGGCACCTGCCCCTATGCCGGTGACGCGAAGTTCACCGCCAAGGATGCGCCGACCGACGCGGCCCATCTCGACGTCTGCAGCCACAAGCTCTCTGGCTGCAAGGCCCGCTTCGGCGCCGACGGCGAGCTGCCGTTCTCGGGCTTTCCCGCCGTCTCGAGGACCCGCTGATGTTGCCGACGTTCGAGATCTCCAACGCCCTGCGCGACGCCATCCTCGACCATGCGCGCGAGGGTGCTCCTGAGGAAGTTTGCGGCGTTATTCTGGGTGAGCGCTACGTGCCTTGCATCAACATCGCCGAAGACAAGGCGACTGCGTTCGAGATCGACGCCGGCTTCATGGCGGAAGCGCGGTCGTCGGGCGAGCTGCGCGCCATTGTCCATTCCCATCCGCACGGGCTCGACGGCCCGTCGAAGACCGACATGGCGCAGGCGGCCGAGGACGACGTGCCGTGGGGCATCGCCGTGCTCGATCCCGTGCATCGGCCAAAACTCTTCTTCTGGGGCGACATGCTGCCGGCAGCACCCTACGAGCAGCGTCCGTTCCGTCACGGCATCGCCGACTGCTACGCCCTGGTGCGCGACTGGTACAAACAGGAGCGCGGGCTCGTCCTGCCCTTGACCCCGCGCGATCCCGATTGGTGGAACAACGGCCAGAGGGTCATCGAGGACAATCTCCATCGCTTCGACTTCGACGAGTTCGGCGACGGCGAGCCGTTGCAGATCGGCGACGTGCTGCTGTTCCAGGTCGGCGCGCCCACGATCAACCACACCGGGATCTATGTCGGCAACGGTCTGGTGCTGCACCACCTCACCAACCGCCTCTCGCGCAAGGACGTGCTGGGCCCGTGGAAGCAGAAGTATCACGCCAAGACGATGCGGATGCGGCCGAGTGCTGTGCAAGCGATTGCACAAGGGGACGGGCGATGATTTCTTGTCATCCTGAGCGCAGCGAAGGATCCCATTGCGCCAACTCGGAGCAAGGTCGTCGCGCGGCCTTTGGATCCTTCGCTGCGCCCAGGATGACAGAGGAAGCGCCAAAGCCGACCGCGAGCCGGGAGCCCGCACCATGATGCGCCAGGTCTATCTCTACGGCGCGCTGGGCCGCCGCTTCGGCTATCGCCACCGGCTCGAGGTCGAGACCTTGCCTGAGGCGATCTGGGCGCTGTCGGCGATCCGGCCGGGCTTCAAGGAGTATTTCTTCCGCGGGCCGGCCTATTCCTTCGTGAAGGGCGCGACGCGGCGCGGCGGCATCGACCTCGACCTTGCCGAACTGCCGATGACGCTCGGCCGCCACGACATCCACATCATGCCGGCCGCGATGGGCGCGGGCGGCGGCAGCACGGGCAAGACGGTCGGCAAGATCGTGTTGGGTGTGGTCATGGTCGCCGGTGCATTCTTCACGGCGGGTGCCTCTTTGGCGCCGATGTTGGCATTGGACAGCGCGATGTATGGCGTGTCTGTAGGGACGTTGGCGGCGACTGCAGGCACAGGAGGCATGAGTGCTGCCATCGGCACCGGCGCAATCCTGGGCTCCATCACCTACGGCAATATCGCGGCCGCGGGCGCGATGATGGCCCTGACTGGTGTCTCACAGCTGATCTCGCCGACACCGCAGGCCTCGCAGGCCGCCTACACCAACTTCGAGCGGCCGGAGGCGCGGACGAGCTTCATCTATGGCGGCGCGGTCAACACATCGGAGCAGGGCGGGCCGATCCCGATTCTCTACGGCCGCATGCGCATCGGCTCGACGCTCGTCGCGGCCTCGGTCTCGACCGACCAGGTCGAAGGCACCGTCACCGCCGGCGCGCCAGGCAGCACGGCCCGACAGGCGTTCAAAGGCGGCGAACTGTAGACGCCGCTCATGTCTTCAGGTCGATCTTCTTCGACGACACGCCGCTCAAGAACGCCGACAGCACCTTCAACTTCACCGGCGTCGCCTGGAATACGCGCTACTCCTATCCCTTCGGCACGCAGACCTACATGGCGGGCGCCCGACTGCGGTTCACTGACTGGTATTGCTAATGAGGGCGGGCCTCGCGCTTAGGACATTGCTAGCACTACACGCACCTTTGAGATGTAGCTCGGCTAGTGACTATACTGAGAGGGGTGCGCCTGTGGGGATGGCATGAGCAAGACCGTACGTTACGAACGAACAACTCTTAGGGGACTACTACGGACGGGCTTTGTCATGTCCGAGGCCGGTCCAGCTCCCGGCCATTTGCTCAGACCAACGTTCTTGACGCTACTCGAACCTATCGACGTTGAACCAGACGAGCTGAAACGTGAAGGGAGCTTCTTTGGGAGCGGGTATTCCGGCCTCTCAGAACTGCACATCGTACCCATGGACGACGACGCTGGCCGCTACCCTGATTTCGACTCATTTGCTGGTTGCCTTGTCGAAATCACAGGCGATCTCTTCCCGGGCTTCAATCGTCATCATTTTCGTCCAGTTCTGCTTAGTTGTAAGCACGACGATATTAAGTTGATCGCGCCGTTTGCCCTAACAGCTGTCGAGGGCGCCCGGGTTCTCCAACGAGGATCGGGCATCGTGATCAATCAGGATGGTCACATACTCACTGCAGATCATGTCACTCAAGGGCAAGCTTACTCGGTCCGGCGAGGATTGGAGCGTGCTGAAGCACAGGTGGTTGCCATCCATCCTGAGTTCGACTTGGCGATTCTGAAGACCGATTCGTTCAGGGCCAGGAATGTTCTTCTAAGAACGTTTCTTGGACCGTTACTAGGTGAAAGCGTGTTCGTTTGTGGATATCCACTTCGCCCATTTCTCGAGCACAGTCTTACCATGACGACTGGCATTGTTAGTGGACACAAGGCTGGATCGGCTTGGGTTTCGGCTCCGATCCAGAAAGGCAACAGCGGTGGGCCCGTGTTTGACGCCTTCGGGAATGTACTCGCGCTGGTGAACAACCGCCTTTCCTCACTTCGCTTGTCAGAGATTCTTGGTCCCCGTGCATCCGCACAGAACGATCAAGATGGACTACAGCTTATGAACTTCGCTTTGCCGCTTACCCACGTCTCTGGTTTTCTCGCCGAGCACTCCGTTGAGTACGACAATTGCTTCTTCATGGAACATATCCCAGATGATGAGATTCCCCTGCATGGAACGCGCATTGCGGAGAAGGCGCAGCACATTTGCGTCGAAGTGGAATCGTGGGGGGTACGCCCATGAAATTCACTTTAGTGAAGCCGCTACAGCCAAAGGAAGTCTTCGGCAACGCTTGGACTATCTATGGAGATGGTGAGATAGATCCAGAAGATGGAAAGCACTTAGCTGACTTGGTGAAGCAACATCAGATACCGAACAAGTCGAAAGTCTATTTGAATTCAATTGGAGGAAGCTTGGCAGGTGGAATGGCCTTGGGGCGAGCCATTCGTTCTGCCGGATTGTTCACGCAAATTGGTAAACCGGGAGCTGAAGGAAAAGTAGCTGATCAAAGCTATCGAGATACCTTGCCAGGTGAATGCTATAGCTCGGCGACCCTAGCCTATTTGGGCGGTCAATATCGTTGGATCGACGACAGGTCAGTCTACGGAGTCCATCGCTTCTATGCTGACGTCGATATTGGAAGTGACGCCGCGCAGGTGATTTCGTCGGAGGTTGTTAAATATGTACGAGAGATGGGCGTTGACCCCGATCTCTTCTCGGAGATGATCAAAGCTGGGAAAGACGAGATCAATCTTCTGCCAATATCCCGCCTTCGAGAGCTTGGCATTGTTAACGGCGCAGCCAATAAAACGGGCTGGACGATCGAGAGTTTTGACCACGGCCTATATATTAAAGGCGAGCGCTTTACCTGGAGAGGTATTAACAAGTTCATCTTGATTGCGGCCCCAAAGGGCAACGTTCTTCATGTGATCTACGATCCCGAGGGACGCGGAGATGAAGCGATCCAGATGGAAGCTCACTCGATCTTTATCGATGATAAAACTCACGAAGTTACTCCAGGCTTCAAACCCTACCTGCTCAATGGGCTTGTCAACTGCGTGTACGACATCAGTTCCGAGCTTCTTGCAAAGATTAAAGAAGCTGGGGAAGTCGGTGTGGCAATGCAGTGGAACTACGGAGCCCCCCTGTTTCTGGGGTTTCAAGGCATGGAAGTCGAAGAAGGCAGATCGAAGCTGCGTGGCTACTTTGCACTGCACGGTCGGTAGTGGCCTACGGGAGTAAATGTTAGCGCCGGAGCAAAACGTGACTCATCTGATCGACGCTGGCGCCGCCTTTGCAGGCGCGTTCGGCCGGTGGCCTCGATTGCAGTCTATTTGCTGTCGGGTTGTTTTTTGTAACCCAGCCGCTACACAGCGGAAGGGTCATGTGGCGCAGCGTCTGACCCCTCCGCCCTCGTGAGACGAGGGCACTCCCCATCTTAATGGGGAGGAAGCGAGGCGTGGCGCCAGTGGTGCGCTCACGCGCCACCGTCACCGCGTCGGCATCGTCCCGCGTCCGCCGCCGCTACCCTGTCTGCCGATCAGGACGAAGCACCGCCCCCCATTCGAATCGGGAGGAGGCGAAGAGAGGCGCAACAGGAGGCGCATTGTGAGTTCCATCAACCCGAGCCACACCGTCTTCGGGCGCGGCGGCGGCGGCAGCGGCGGCGGCAAGGGCGGGGCGGCGTCGGAGCCGGTGGGGCGCTCGCCGGTCGAGGCGCCGAACTCGCTGCAGTCGCGGTCCATCGCGCGCTTCCTCGACCTGTGGTGCGAAGGGCCGATCAAGGGACTGGTCAACGAAGACCAGTCGATCTTCTTCGACGACACGCCGCTCATGAACGCCGACGGCACCTTCAACTTCACCGGCGTCGCCTGGGACACGCGCTACGGCTCTCCCTTCGGCGCGCAAAAGTACATGGCGGGCTTCCCGTCGAGCCGTAACACCATCGCGCTGGGCAGCGGCCAAGGCATCGAGATTCGCAAATCGAACGGCGGCGTCACACGCACCGTCTCCAATCCGCAGGCCAACGCCGTCATCGTCAAGATCTCGACGCCCGCGCTCTATCAGCAGAACAACGTCACGGGCGATATCAACCCCTACACGTCGAACTTCTTCATCTCCGTCAAGGCGCACGGCGGCGCCTTCGTGCAGACGCACTATGTCGGCTTCCACGGCAAGACGACCTCGACCTATCAGCGCGACTATCGCATTGCGCTGCCGGTCGGCGGCGCGCCGTGGGACATCAAGATCGTCCGCGAGAGCGACGACGATCCGGCGGAATGGTTCAAAGATCAGCTCTTCTGGACCTCGATCACCGAAGTGGTCGACGGCAAGCTCGCCCATCCCAACACCGCCTATTGCGGCGTGCAGATCGACACCGCGCAGTTCTCGGGGAGCTAGTCGAGGAAAGCACGACGCAACGCAATCACCAAGGAGGGTGGCGTGCTGGTGCTGGCTCTGACCGGATCCGCGGGATCCGGCAAATCGACGGTGGCGGATCATCTGGTGCTGCGTCACGGATTCCGCCGGCTGCGCTTCGGCGATCCGCTGAAGACGATGCTGGGGGCGCTGATCGCCGCACAAGGCCAGCCGCCCGACTATGTGAAGCGCTGCCTCGAAGGCGACCTGAAGACGCGGCCGGTGCGCGAGCTGGCGGGGCGGACGCCGCGGCATGCATTGCAGTCGCTGGCGCAGGGCTGGGGCCGCGAATCCATCGGCCCCGACCTCTGGGTGCAGTGCTGGCGCGGCACGGTCGAGCCGATGCTGCAGGCCGGGCCGGTGGTCGCCGAGGATTGCAGCCGCTTCGACGAGGTCGACATGGTGCGCGCGATGGGCGGCCTGGTCTGGCGGGTCGTGCGTGCCGACGAGGGCGGGAGCGGGGTCGGGGGCGAGGACTCCGCCTCGGCGCCCGATCCCGAGCAGGCGAGCTTCGAGGTCGACGCCAACCTTTTGAACAACGGCGCGGTGCCGGCGCTGCTGCTGCACGTGAACCAGTTGCTGCGCGAGTATGTGCGGCGGCAGCAGGGGAAGACCCAATGATCACGCTCAACCGCTGCATCGAGGTCGCGGGCGGCGATCGCGTCGGCCGCTTCCTGTACCGGCTGCATCACTGGACGAGCTTCACGCGCATCGTGCGCGGCGGCGTCAAATGGGTCGCGCTCACCTACACTCAGTGGGCGGACGAACTCGCCGTCTCCTACACGCAGTTCAAGTACCTGCTCGAGAAGGCTGCCGCCGCCGGCCAGGTCGTGCGCGAGCAGCATCGCTTCCGCGGGTTGAAGGTGCTGTTCGTGCGCCTGTCGGACGACACGCGCGCGGCGATTGCCCAGACCGGTAAGGGCAAAAGTGCCCAGACCGGTTTGGGCAAAAGTGCCCAACTCATAAGAAACTCGAATCAGAAACCTATTGAAGTAACTAAGATTGCGAGCGGCCCGCCGGCCGCCGCGGCACCAGCCCCAACGCCAACCCCAATCAAGGTCCCGACCCTCGAAGCGCTGTGGCGGGAAGCGCGGCCGTCGGCGCCGATCACGCAGAAGATGCGCGGCCAGTTCCGCCACCTCGTCCGCACCCTGCGCGCCGGCGAGGCGGAGCGGGTGGTGCGCTTCGCCCTGACCCACTGGCCCAGGGTCGTACGCGCCGCCGAGAAACATCACGGCGCGTTCAAATCGCCCGACGTGCCGCAGCTCGGGTTTCTCGTGAAACACATCGAGGCGGCGCGGGGCCTGATGGACAAACCACCTCACCCTGAGGAGCCGCACAAAGTGCGGCGTC
>CALROF020000135.1:0-17474 GCA_943369775.1 Reyranella massiliensis 521
GGCCGCGACCGGCGATGTAGTCGCTGCAGCCGGTGAAGGTGAGAACGCCGGGCCTGGCGAGTTTCACCGCCAGCCCCGAAGTGCGCAGCGTGGGTTCGCGTTGATAGGACATCACCAGCGGAGTCTGGCCGCGCAGCAGCGGCAGCAGATAGGCCACACGCGAGAAACTGTGCACGAGGTCGGGCTTGAACGCCCTCACCGCTCGCCAGAGGAAGTGCGTGTTGGAAAGCGTGTCTCGCCGGGAGAGCGAGCTTAGTCCTGGCCAGGGGAAGAACGCATCGGCCGGACAATTGGAACCCGGCCGTGCCACCAAGCCCACCGTATGACCAGCCGCTCGCAAGCGGCGGACCAGAACGTCGACGATGCGTTCGATTCCGCCGTAGAGCCGCGGCGGCACTTCGATTTCCGGGTCGGCCGTCAGCAGCAGGCGCATCAGGATGGTGCCTTTCCGGCCGGGCGCCCTGCTCTCTCGAAGGCTTCAGCAACGGACGTCAGCAGGATGGCTTGTTCCCTGTCCCAGTTGTAACGCTCATGACCGAGCTTCCACGCCTCTGCCGCAGCCTCGGCGAGGATGGCTTTCGACGCAAGTTCGTCGAGAATGGCCGCCAGACCGGCCGGATCGGACAGCGAGCAAAGACGCGCAGCAGCACCGAGATCGGGTGCAAGTCGGCTTTGGGCCGGTGTGTCGCTCATGACGACAGGAACGCCTGCCAAAAGATAGGTGAAGATCTTGTTGGTGAGGCAGATCCGGCGGTTCTCGCTGACATCGGTTTCAAGCGACAGGCCGATGTCGTATTGCGAGGCCAGTTCGACCATCTCATCGGGTGGTGCCATCGGCAGCAGCTTGACCCGATCCCCAATGCCGAGTTTGCCGGCCAACGCCAGCAACGCGTCGCCGTGTCCCCACCGGTTGCTGCCCCTGATATCCAGCGTCACTGCCGCGCGGGTCTTCGCCATCGCCTCGATGAAGGCCTGAAGGCCGCGGTCAAGGCCGATCGTCTGGGAGAACCAGTAAGCCTTGAGGGTCTGCTCTCTCCGCTGCCTCGGGCGCGACGGCGCCATCGACAAGGGAAAGACATTGAGGACGGTCGAAGGAGAGACGCCGTAGCGCCGTGCATAGACCTCGCCGATCAGGGGCGACGCTGCCGTCATGTAGGTACAGGACGGCAGAAAGGCGCATTCGACGGTCTCTACCATCTGCATACGAAAGGCTTCGCCCGGCGCCCCTGTGCCCTCGCCTGAATGGAAATCTTCGGCATCGAAGCCGAACAACGCACTATGCTGTCGGGCTGCAGCCGCTGCGGCCGGTAGCGCGGCGATGTAGTGAGCAATGTACAGGTCTGCGCGGATCTGTCGGGCGGCCCTCGTCAGCGGCATGACCGGTGCTCTGGCACTGCAGGCCGCGACACTGGCCGGCACAGGCATTCCCATCGAGAGGAGAACCTTCGCCAACATCGTGGCGGCCCGTGCCGTGATGCCCTCTTCCGCTGCCCGTTTGACGCGCACGACCTTCCACGGCACGGAAGCCGCGATCGCGTCATCCTCCCCACGCAACGCTTCGCTGTAGTCGCAAACGACGGCAGTCACGCCGTAACCAGCGCCGTGAAGTGCGTCGGCTTCTTTCAATACGCGTGGATTGGACGCAAGGTTGCCGGGGCTGACGATGCAGACCGTGCGCGACATGGGTGCGATCAGTCGGTCGCGGGCGACTTGGGATCGATGCGCATTGGCCCATCGAGCTGCAACGCGATAACGCCCTCGCCGTAGGTCTGCTTGAAGTCGAAGGCGATGCCGCCCGGACTGCAGGTCGCGACGTTGAACACGATCGCGTTTGGGACATCATGGTCGACCACCGACGGCAACGAGACGGCGCGGAGGTCGAAACTGTAATCGCCCGAGGCCAGGAACAGAGGCTGCAGATCGAAGGTGCAGACGTGCCTTCCAGGCTGGGAGGGTAATGTCATCTTGGAGAAGGTGCTGGACGAGTAGTAACCCACCGGCAGGTTGTTGGCGTCACGCAACTGCAGATCGAACCCGATCCCCAGCGTGTCCATTGTCTCGATTTCAATGCGGAGACGAAGCGGCGTTCCCGACTCGTAGGTATCGGTTGGCATACCGTGCGGATCGAGCAGGTCGGCCGAAACGATTGCCGAATGACGGCCGCGTCCCCAGTCCCGCCCTGCCTTCCCCTTGGCGAGCGACAGGGAGTATTGCGCTACGGCAGCTTCGACCGGCCCGTCGAAAATGAGTTGCCCTTCCTTCAACACGATGCCCCGTCGCGTGAGCGCCGTTACGGCCGCGAGGTTGTGGCTGACAAACAGGACGGTCCGACCGGCGTTCGCCACCTCCGACATTCGATCGAGGCAGCGCTTCTGAAACTCGGCATCGCCGACGGCCAGCACCTCGTCGACGAACAGAATGTCGGTCTCGAGATGCGCGGCGACGGAGAAGGCCAGCCGCGCGTACATGCCGACCGAATAGCGCTTGACTGGCGTGTCGAGGAACTTCTCGACGCCGGAGAAATCGACGATCTCGTCGAACCTGGACAGCACTTCCCGACGGGTCATGCCGAGAATGGCACCGTTCAGGAAGATGTTTTCGCGCCCGGTGAGTTCAGGATGAAAGCCGGTCCCCACTTCGAGCAAGCTGGCTACGCGACCGTTGAGTTCCACCCGACCGCTCGTCGGCTCCAGAATACGCGACAGGATCTTGAGCAAGGTCGTCTTGCCGGCGCCGTTGCGGCCGATGATGCTGACGACCTCGCCGCGCTTGATCTCGAAATCGACGTCGCGCAGTGCCCAGAATTCTTCCAGCACGTCGCCCTCGACCACGGCGTGACCGCGCAGCATGTCGGCGCCCTTGCGTACGACGCTGCGGGCGCGGCGGACGAGTGCCTCGCCCAGGATCGCACTATGATGGAGCTGGTTGTGGCCGATGATGAAACGCTTGCCGAGTTTGTCGGCACGGATGACGACGTCGGACATGGTCAGATCATGTCGGCAAAGCCGCGCTCGGTGCGGCGAAAAGTATGGATGCCGAACCACAGCATGAAGGCCGTGACCACCAGGCTCAGCGCAAAACCGGGAAGAAAGAGAGGGCTCTCGCCCCCGAGAATCGCCCAGCGGAAACCGTCGATCACGCCGACCATGGGATTGAGGCTGTAGAGAAGCTGCCACTCCGGCGGAATGATTTTCGCGGAGAACCCGACCGGCGAGACATAGAGCCCGACCTGGACCGCGAATGGGATGACGAAGCGGAAGTCGCGATACTTCACGATCATCGCAGCCGCCCACAGTGCCGGCCCGATCGCCACCAGGACGGCAAGCACGACGAAGACCGGCAGCAGCAGGATGTGCCAATCCGGCATCATGCCGTACCAAGCCAGAACACCAGCAAGAATGATGAGGCTCACGCCGAAATCGATCAGGCCGACCAGCACCGTGGCGAGCGGAATGATGAGACGCGGAAAATAGACCTTGCTGACGAGCTGCGCGTTACCGGTGACGCTGCCCGAAGCATCGTTCAGAATCGACGAAGCGAGCGTCCATGGCAGGAGGCCTGCGAAGACCAGCACGGCATAGGGTGCCGCGCCTTCTGTCGGCAGCTTGGCGAGCTTGCCGAACACGATGGTGAAAACGACCATCGTCATGAACGGGCGAACGAATGCCCAAGCCAGACCGATCACCGTCTGCTTGTAACGGATCGCCACATCGCGCCAAGCGAGGATGAAGAAGAGTTCACGGTAGCGCCAAAGGTCCCACCAGTACTGGCGGTCGGCACGCCCGGCCTCGAGGATGAGCCGTTCCGAGGATTGATCGTTCATATGCCGGACTTCTTACGACGCGGCTGGGCGACAAGGCGAGCGTAGAGTGCGCGGGCGGCGGCGGCAAAATGCGCCCGCCGATAGGGCTCGACAGCCGCAGGGTCCGCCCTGCCCTGTCCCAGCAGGCGCTCGATGGTCTTCAACAGGGCATTGCGGTCGGTAGGATCGACGATTGCCCCGACGCGCTCGTCGGGAATGGCGTCCGCGGTGCCGCCGCCCCGTCCGCCCACCACCCTGAGACCACAGGCGGCCGCCTCGAGATAGACGATGCCAAAGCCCTCGTCCGTGCTCGGCATCACATAGAGATCGGCCGTGCGATAGAGATCGGGCAAGTCGGCATCGGGAACGTAACCCAGGAATTTGACCGCACCCGGAGCCAGCTCGGCTGCGGCGGCTTCCAGCCGAACACGATCGTCGCCGTCGCCCGCTACGACATGGACCAGATCAGGGAATTGCTTACGCAGCGCCGGCAGCACCGAGAATATCGGTTCATGGCCCTTGTAGCGCTCGCTCGCTGCCAGACGGGCGACTGTCAGCAAGACAGGACCGGGCCCGAGATCGAGGCTTTCGCGGAAGCCCGGCCGTGGGGGGCCCGGCGTGAATACGTCCTGGACGGTGTCGGGCAGGACGCGCACGCGGTCCGGAGGTAGGTCGACCCAGGTCAGCAGGATGCGCCGCGTCTCGCGACTCACCGTGCTGACCATGTCGGCAGCTTCAATCAGCCGGCGGGTGAGGTTTCGCCGATCGTTCCAGACATCGGTGCCGTGCGTCTGGACCCAGTAGCGTGCACCAAGCAGGCGGGCGAGGACGAAGGCGAGCGGCGCCATGAATACATGGCCGCAAAAGACGACATCGACCGGCCGGAAACGCCAGGCGGCAATGAAGGCGGCGATGGAAAAGCCCAATCGATTGAAGATCGCGGTCGTTTGCCGAATGCCGCGCGGCAGAGCCATACCGGTCGCATCACCCAGGCGCGGCAGGACCAGGATCTCGGCCTCGCCATCCGCCAGCGATTCGAACAGGTCCTGATTGTAGCGCGCGATCCCACCACGGGCGCCGTAACAATCACCGACGAGAGCCAGGATACGAGAAGCCATTGCGTCGTCAGGCGGCCGTCGGACCGAGCCAGCCGGCACGCCAGACGCTCTGCGCCCAGGTGCGCGATGCTACCGAGAAATCGATGCCTTGCTGCGTGGGTTCGCCGGCTGTTTCACGCAACCACCGGCCGACAGGCGTCGAAAAGCCGGTCTTGCGCCGATAACGGATGCTGTCGGGAAGAGGCGTCGTCGGCGCTTCGGCGACGGCATCCTTGGCTCCCAGTGCTGCGAGCACTTCACCGGGCGGCAACGCCGCAAGAAAGAAGGGGTCGACGTAGGGCACGCGAATCTCGACCGAATGCGCCATCCCGGCCCAGTCTGCATCGCGCAGGAGCTGGTTGCGCATATAGAGGGACGTCTCGAGCGTGGCGACGCGGTCGAAGTCGCCGAGCGGCGTGCCGGCCTGCAGCGCGGCGGCAATGCGGCTGAGCGGTGCCAACCGGCGCAGCCCCTCTTCCACCACTGCGGGCTCCAGCAGCTCATCGAGCTCCCACGGCATGTAAACACTACGCCGCAACAGGTAGGCGCCCGCCCAGCTGCCGCCGTATTGCAAGACACCGGCTGACTTAGGATGCAGGCCAAGGCCCGCGGCAATGGCACCGGAAAGGCCACGTCGAACCAGCGCACCGAGGCCTGGCACCCACGACAGCGGGCGCAACCAATGAACGCTTCGCGGCACGTCCTTGAACGACGGATAGCCACCAAAGCACTCGTCGGCTCCGAGCCCACTTAGAGCGACCTTGATCCCAGCGTCGCGCGCCGCCTTGGCGACAAACCAGGTGTTGATGCCGTCGATGGTCGGCAAATCCATCGCATCGAGCAGCGCCGGTAGGTCGCTCTCAAACTCGGCGCGATCGACCGTGCGCACGATATGGCGGGCGCCGTAGCGTGCCGCGACCTCGGCTGCCAGCGGCGCCTCGTCCAGCGGCAGCCCCTTGAATTCGGCAAAGGCCAGTGTGACGGCCGACACGTTGCGGGTGCCGAGGTCCGCCATCGTGCCGAGCAGCGCGCCGGAATCGAGGCCCGCCGACAGAAAGACCGCGACCGGCACGTCCGCCACTAGATGGTGGCGCACGGAGTCATGGAGCGCCGCCGCGAGCAGACCACGCGCGCCGGCGGGGTCATGGGCGCCCGAAGCCGAGCGTTCGGCCAATGCGCTTGCGACATCGTAGTAGCGCACCGGTTCGTGCGGCCCGGTCGCGTCGACGGTGAGCGTTGTGCCCGCAGGCAGTGCATGCACGCTGCGCCAGACGGTGAACGGTTCGGGCACGCTGCCAAGCAGGTGAAACCCGACAATGCCCGCCGGATCGGGATCGCGTGGAACGGCTCCCCCCGCGAGCAACGCCTTTGCCTGCGACGCAAAGCGTACGGTCCAACCGTCGTCCGCCCAGTAGAGCGGCTTAATCCCGAGCGGGTCCCGCGCCAGCAGCAGCCTCCGCTTCGCAGCATCCCACAGGCCGAACGCGAACATGCCGCGCAATCGGCTGACCATGCCTGCCCCATGCTCGGCGTAGAGCTGCAGCAGCACCTCGGTGTCGGATTCGCTCCTGAAGACGCGGCCCTTGGCCTGAAGCTCGGCCCGCAATTCGCGATAGTTATAGATCTCGCCGTTGAAGGTGATGCTAAGTCGGCCGTCGTCAGCCTGCATGGGCTGCGCTCCGCCCTCGGACAGGTCGATGATGGCGAGCCGGCGATGGCCGAAGCCTGTCCGACGATTGTCGGCGAACCACAGGCCGCTGCCGTCGGGTCCACGCGCCACCATGCGCTCGGTCATGCGCAGCAGTTCACCGCGATCGACCGGAGGCGCAACGTCGAGATAGGCGTGGATACCCGCTATGCCGCACATGGATTGTCCGGCGGCAGTCTAGCGCGCGCCCGTGCCCTGGAACACCACTGCGAAAGTCCGGAGCACGACCACCATGTCGAGCCACAATGAGCAGTGCTTCAGGTAGTACAGGTCGTACTCGAGCTTGGCGCGCATTTCGTCGACATCGTAGGCATAGCCCTGGTTGATCTGCGCCCAGCCCGTCACGCCGGGGCGCACGATGCCGCGCAGCGCGAAGTATTCGATGTCCCGTACATAGCCCTTCTCCAGCGAGGCTGCCTCGGGCCGCGGGCCGACCCAGCTCATCTCGCCCCGAAGGATGTTGAAGAGCTGCGGCAACTCGTCGAGCCGGCAGCGCCTGAGGTAGCGGCCAACCCGCGTGATGCGCGCATCCGACGAGGTCGTGAAGCTCGGGCCGGCGGCGCCATGGAACATCGTCCGGAACTTGATCATGCGGAATGGCCGTCCGCGGCGGCCAATGCGCTCCTGCACGAAGAACACCGGCCCCGGACTGTCGAGACGCACCAGCAAGCCAACGATCAGCAACACCGGCAACAGAAGCGGCAGAACGAGCAAAGTGAGGCAAAGTTCAATGACCCGGCGAACCACGAGATACTGGCGCGACGGCAAGAGCGCACCGAACTCGTTGGGTGTAAGTCCGCCAAGGGGGGTACGGCCGGTCAAGGTTTCCACGATGTGGCGCCGGTCGAGCACCGGAACACCGGCGATGGCGGCGTCCGCCAGCGCCTCGATCTGCCCCTCTTCCAGCTCGGCGCCGAGATCGGCCACGATGGCGTCGACCCGCAGGCCGTCGCGTCGCACGTCGGCGAAATCGAGCCAGCGACACGTCGGGAGCGGCGGCATTGCGGCGATCGTGCTGCGCGGCATGACGGCGTAGTTGCGGATGAGGTAGCGCGACCTGAGCTGGGCGACCATCGTCACCCAGAGCAGCGCCAGCAAGCCGCTGCCAAAGAGCTGAAAGCGCGAATAGTCGAGACGCAGCAGCAGCAGGATCGCCGCGATCAAGGCGTAGGTCACGATCGCGACGGGCGCCATGTAGCCGGCATTGCCGCGGAGCCGAGCGCTCGGATAGGCGTCGAGCCGGCGGCCGCAGTACCAGACAATGGCGTAAGCGAGCGCCGTTACGGATATGGTGATTTCGGCTGCACCGAACTCCTTGGCGAAGGGCTCGGCCGTCGCATAGATCGGAATCGGCAGCACGACGCAGAACAGGAAGCCCAGGACGGCATCGACCCAGGTTTCGATGAAGCGCTGCGGAGCTGACCGCATGAGCGGCACGCCCGCCGACCGGATATCCGCAGCAGGCGCGTCAAGGCTAGCCGACAAAGCTCTGCGCACGCTCACTCCCAAGACGGATTGCGAGCCATTCGCAACGGGCATGCGCCCAATGCCGCTCGCAAACTACCGTTTTATTGCTCACACCCACAGGTATGCCCCACAGCATACTTGCACCCTCAGTGAGCTTATATGAATTAGTGCCCTGTGACAAAGCGTTCCGGTGCCCTGCCCCTGCGACCGAATGCCTGCGCCCAACCCATGCCGAGGAAAGCGCTGACGACGAACCCGATGGCCGGCATCTGCAGGCTGAAGTCGACCGTCGAATGCAGGATGGGTATTGCCGCAAGCGCAAAGGCAGCGATCGGCAGATAGCGATGTGCAAGCCGTCGTCGCAGGGCACCACGCAGGCAGACGATCCAGGGCAGCAGGACGACTGCAAACGCCAGCATGGCCCCGAACACCCCGAGCTCCACCATGATCTCGATGGGTGTCGAATGGGCGAGGTCATTGGGCTGCAAGATGCTAGCCGGCTGAAGGATCATGTAGGCGTCGGCAAATCCGCCTAGCCCCCAACCAAGCCAGGGGGACAGGGCGATGGCCTTGAAACTGGTCTGCCAGATGCGGACACGGGCCCAGGGATCGTCCGAATCCGCAAACTTGTTGATCAACGCGCCGCCGGCGATCAGGCCGACCACGACACAGACCGCCAGGCCAATGAAGAATATGCGGCCGAGATCGGGTCTCGATTTCCAGCGGCCGCGCATCGTCAGAATGCCAAAGGCCAGGACACCAAGCACGGTCGCGGCAAACCCTGCCCGTGAGGCCGAGAACAGCAAGCCCCCCAGCAGCAGCAGTAACGCCGCGAGTTGCGCAATCCGCTTACCGGTGAGCCAGTCGATGAAGCGCGTGTCGTCCTCCTCGTTGTAGCCGTAAGGGGCATCGACCTGCTTTTTGTCGCGGCTGAACAGAAGGGCGATGACGGCGACGATGGCCATGCCGACATAGCAGGCGAACGAATTGGAGTTCACGAAAGTGCCGCTCATCAGGCAGCGTTGGGTTTCGGCATATTCGAACTGGATCTTGAGATAGGTCCCGACATAGCAGGCGTTGGTCGACACCTGCATGGCCAGGCCATAGGCCACGACCAGCACGCCGCTCAGCACCATCGCGACCAGAAGCCATCGTGCATTGTCACGATCCCGGCAGATCGCACGAGCCATCAGGAAAATCAGAGCGCAGGCAATGGAGCGCAGCACCGAATTGCGCGCGAAATCGGCAGCGACGGCGGGGATCGGCGCGTGGGCCTCGCCCAGGATCTCCTTGGCACGTGCGAACAGCCAAGCATCGCCTGCCAAGGGCGCCAGCGTGGACATCTGCCAGAGTGCAAAAGCCAGGAAAGCCATGAAGCAGAGGATCAGCGCCAGCAATGGTCTTCCCTCGGCGGGGGCGATCGACATCCCCCTCCGACTTCCCACTCCAAAGGCGACGGGGATCGCCATCAGACCGAAGGCGACGCATAGCGGCGCCCACGCCCAATCGCGATTGGCCCCCATCGGGATCGCCGCAAGCATGAGGATCAGGAAGAACAGACCTATCGCCGTCGCATCGACAGCCCGGCGCAGATACCACGGCCAGTGGCGATCGGGGATCACCCCTGGCTCGACACCCTCTTCCTCCCACTGGGCTATCTGCCAGCGGCTGCTCATTTCTTCCTCTCCGCAAGCAGGCGGGTGAGTTGATCCTGCGCACCTGGTTCGTCACGCACGAAATAACGCACGAAAAGCTCGTCTACCGGCGTTCGGATCGCATCGGCGAACCAGCGTCTATCCGGACTGAGCTGCCAGGTCCGAACAACATAGAGGCCGACATGCTCGCGCTGTTGCGGCGTGAAGGCCTGCCAGTTGTCGAGAATGAGGTGCAGGCGTGCCTTCCAGACCGGCAACATCATCGGCGATGTATCGATCGACATCAGAAGCGGTGCGACGGACCGCTGCGATGGCCCTTCGAGACCCAGCCGAACGACGGCCAACCTGAGCCACTGCACACCGCGACCGGGATCGTTGCCCAATCCGAAATTGAGGTCGGCTTCGGCACGCTTCAGCCATTCGGTACGCTGTATCGGTGTCCGTTCGAAAGTCGGAACCAGGGCGGCAGCGGTCAGCAGTTCCGATCGCTGCATATGCCGGGTCGCCGTGGGATCGAACCCAATGGCACGATCCAGGGCCTCGATGGCGAGCCGCACGTCGCCAAGGTCGACCTTGTAGTCCAGCCGCAGGTTGGTAACGACGACGTCCGCTTGCTGGGCTTGCCACGCTCCCTTCGAGACAGGCCAGGTGACCCAAACCAGGATCACGCCGCCAACGCCCAAAAGGGCGCGCAGCAACCATTCTAAGAAGATCAAGAGAAGCCGTTCCCCTTGGGCCTTGACGACCGACCGTTCCCGCCACTCAACCGCCGCGCGGGAATGATGTCAAAGGTCTTGCGCTGCCGGTACCGGCTCATTTGCAGGCTGCGGCAACAACGTGCGCACCTGAACGTCGACATCCGCCGTGACCACGACATCCGTCGAACCTGTAAAGGTACCCTTGATGGGCATCGCCTGCTCGGGATCGCGACCAACGCCGACCCGGATCAGCCGTTCGCTGCCGATGATGCCGTTGGTCGGATCAAACTCTACCCAGCCGGCGCCAGGCAGATAGGTCTCCAGCCAGGCGTGCGGATAGGCATGAGCCGCCTCCTCGCCCGGTGCCGCATCGAGTGCCGGATCGTAGAGATATCCGGTGATGAAGCGCGCGGCGATGCCGAGCGACCGGGCGCCCTCCATCATCAGCAGGGCATAGTCGCGGCACGTGCCACCGCCGCTTTCGAGCGTTGTCGCCGGCGGCTGGGTCCCGAGCTCGAAACGCATGGCGTAGGTCAGCGTCTCCTGAATGCCCTTGCAGAGCCGAGTCAGCGCTGTGAACGTGTCGGTACCACCCTCGCCTTCCAGGAACTGCTTGGTCCAGGTCGAGACCTCGGCGTTCGGGTCGGGATAGTGACGCTCGACATAACGCGCGAGGTCGGGCGCGTCTTCGGCGAGGTAAGAGAACGGCAGAGTGCGTGCGTATTCCTCAAGCGGCGCCAGCTCTGGTGGTGACGCGAAGTGCTCGACCTGGATCGTGCTTGTCAGCTCCAACATCTGCGTCGGGCCATCGAACGAGGCGATGGCGATCGAATTGCCGAACGGGTCGTGGATCCAACGCACTTGGGCCGCAGGCTCGATAGAGAGGCCGGTGTGCAACAGGCGAAGATCGTGGCTGTCGCGCGGCCGGAACATCAACCGGTGATCCCCGAGCGTTACCGGTTCGGAGTATTCATAGCGAGTGCGATGGATGATCTCGAGCTTACGCATGCTTGGTCATAACGCCTGCTTTCGTGTGTCGTTGCAGATTCACTGAGAACGGCTGTCATCCGATAGTCAACGGTCCCGGCGATGATTGATACCTCGTTCTCGTTTCCGGGGGATTTCGATGACAGAGATTGCCATGCAAGCGCCACCAATCGAGCCGGCGGCGCACAGCTCGCGACCCAACCTCGACAAGGGATTCAATCCGCTCACGGCGAATCTCTTGATGGCCTGGGTGCTTACTTTGCCCTCCGCCATCGCCCTGTCGGCTTGCCTGTATGTGCTCCTTCTCAACATCTTCTGAGGCAGGCTAGGCAGGCCACTGGACATTCGCTTGTGAGGCTTCCGGGAAAGCGGTCTAATCCGCCGCGATGCCGGAAGCTTCCAACAACGTACAGCACGACACTTCGCCCGCGATTCCACAAACCGAGTATTCGAGTGGCGCACCGAGCTGGCCGAACCGCTACATATGGCCAGTTTTGTTGCGCATACTGGACAACAACAAGACATCCGCCCGAAAGGTCTTCGAGATCGGTTCAGGCAACGGCGCCACGGCCAATCTTCTCGCCAGCCATGGTTACGACGTGACGGCCATCGAGCCTTCGCGCGAAGGTGTCGACGTCGCGAGACAGAACTTCTCCGGCCCGGCCTTTCACCTCGGCACGGGATACGACGATCTGGCCAGCACCTATGGCACCTTTCCCATCGTCATCAGCCTCGAAGTCATTGAGCATTGCTATTCGCCCAAGACCTTCCTGGAGAAGACCTATGACCTGCTGGAGCCCGGTGGACTGGGCATCATCTCGACACCGTTCCACAGCTATCTGAAGAACCTGGCGCTCTCGCTCGCCAACAAGTGGGACACCCATCACGACCCGCTATGGGAAGGTGGGCACATCAAGTTCTATTCCGAGAGAACCCTGGCCAGGGCACTCGGAGAAGCCGGCTTCGCACAGGTCACGTTCGAGCGGGCCGGTCGCATGCCGCTTCTCGCCAAGAGCATGCTGGCTGTCTTTCGCCGGCCGTAGCGATCCCTTAGGCGAAGGGATAAGGCCCCGGAAAAGTGCCGATCGGCACGAAGTGGGTGACCAGACCCGTTCCCTCCTTCCAGTGATGCAACAGGAAGGCCGGTGGCTCGACATGGGAAGCCGGCTTGGCTTCTGGCCGAAGCTGTAGAGCAATGGCCGTTGTCGTCGACGGCGCAGTGCAGAGCATCGTGCCGCCGAAACGCATCTGCATGAACCGGTGAACGTGGCCGCAAACCACGCGCTCGACTTGCTGATGGCGCGACAGCACGTCTGCCAACCGATGCCCTTCGCGGCAGGAGTAGAGATCGAGATAGGGAATGCCCGTATCGAACGGCGGCTGGTGCATCATCACGATGGTCGGGCGCTTGGGCTCTGTCGCCAGTACCGCGTCGAGCCAGGTCGCTCCTTCCGCACCGACGACGCCGTGATGCAGGCCCGGCAGCGTGACGTCGAAAGCAACGATCCGGACAGGACCGTAATCGCCGGCGGCATAGTCGACCGGGCCTGCAGCCGGCAGCCAGCTCTGTCCGGCGAAGGCGCTGCGGAAAGCCTCGCGCTCGTCGTGATTGCCAGGAATCGCCAGAAAGGGACTCTCGAGCGCCGCCAGGAGTTCGAGCAGCATGGCGTATTCGTCGTCGTGACCGTGATCAACCAGATCACCGCTCAGCAGCACGAGGTCAGGTCGTGGATCGAGCGCATTCAATGCAGCAATCGCCATGGCGAACTGGACATTGGAGTCGACGACACCCTGGTAGAGTTCGCCGCGCGGGCGGACATGCGGGTCCGAAAGCTGAGCGATCAGCATCTATGCCGTCTTGCGGTCGAACCGCTCCAACCCCTGCCGCCCTTTCGGCGTGATCGTGTAGACACCCCGCTCGACCCTTTCGAACCAGCCATAAACGTCGCTCTGCAAGATACTTGCCACGTTCGGCACATCGGCCGCTGCGCGCATGGCAGCGAGTTTCATGGGCCCGTTCAGCACCAGCAGTTCGGCGCAGCGCAGTGCTTGCTGGCGATAGGCCGTCATCAGCGGCGCGCGCATCGCCTGACCGCCCAGGTTGGGATCGCCGACGCGGCGTGCGTGCTCGCCCAGCATCCGGCCCGCCTTGCGCTTGTTCTTTCGCGGCAGATAAGGCGCCGGGTCGAGCACCACGTCGGCCTTGTCGCCGCCGACCACGATCAGTCCCAAGCCCAGACGACGGCAGAGCTTCTTGACGTTCTTCATCTGCTTCGGCCATTGGCCGACGGCGAGGTAGACGAGATCGGTGAGCGCCAGGCGGTCGACGCCCTGCAGGACTAGCCCCAACCCGAAGGCGCGCTTCAGCTCGACGACGACCGGCTGTTCCGCACCGCGCACTGCCACGACATCGCAGCCACGCACCTCGCCCTTGACGACGTAACCCTGCTCTTCCAGCAGCGCCTTCACCGGCGCATAGAGATCACTCTCCAACGACATAGCTCCATACCGTAACATGCCGCCCGAAACGCTTCGGGGGAAAACTGTATGACTGAGTTGCTGGATCAGGGTGCCGCTGCAATTGCCGGCGCGGTGCGCGCAGGAAAGACCAAGGCACGCGATATCGCCGAGATGGCAATCGCCCGCGTCGAGGCGAAGAATGCGCAACTCACTGCCATTGTCGATTTCAATCCGGCCGAAGCACGCGCGGCAGCCGATGCCGTCGATGCAAGGCGCAAACAGGGTTTCGACGGCCCGATCCTGGGCGTGCCCTATACGGTGAAGGACACGACCTGGGTGCAGGGCCGTCGCGTCACCAACGGCTCGCTGCTCTACAAGGATTTCAAGCCGCCGCGTGATGCCGTCGCCGTCGAACGCCTGAAGAATGCAGGCGGTATCTTCCTCGGCATGACCAACACCCCGGAGATGGCCGCCAAGGGCCATACCGAAAACAAGGTCTATGGTCCCTCGCGTCACCCGATGAATCCGGCGCTAACGCCGGGCGGCTCGTCCGGTGGCGCCGCCGCCGCCCTGGCGGCCGGATTCACGCCGATTGCGCTCGGCACCGATGGTGGCGGCTCCGGCCGCCGGCCGGCTTCTCACTGCGGCGTCGTGGGCCTCAAGACTTCGGCCGGCGCCATCCCCTCGCCGTTCGGTTTCGGTGGCGCCTACGGGCCTCTTTATGGTGTCACGGCGCCCATGGGCCGCTCGGTTGCCGACGCCCGCGTGGCGTTCGAGGTGATGGCCGGCCCCGACCGGCGCGACCCGCACTCCGTCGCCCTGCTCGATGTGCCACCTCCCGCCCAGCCACGCATCGCGGTGAGCCCGCGGCTCGGTCTCAATGTCGCCGTCGACCAGGATGTCATGGCGGCGTTCGAGGCAGCCGTCGGGAAACTGCGTGCAGCGGGCTGGCGTATCGAGGAAGCCGATGTCGCGTGGCCCGAGAATACGAACGAGGCGGCTTTCTCCGCTGTGAATGCCGCTGCCTCAGCGTTGCTCTACGGCGAGCAGCACGCGGCCGATAAGAACCTGTTTGGCGATAATGTCTCGGGACTGATCGAGCGCGGCGGTTCCGTGCCCGGCACCGATGTCGTGGCGGCTTTCCGCCTCGCCGATGCCTGCGCGCGTTCGGTTGCCGACTTCTTCACGGAGTATGATTATCTGCTGACGCCGACCACGGCCTGCGTGTCGTGGCCCGTCGAACACGTCCACCCCAAGGTGATCGAGAACAAGGAGGCAGGGCCGCGCGGCCATGCGGTCTTCACGCCGCTGTTCAACCTCGCCCTGGTGCCGGGCATCTCGATCCCCTGCGGTACCGGTCGCGACGGTCTGCCAGTAGGTCTGCAGATGGTCGCGCCACGCCTGCATGACCGGCCCCTGCTTGCCATGGCCCAACGGGCGGAAACGGCGCTCCGTTGACCGGCATTCCAACCGAGATCCTGATCGTCGTGGGCGTGGCGGCCGTCGTCGCCATCGGCATCAAGCTGTACCGGTCAAGGAGCGCCGCCCAGCGCGAGGTACCGCATGTCCACGACGCGCTGATGAAACGCGCCGAGGCTCATGCGGCGACCAGTCCGTTCCTTCGCAAAGTCTGCCAGGAGTACAAAGCCAACGGGCACATCTCGAACCGCCAGGCCGAAGCCGTCGCCAAGGCGGTTGCACGGCTAGAGCAACGCGCTCGAACTTGAACGGCCTGCCGGCTTGATCGATAGTCGGCCGACAGCATGAAGGCGTAACGTATCGTATGGCGAAGACGACCAGAGGCCCGGATCTCCCTCTTTGGAAGAAGGTCCTGTTCAGCCTGATCCTGATCGTCGGGTTCCCGATCGCCGCCATCCTGGCGATCGAAGGCGCCGGATACGCCATCCTTCACTTCAAGCATGGCGTTCCCGGAAAATCCTACGGGCTCTGGACCTACGACGCAGAGATCGGCGCGATCCACGCCAGCAACGCCTACAACTCGAATTCACAGACCAACAGTCTCGGCTTCCGCAACAAGGAAGATGTGATCGAGCCCAAGCCGCCGGGCGCCTATCGGGTGATCGCCTACGGCGGCTCGACGACCTTCTGCTACAACCTCGAAACGGACCGTGCGTGGCCCTTGCGCCTGCAGGAGAATCTTCGCGCACGGACGAATCCGAAGTCACAGGTCCTGAACGCCGGCGCCATCATGTGGTCGATCGGCCAGGAGGTCGCTCGCGCAAAACGAGACCTTCCGCGCCTCAAGCCGGACATCGTGATCATCTATTCCGGCATCAACGAGCAAGCCAACGAAGAGCTGTTGCGGGCCGAAGGTATCAGCCTCGAACGGGCCCTCGCCGAAGGCAAGCATGGTCTCTTCTCGAAGCACCTCGATCAGGGACGTTGGCTGAAGCGCAATTCGACCATCGTGCGCTTCCTCGAATATACGGGCGCCGCGGATTGGTTCTTCTCAGCGGGACACACCGACACTGCGGCCGCGAAGGCGCCGCCGCCCGTCGACCCCGGCATCAATCCCGTCGTTGCCGAGAACTTCGACCGCACGCTGCGCGAGTTCATCGAGCTGATCCGGAAGAACGGCGCCAAGCCGGTGTATGTCATCGTGGGTGGCCTGCCCGAGGTCGGACGCAACACGCAGCTCTTGCGCTATTCTCGGCAAGGTGCCGAGGTCGCGCGCCAGATGGGCGTGCTGGTGATCGACTCCAATGACGTCGTTGCCGCCTACAAGGGCAACAAGCACGACCTGTTCTCCGACAGCGGCGTTCACTGGTCCGATCTCGGGGCCGGTCTTCTCGCCGACTTCATCGACGAGAAAGCTCTCAGGTCTATGACGCAGTAAAGCAACCTGCTGGCAATTTGCTAGCACTGACGTTCGATGCATCCGTCCACCGAAGAGTCGATGACATCTGAGCTGAATACGCTCTAGTGTCGCGCCGTGGCTCGCTCCCGTGAAAAACTTTCGGCCGCCTCGGCCCGCCGCATTGCCCTCGCTGCACAAGGGTTCAATACGCCCCGGCCTAATGGGGCCTCCAATCTCGGCCATGTGAAGCGCGCCATCGACCGGCTGGGTCTGCTGCAGATCGATTCGGTGAACGTGCTCACGCGGGCGCACTACCTGCCGCTGTTCTCGCGGCTGGGAAACTACGACAGCGCCCATCTCGATGGTCTCGCCTGGGGACGCAAGAGCCGGCGCGGCTTGTTCGAGTTCTGGGCGCACGAAGCGTCGCTGCTGCCGCTCGCCTCGCAGCCCTTGCTGCGGTGGCGCATGGCCCGCGCTGCCGCGGGCACCGGCAAGGGTTGGTTGCCCAAATTCTATCGCGACAAGAGTGCGTACGTTGAAGAGGTGCGCCGCGAGATCGAGCGGCAAGGACCGCTGGCGGCGTCGGACCTCGGCAACGGAGGCGAGCGCCGTGGCCCCTGGTGGGGCTGGAACGACGGCAAGCTTGCTCTCGAATGGCTGTTCTTTGCCGGCGTCGTCACAACGGCGACGCGGCGCGGCACCTTCGAGCGGGTCTACGACCTCACCGAACGTGTGCTGCCGCCCCAAGTGCAGGCCCTGCCCACTCCGTCACCCGAAGAAGC
>CALROF020000136.1:0-17021 GCA_943369775.1 Reyranella massiliensis 521
ACAGGTCCTTGACCCTCGGCATCACCTTCTCGGCGAACAGCCGTGTATTGTACTTGGTCGTGTCCTTGCTCATGTTGCCGTACTGCAGCAGCAGCATGAGATGGCCGACGTTGAGGCTCTTGGCGACGTGGCGGATCTGCTCCACGACCTCGTCGGGCGAGCCGACGATGACGTAACCGCCATCCACGATGTCCTTCATGTTGGTGGCCTTGAGGCTGAGCTTGCTCGAATAGCTCGCCGTGTTGGCGGCCTTGGCGACCATGCTCTCGATGCCGGCGCGCTGCGTCGCCTCCGTCGTATAGCCGGGCGGCGTCGCAAAACGCGCATCGACGTGCAGGCAGCGGCCGTAAAAATACTCGGCGGGCTCGGTGTAGAGATCGAGCGCCTGCTGACGGCTTTCGGCGACACCGACGAACTGCAGGAAGCCGGCACGGTAAGGGTTACGGTCCTTGCCGAGCTTCTCCATCTCGTTCCAGAAGCCCTGCATGGTCGCGAGGCCGGCCTTGTAGCCGTAGTAGGAGAGGTAGCAGTAGACGTAGTCCATCTCCGCGCACCACCGCCACGTCTCGACCGATCCACCGCCCGGAATCCAGATTGGCGGATGCGGGTCGTTCTGGATCGGCCGCGGCCAGATGTTGACGTACCGCTGTTGGTTGTAGCGGCCGGAGAAGGCAAACGTGTCCTTCTCGGTCCACGCCTTTTTCACCAGGTCGTGCGCTTCGAGATAGCGCTCGCGCAGCAGGCTCGGGTTCTGGCCGTAGGCGTAGCAGGTGTCCATCGGCGACCCGACCGGGAAGCCGGCGATCAGCCGGCCGCCTGAGATGCAGTCGATCATCGCGAACTCTTCGGCCACGCGGGTCGGCGGATTGTAGAGCGCCAGCGAGTTGCCCATGACGCAGAGCGCAGTGTCGGTCGTGCGGCGGGCCAGCGAGGAGGCGATGAGGTTGGGCGAGGGCATCAGGCCGTAGCCGTTGGAATGATGCTCGTTCACGCAGACGGCGTCGTAGCCGAGCTCGGCGGCGTATTCGAGCTCGTCCATGAAGTCGTTGTACATGTGATGCGCCCGCTTGGGGTCGAACAGCGAGGAGTGGATATCGACCCAGACGCTCGGATGCTTCTGATTGAAGTCGTCGGGAAGCTCCGTGTACGGCATCAGGTGGAACCACATGAGCTTCATGACGCTTTCTCCCTAGACTCAGGCCTTTGAGGTAAATGACCGTTTACCTGGAAGGGAGCCTGCCCCGACTCCATTGGGGGGCGCAATCTGTGATTTCCGCAAGGCAGGCGTAATTTTATTGTTTTTCCCCTGCGTCATTCTTTCGGAATAGTATTTTGTGCGTTGCAATCTCGCGAGCGCAGCAATAGCTTTGCCGCATTGCAGGAGGCTTAGCCATGACCGTCGTCGCTTTTGCGGCTCGCCAGCATCCCACGGCCAACCAGCCGAAGAAGGATCTTTACGAGATCGGTGAAATCCCGCCGCTCGGGCACGTGCCGAAGAACATGTATGCCTGGGTTATCCGGCGCGACCGTCACGGTCCGCCCGAGCAGTCCATGCAGCTCGAAGTCGTGCCGACGCACGCGATCGGCGAGGACGAGGTGCTGGTTCTCGTGATGGCCGCCGGCGTGAACTACAACGGCGTTTGGGCGGGTCTCGGCCTGCCGATCTCGCCGTTCGACGTCCACAAGCAGCCGTTCCACATTGCGGGCTCCGATGCCTCGGGCATCGTCTGGGCGGTCGGCGCCAAGGTGAAGCGCTGGAAGGTCGGTGACGAGGTCGTCATCCATTGTAACCAGGACGATGGCGACGACGAGGAGTGCAACGGCGGCGATCCGATGTTCTCCACCAGCCAGCGCATCTGGGGCTACGAAACTCCGGACGGCTCCTTCGCGCAGTTCTGCAAGGTGCAGGCGCGCCAGCTCATGAAGCGCGCCCAGCATCTCACCTGGGAAGAGAGCGCCTGCTACACGCTCACGCTCGCCACGGCCTACCGCATGCTGTTCGGCCATCGCCCGCACATCCTGCGTCCCGGCCATAACGTGCTGGTGTGGGGCGCGGCGGGCGGCATCGGCTCGATGGCCGTGCAGCTCATCGCCACCGCGGGCGCCAACGCCATCGGCGTGATCTCCGATCCGTCGAAGAAGGACTTCGTGATGTCGCTCGGCGCGCGCGGCGTCATCAACCGCAACGATTTCGACTGCTGGGGCCAGTTGCCCGACGTCGACGATCAGGCGGGCTATGCCGAGTACATGAAGAAGTGCCGCAAGTTCGGCGCGGCGATCTGGGAACATACCGGCAAGGGCAACGACGTCGACTTTGTCTTCGAGCATCCCGGCGAACAGACCTTCCCGGTCTCGTGCTTCATCGTGAAGCGCGGCGGCATGGTGGTCTTCTGCGCCGGCACCACCGGCTACAACCTCACTATGGACGCACGCTTCGTATGGATGCGCCAGAAGCGCATCCAGGGCAGCCACTTCGCCAACCTGCTGCAAGCCAGCCAGGCCAACCAGCTCGTGATCGAGCGCCGCATCGATCCCTGCATGAGCGAGGTCTTCGACTGGGCCGATATTCCCAAGGCTCACACCAAGATGTGGAAGAACCAGCACAAGCCCGGAAACATGGCGGTGCTCGTCTCTGCCAAGCGTCCCGGCATGCGCACCCTCGAAGACGCAATCGACGACTAGAGCGCGGGCGGCAACCGAGCTTTGTTCTGCGCAATCAGCAGAGGGCTCTTGTGTCGATTGCCGACATTCCCGGCAGGGATCTCGTGATCCCTGCCGAGTAGCGTGAGCCTATGACAGGCCGTCGAAAGTTCATGTGGGCCACAGGTGCGACCGCTATCCTTCCTCTCCTGGACCGCTTGGGGATGACATCGTCTGCGCTCGCCCGCGATGGTGCGTCGGCCAAAGACGCCGGCTTCCGCATGCCACTGGAAGGCGACCGGCACGAGCGCACGTTCATGCAATGGCCGTCGCGCTCGAGTATCTATGGAAGCAAGCAGGCACTCGATGCTGTTCGCTCCAAGATTGCGCTGATCGCCAAATCGATTGCCCGCTTCGAGCCGGTTGTCGTGCTGGCTCGCCCCGAGCAAATCGAGACGGCCACGAAGGCGCTCGGACCTGGCATCGAGGTGTGGCCCATCAGGACCGAAGATTTGTGGTGTCGGGATTCGGGCCCGACCTTCGTTGTCTCGAACGCCGGAAAGCTCGCGGTTTCCGACCTTGGTTTCAATGGCTGGGGTAACAAGCAAAGCCACGCTGACGACGGTTTGATTGCCAAGGCTGTCGCCGAGAAACTCGGCTTCGCCGTCTACGGCGGCGGCATTGTCGGAGAGGGCGGCGGCGTCGAGGTCGATGGCGCGGGCACGGTGCTGGCGCATGAAAGTTCCTGGATCAATCCCAACCGGAACAAGGGAAGCAAGGTAGAGGTCGAGCGGCTCCTGTTGAACGCGCTGGGCGCGGAGCGGGTGATCTGGGCGCCTGGCATCAAAGGGGCTGACATCACCGACTATCACATCGATGCGCTCGCCCGATTTGTGAAGCCAGGCCAGATCGTCATCCAACTCGGAGAGAAGCGGGATCGCAGCGATCCGTGGTCGGCTGCGGCCTTTGAGACCTACGATATCCTGAAGTCGGCACGGGATGCACAAGGGCGCAGGCTCGACATCGTTGTCATTCCCGAACCTGTGGACATTCGGTCCCGTTCCCGCAGCTTCGTGTCGAGTTACGTGAACTACTACGTCTGCAACGGCGCCGTGATCGGCGCCGAGTTCGGTGATGACACGGCCGACAACGAGGCGAAGGCCATTCTGGCGCGCCTCTATCCGGCGCGCGAGGTCGTGAGCCTCAATGTCGACCCCTTGGGAGAAGCAGGGGGCGGCATCCACTGTGCGACCCAACAACAACCGGCGCGAACGACATAGCAGACTAATTGCCTGAACAAGGGCGAGTCAGGCGACCTGAGACCACCTTCCAGAGAGCGTTGAAATGGCATTGATCCTGAAAGACCTTCTTCCCCTTTGCGTCGAGGCCATCGCGGCAGTCGACCGCCATGAAACGGCAGCACGCGAGGCTGTCCGCAAGCTGGTCGCGCCCAAGGGCAAGGTCGATCCCGCATTGCTGGAGCGCGAGCAGTTCGCCGCGCACGGTTTTGCCTGGATCGCGACCTACGTCGCAGCCCTGCGTCAGATGCAGCGCTGGGCCGAGTCGGGCCATGACGGTGAGCTGGAGCGGCTGATCCTTCAGTCCGCCTTCGGCGAATACCTCGCACAGCTCAAGGGCGGCATCGCCATCAGCCAGGTCGAGATCGTGCGACCGGGCGACCTCGGCCTCGATGGCGCGGCGCTCGAAACGCCGGCGGTGGCCAAGCTGATCGCTGCCAACACGCCGGCGGTGCGCGGCCGCATTGCCGAACTGATCGCGGACGGGTTGGAGACCGGCGGCTTCGGCGCGCTGGGCCTCGACGACGAGGCGCTGGAAGAAGTGCGTCGCCAGTTTCGCCGCTTCGTCGATACGGAAGTCGGCCCGCATGCCCATGGCTGGCATCTGCGGGACGAGCTGATCCCGATGCCTGTGGTGCAGAAGATGGCCGAGCTCGGCGTCTTCGGCCTCACCGTTCCCGAGGAGTGGGGCGGGCTGGGCATGGGCAAGCTCGCCATGTGCGTCGTCACCGAGGAGCTGTCGCGCGGCTATATCGGCGTCGGTTCGCTGGGCACGCGTTCGGAGATCGCTGCCGAACTGATCCGTTCCGGTGGCACCGAGGCGCAGAAGAAGAAGTACCTCTCGCGCATCGCCTCGGGTGAGCTGCTGCCGACGGCAGTGTTCACCGAGCCCAATACCGGCTCCGACCTTGCGAGCCTGCGCACGCGCGCCGTGCTCGAGGGCGATACCTACAAGATCAACGGCAACAAGACGTGGATCACGCACGCCGCTCGTGCGGACATCATGACGTTGCTGGCGCGCAGCGATGCGTCCAAGCCCGGCTACCAGGGCCTCTCGATGTTCCTCGCCGAGAAGCCTCGCGGCAACGACACCGATCCGTTCCCGGCCAAGGGGATGAGCGGCGGCGAGATCCGTGTGCTGGGATATCGCGGCATGAAGGAATACGAGATCGGCTTCGACGGCTTCGAAGTGCCGGCCGCGAACCTGCTCGGCGAGAAGGAAGGCCACGGCTTCAAGCAGCTCATGGCGACGTTCGAAAGCGCGCGCATCCAGACCGCAGCACGCGCCGTCGGCGTGGCGCAAAACGCGCTTGAGCTCGGTCTGCGTTATGCGCGCGAGCGCATCCAGTTCGCCAAGCCGCTCTATGCCTTCCCGCGCGTCGCCGGCAAGGTCGCCTGGATGGCGGTCGAGACGATGATCGCCCGCCAGCTCACCTACTTTGCCGCGCGCGAGAAAGATTCAGATCGCCGCTGCGATATCGAGGCCGGCATGGCCAAGCTGCTGGCCGCCCGCGTCGCCTGGAGCAACGCCGACAACGCGCTGCAGATTCATGGCGGCAACGGCTACGCGATGGAATATCCGGTGAGCCGTGTCCTCTGCGACGCCCGCATCCTCAACATCTTCGAGGGCGCCGCCGAGATCCAGGCCCAGGTCGTCTGCCGTGGCCTGATCGAGGGCAGGAACTAGCGCGAGTTGCCGCCGGAGAACCGGTCGGTGGCGCGTATCAACTGATCGAGGATGCCCGGCTCCGAATAGGCGTGGCCGGCACCCTCGATGAGATGGAAGTCAGCCTCGGGCCAAGCCTTGTGCAGGGCGTAAGCGTAACGTGCCGGGCAGGGCATGTCGTAGCGGCCGTGGACGATGACGCCGGGAATGCCGCGCAGGAGATCTGCGTCGCGCAACAATTGGCCTTCTTCCAGCCAGCAACCGTGGATGAAGTAGTGATTCTCCAGGCGTGCGAAGGCGAGGGCGAAATGATCCTCGCCATGTTCGGAGGAGAGGGAGGCGTCGGGCAGTAGAGTGACCGTCTCGCCTTCCCAGACGCTCCACGCCTTGGCGGCTTCGATCTGAACGGCGCGGTCGGGGCTGGTGAGGCGCTTGCGATAGGCCGCGATCATGTCGCCGCGCTCGGCTTCCGGAATCGGTGCCTGGAACTTCTGCCACTTGTCGGGGAACATTTCCGAAGCACCGAACTGGTAGTACCAGGTGAGCTCGGCCTTGGTGACCGTGTAGATGCCGCGCAGCACCAGCTCGCTGACACGCTCGCGATGCTTCTGAGCGTAGGCGAGCGCCAGGGTCGACCCCCACGATCCACCCAGCACTAGCCACTTGTCGAAGCCCGCCAGCTCGCGCAGACGCTCCATGTCATCGACGAGATGCCAGGTCGTGTTGGCGTCGAGGCCGGCATGTGGCGTCGATTGCCCACAACCACGTTGATCGAACAGGATCACGTCGTACTTCGACGGATCGAATAGCCGGCGATGATCCGGCGAGATGCCGCCACCGGGACCGCCATGGAGAAAGACCGCGGGCTTGCCGCCGCGCTTGCCCACACGCTCGTAGTAGATCGAGTGGCCATCACCGACGTCGAGCATGCCGGTGAGATAGGGTTCGATCGGTGGATAGAGAGTGCGCAAGGAAGTCATGATCGTCCTGTTCGGAAGGCGTTATTTGCCGTGACGAAGCAATTAAAAGCGATTGATCCGCAATGGAAGCCAGTCATCAATGGCTGACGTTGATGTCATTCTTTTTGGAGATTGTATGACGCGGATCGTTGCAGCCGTCGCCGCCCTGTTCCTGGTCACTGGCTGCGTCCAGACGACGAAGCCCGATGCACCGGGTGACGTGCAAAGTGCGTGCTACCAGAACTTCGTGGTCGAAGGCACGCCCGGCATTTCGAACGTGAACTACAGGAGCTGGCGCGAGTTTCCCGGGCTTACCGATCAGCAGCGTGCGCTCAACAATCTCCGTTCGGCGATGATGGCGGAAGGGTTCAGCAATATCGGTGTCGATGCTTCGGCCGGCGCTCTCACCGCAGTTCAGGCCCACTCCATCCCCAGCCGGGCCCCGACGCTTCGCGTCTCGGCGCGGAAGGTCGGCGCCGGTGTACGCGTCGATGCGATCTTCATGATCCTGCAGGGCCAGACGTCCGACTCCACCATTGTCCGGCGCAACTTGTGCCGGATCGTCGACGCGGCGAATCTCTAGAGAGACGCCACGTAAGGAGCCTGCAATCGAGATGGCCGGCGTCGTCGCTGTCATGGCGACGATGCCGGCACTCACCGCGTCGTCGACTCAGCGAACCACTGATGCTTCCGTCCGGCTCGCGAGGCCCGACTTGATGCCGAGCCGGTCGAGCAGCTCGGCATCGCGGTTGCGCTGCGGGTTCTTGGTCGTGAGCAGAACGTCGCCGATGAAGATCGAATTGGCGCCGGCCAGGAAACAAAGCGCCTGCAGCTCGTCGGTCATGTACTGACGGCCGGCCGACAGGCGGACGACGCTGGCGGGCATCAGGATGCGGGCGACGGCGACGAGCCGGGCCAGCGCGATCGGATCGGGGCGTTCGGCCGTGTCGTTGACCGGCACGCCCTTGACCTCGTTCCACATGTTGATCGGCACGCTTTCCGGCGGGCTGGGCAGATTGGCCAGCAGCAGGAGCATGCCCAGCCGGTCTTCGACCTGTTCGCCCATGCCGATGATGCCGCCGCAGCAAACCTTGAGGCCCGCGTCGCGGGCATGCGCCAGCGTGTCGATACGGTCCTGCAAGGTCCGCGTCGTGATGATCTTGTCGTAGAACTCCGGCGAGGTGTCGACGTTGTGATTGTAGAAGTCGAGGCCGGCCTCGCGCAGCCGCGCCGCCTGCGGGGGCGTCAGCATGCCGAGCGTGGCGCAGGTTTCCATGCCGAGGTCCTTCACGGCGCTCACCATGTTGCAGACGCGATCGAGATCGCGGTCCTTCGGATTGCGCCACGCGGCAGCCATGCAGAAGCGGGTCGCGCCGGCGTCCCGCGCACGGCGCGCCGTTTCCACGACGCTCAACTGGTCCATCAGGCGCGTGGCCTTCACGTCGGTGTCGTAGTGCGCGCTCTGCGAGCAGTAGCCGCAATCTTCCGGGCATCCGCCGGTCTTGATGCTGAGCAGGCTGGCGGTCTCGACGTGGTTGGGATCGAAGTTGCGGCGATGAATGGTCTGCGCCTGAAACACTAGATCGGCGAAGGGCAGGGCATAGAGAGCTTCGGCTTCCGCACGAGTCCAATCGCGACGCGACTGGGACGTGGTATCAGTCGCATCATCCATGCGCGGGGTTACTGCATTCATCGCCGGGACCTCTGAACTAAGCTGAACGAAAAGTCGCCGGCATCCTTATCACGAAGATGGCGATCTCGTGTCGGCGACCTTGATCCCCATGACCTTCTTGGGTGGGAAGCGCTTGAAGGTGCCGAGATGGTTGCGCATGCCGAGCTGAAAGGCCTCGACGTAGGCGAGCTTGCGCGTCAGGTAATTGTGCTGCTCCTTGGGATCGAGATAGAGATTGTAGAGCCTGGGATAGGCGAAGCGCTCCAGCACGCCGGTAAAGCCGCCCGTACCGGCTGCATCGGTCGACTCGTCGCTCGTCGCCGACAGAACCATCTTGTATTCGCCGCAACGCAATCCCGAGAAGGTCTGCGACAGCCAGTAGTAGTGATACTTGCGACTTGAAAGGCCTTCAGGCGCCAGGATGAACGAACTCTGGTCGATGCCGTCGATATAGCGATCCGAGGGCAGTAAGTCGGTCGCGCCCGCGAGCGCGAGCGCTGTCGGCAGGATGTCGTTGAAGTCGAAGAGGCCATCGCTCTGGCGTCCCGCTTCGATCGTGCCCGGCCAGTAGAGCAGGCCGGGGACGCGCACGCCGCCTTCCCAGGTCGAGCCTTTGGCGCAACGGAACGGCGTGAAGGCTGCATCCGGCCAGGTCTCCATGTGCGGACCGTTGTCCGAGGAGATGAAGATCAGCGTGTCCTCGAGCTGGCCCGACTCGCGGAGTGCTTCGACCAGCCGGCCCATGATCTCGTCGAGTTCGAGCAGGGTGTCCTTGTAGGGATGCCGGGCCGGCGACTTGCCGAGAAACTTCTCGTGCGGATAATTGTCGAAGTGCGCGCCGCGCGTGCAGTGGTAGAGCAGCCACGGCTTGTCGGACGTCGCCTGCTTCTTGATGAAGTCGATCGAGTACCGGCACCACTTCTCGTCGAGTTCGGAGAGGACGGGGATCGTGACCTCCTCGACGTTGGTGGCGTCCTTGCCCTTCGTCGCGTGCACGAAGCAGCGATTGAAGGGCATGTTCTTGATCCATTCGGTCCGGGCATCGGAGTAGACGATCTCCGGGAAGAAATGCGGGTCGCGCCATTCCGTGTACATGTCGGAGACCGAGAGGAAGCCGTAGAAGTCGTCGTAGCCGACATTCTGTGGCTGCGATTCGATGTTCTCGCCGATGTGCCACTTGCCGACCGCCTGGGTCGTGTAGCCGGCCTGGCCGAGTAGCATGGGCAGGGTGACTTCGCCCTGCATGCCGCCCGGCTCGCCGTACATCGGCGGGCGATGCAGGCCGTGCCGATTGGGCACTCGGCCGGTATGCAGTGTGGCGCGGGACGGCGAGCAGGACGGTTCGGAATAGCAGGAGGTGAGCTGCAGGCCACCGCGCGCGATCTTGTCGAAGTTGGGTGTCGGAGCACCGACAGCCACGCCGCCGCCGTAGCAGCCGAAGTCGCCCCAGCCGACATCGTCCATCAGGTAGATCAGGATGTTGGGCTTCTTCTTGCGCGCAGCGAGTTTGCGTGCCGCGATCTCGATGTCGGCCTGGTGGACGAAGCCCGGTTCGAGATGATCGGCCTTGCGCACGGTTGATGTGGCGATGGCATCGAATGTCGGCATGCTTCCTCCGCGTGATTTTGCGTCACGCTATCGTCCGATGCGGCAACGGCAAAACAGAATCGCACATGGACGGTTGGCCGACGGTCTACTGCCCGACGTCGGCGGCGATGGTGCGGGCGAGGGCATTGAGCGGCGTGCCGAAGCGCGCGCCCGCTTCGGCTTCGGTCATGGCGGAGCGCGTGAACCGCATGGAAATGCAGCCCAGCACGCGAGAGCCATTGCGAATGGCGACAGCGATGCCCTGCAGACGACCGGGACGGGGCAGTGCCGCGAAGGCGTAACCGTCGCGCCGTATTCGGGCGAATGCAGCGGCGAGGCTTGCATCGCGCCGTATGCCCAGGTCGCGCAGGACGGCCCGTCGCTCCTCGTCCGAACAGAAGGCGAGCCAGGCTCGACCCAATGCACCGGTCAGGATCGGGCTGCGGCGCTGCAAGGCCGAGCGCTCGAAAGACAATGGACTCTCCGGCGCCGTCGAATGGCGGATGGTGATGGCGCGATGGCTGATCGTTCCGAGATAGAGTGGCCAGCCATGCTTCTGCGTGAAGCGGCGCATGTGAGGGGCGGCAGCATCGACGAAGTGATCTACGAAACGGATGCCCTGAGCTAGGCCCAGCACGCGATCGGTGAGCCGGTAGCCGAGATGACGCGAGACCTGGGTCACGTAGCCCAGGTCCATCAACGTCTTGAGGAGCCGCACGACGGTGGGACGCGGCAGGCCAGTTTCGTCTGCCAAGACGGCGATGGTGCCATGCGGGCGCCGGCTCAGCGCTTCGAGGACGACAAAGCTGCGCCGCACCGGCTCGATCATGCGGACGAGACTATTCCGTAATACGGACTCTGTCGACTTGGCCGCAGAAAAGCCGTGCGGGCCGGAGTAGGCTTCTCCCCAAGAAGACGAGAGGAAACATGCTCGGAAGACGACGCCTTGTCGTGGCAGGCGCCGCTGCAGTGCTCGCAGCGCCGGCCATCGCACGGGCCCAGAAGTTCCCGGCGGGCCGCGTGACGATGGTCGTGCCGTTTCCAGCCGGTGCTGCCACCGATCTCGGTGCGCGTGTCTATTCGGAGCGGCTGTCGGCGCTCTGGGGCCAGCCCGTGGTGGTCGACAACAAGGGCGGCGGCAATGGCATTCCTGCCGCCGAGTCCGTGGCGCGTGCCAAGCCGGACGGTCTCACGATCTTCGCAACCTCGGCGATGACCCAGGCAGTCAATCCCGCGATCTACGACAAGCTGCCCTACGATCCGATCGAGAGCTTCGAGCCGATCACGCGCATGGGTACCTCGCCCTTCGTGCTGCTGGTCGACAAGAACAGTCCGATCAACACGGCGAAGGAATTGACGGCCAAGCTCAAGGCCGAGCCCGGCAAGCACAATTTCGGCGCCGGCGCCCTGCCTGCGCGCGTGGCGTCGGAACTCTACAAGATGTCGGCCGGCGTCGAGGCGGTCTATGTCGGCTACAAGAGCAACCCGCAGGCCATTCCCGATGTTCAGAGCGGCCTCCTCACGTTCATGATGATCGACACGACCAACGCCAAGATCGCCATCGATCGCGGCGCGCTGAAGGGGTTGATGCTTACCGATACGGAACGGTACTCGCCGCTGGCGGACGTTCCCACGGCCGCGGAAGCAGGCTTCCCCGACGTGCTGCTGACGACGTGGACGGGCTACTACGTGCCCAAGGGGACGCCACGCGAGATCGTGGACAAAATCAACGCCGATATCCGCGCTGTCGCCGCCATGCCGGAAACAGTCGCCAGGCTCGAGGCGATGGGCGTGGTTCCGAGGCTGATGAGTCCGGACGAGTTCGCTGCGTTCGGGCGCTCCGAGAAGGAGCGCTGGGGCAGCATCATCCGTCGTGCCAACATCAAGGTCGAATAAGGAGACGTCTCATGAGCAGCCTGCGTGGCAACAAGGGACCTCGCTACCGTCATGTCGCCGACGAGTCGGCACCGTACGAGACCCTTCAGATCGACAAGCTGACGCCGATCATCGGTGCGGAAGTGGGCGGCATCGACCTGTCCCAGCCGTTGGGCAACCGGCAGATCGACGAGCTGCATCGTGCGCTCGCGGAGAATTGCGTGATCTTCTTCCGCGATCAGCACGTCACGCAGGACCAGCATCTGGCTTTCGGCCGGCTGTTCGGCGACCTGCACATCCATCCGGCTGCGCCCGCGGAGCCTGGCAAGCCGGAGCTGATGATCATCCGCGCCGACAAGGATTCGCCGCGCGCCAATGGCGAGGGCTGGCACACCGACGTGAGCTGCGATGTCGAGCCGCCGATGGGCAGCATCCTCTACATCAAGCAGTGCCCGCCCAAGGGGGGCGACACGCTGTTTGCCAACATGTATGCCGCGTACGAGGCGCTGTCGGATCGCATGAAGGCCTACCTCGCCGGCCTGACGGCGATCCACGACGGCGAGGATGCCTATCGCGGCACCTACGCCAACCTCGGCGTCCAGGACAAGCCGGTCTATCCGCGCGCTGAACATCCGGTCATCCGGACGCACCCGATGACCAACCGGAAGGCGCTCTACGTCAATCGCGGCTTCACCAAGCGCCTCGTCGGCGTGCCGCGCGACGAGAGCGACGGCATCCTGCGCTACCTCTTCGAGCACATGGAAAATCCGCTCTTCCAGTGCCGCTTCCGATGGCGCGAGAATTCGATCGCCTTCTGGGACAATCGTTGCGTCCAGCACAGGGCGATGTGGGACTACTGGCCGCACACGCGCAGCGGCAACCGGGTCACGGTCGCGGGCGACAAGCCTTACTGATACTGCCCCGGCGTGATACTGACGGGGCGTGCTCGTAATTTTTGATTGCGATGGCGTGCTGGTCGACAGCGAGCGGATCGCCAATACCTGCTTTGCCCGCGCGCTTCAGCGCGAGGGACTGAACTGGAGCGTCGATGAAACGATGCGCCGGTTGATGGGCCGCTCGATGAAATCCTGCGTGGAGATCATCGAGGGCGAACTTGGCCGCGCCTTGCCGGAAGATTTCGTCGACCGACTCCAGGCCGACACGCTGCAAGCCTTTCACGATGCGCCCTTGCGCGCCGTGCCTGGAGTCATCGCGGCGATCGACGCCATCGAAGCGGCCGGCGCGGTCACTTGCGTGGCGAGCTCGGGCGGCCTCGACAAGATGCGCGTGACCTTGGGCATCACCAGGCTGTGGCAGCGTTTCGAGGGCCGCATCTTCAGTTCGACTGAGGTAGCGCGCGGAAAGCCGTTCCCTGATCTGTTCCTGCATGCGGCCTTGCGCATGGACCAGCAGCCGTTCGCCTGCACCGTGGTCGAGGATTCGCTGCCGGGCATCCAGGCGGCGCGCGCTGCGGGCATGCGCGCCATGGCCTATGTCGGCGCGACGCATGCCGATGGCACGGCACTGAAGGCGGCTGGCGGCCATCCGTTCGACGATATGGCGAAGCTGCCGGCTCTGATCGGATCATGACCGGCGGCCCGATGACCGGTAGCTGGTCAATGGGCAGCGGCCGGCCCGAGAAGGTGGTCGTCGTCGGCGCCGGGATGGCCGGGCTTGTGACCGCACGGCTGCTTCATGACTCCGGCTTCGAGGTCACCGTACTCGAGGCGCGCGATCGTACCGGCGGCCGCGTCTGGACGGACAGCCGCATCGGCGCGCCCGTCGATCTCGGCGGCTCGTGGGTCCATGGCGTCGAGGGCAATCCGCTGGCACTGTGGTGCAACAAGCTCGGCATTCCATTGCTCGAATCCCAGGGCGAGCGCCTGCTGATCGACAAGCGCGCTACCGCGCCGACGCGCGAGGGCCAGCGCCGGCGCGCCATCAAGGGACGCATCGCCTTCAAGGCCGCCATCGAGTGGGCAACCTGGAAGAGCAAGGCAATGGCCCGCGTGCGCGGTCCACGCTCGATCTCGGTGCGCGAAGCCGTGGAGCCTTTGCTCCGCGCCTCGTGGTTGCCGGAGATCGACCGGCTGGTCGTGGCGACTTTCGTCGAGATGAGCGAGGGCGTGCAGAGCGCGCCGTGGGAAGCGGTGGCTGCGGAGGAATGGTTTCCAACCGAAGGGCTCGACCGCAATGCCCAGCCCAAAGGCGGCTTCCACACGCTGATCGACGATGCCGCGCGCGGCCTTGCGATCCGCCACGGTGCGGTGGCCGAACGGATCGTGTGGACGGGGCAGGGCGTGACTGTCCATCTCCAGGGCGGTGAGCGCGTCGAAGCGGATCGTGCGGTCGTCGCCGTTCCGGTTGGCCTGCTGCGCGCGGGCCTGCCAGTGCTCGATCCGGCACCGCCCGAGATGCAGCGGATTGCGATCGGCCGCTTGGGCTACGGCGCCGGCATCCTGGGCAAGATCTACCTGCGCTTTCCGCGGCGCTTCTGGCCCGAGCAGCCGAAGTGGTTCGGCCGGCTGCCCGATTCGCCGCAGCGGCGCGGCACCTTCAATACATGGGTGAACCACGAGGAGGAGACGGGCCTGCCTGTCCTGCTGAGCTTTGCCAATGGCGATACCGCCATTCGCCTCGATCGCAGTACGTCGGACGGCGACGTGGCGAAGGTGGCGATGACGTCTCTGCGGGCGATGTTCGGTGACGACATCCCCGAACCCGAAGCGATGGCCTTCCCCCGCTGGCTGAGCGATCCGTGGTCGCGCGGCGGTTACTCCTATCCCGGCGTCGGCAGCGATCCAGAAGATTGCGCGGCGCATGCCCGTCCGTTGGGCGGGCGCGTGTACTTTGCTGGCGAGGCGACCGAGCCCATCGAATACGGTACCGTGCATGCAGCCCTCTGGTCGGGTGAGCAGGCGGCCGAAGCGATCTTCCGCGTCGCCACGGGCACGGCAGCCTCGCGCGCCGCGCGACCCTGGGCGGCCGCCCGTACTGGCGCGGGCCGGCACAATGCGAGATAAGGCCCTATGACCCTCGCCAACGTCTTGTTCGTCCTTGTGCTGGTGTCGGCTTTCGCCACGCTCGGCACCTTGTTCGCCGGCTTGATCAGCATGAGCCGCAACCGGGACGGCGATATCGACGGTAGCCGTCGCAGCAATCGCCTGATGTGGTGGCGCGTGCGCCTTCAGCTGCTGACGATCGTGCTGATTCTGCTGTGGTATCTCGCGAGCCGGAGTTAGCCGATGGCCGTCAATCTCACGCGCATCTACACGCGCGGCGGCGACGCTGGGCAGACATCGCTCGGCCGCGGCGAGAGGGTCGCCAAGCACGACATTCGAGTCGAAGCCTACGGGACGACCGACGAAGCCAATTCGGTAATCGGCCTGGCGCGCAATGCGATCGCGCGCGCCGGCGTAAAAGATCCGCGCTTCGACGAGGCCGATGCGATGCTCGGCCGCATCCAGAACGACCTGTTCGATCTCGGCGCCGATCTCTGCACGCCCGAGGGCAAGACCAAGCGCGACGAGCAGGCGCTGCGCATCGTGGCGTCGCAGGTCGAACGGCTCGAACGCGAGATCGATGCCATGAACAGCGAGCTTCAGCCGCTGAAGTCGTTCATCCTGCCAGGCGGCAGCGAAGCCGCGTCGTGGTTGCATCTGGGACGTACCGTCGCGCGTCGGGCCGAACGCTGCATGACGCGACTGGCTGCCGAACAGCCGATCAATCCCGAGGCGGTGAAGTACATCAACCGACTGTCGGATCATCTGTTCGTGCTTGCACGCCGACTGAACGACAACGGCGCAGCAGATGTGCTGTGGGTGCCGGGGGGAGCGCGCTAGCCGCTCCAAGCTGTTGAAAGATAGGGCAAAAAGCTTTCACCCTGCGATTTTGTGCAGTGCGCCATAGCCTTGACATGATCGGCGGAACACCCCTACACGAAAACCCCTTCGCCAGGCATTTTAGCCGGGCGGTAACTCACCGATAGGCGCAACGCGATGAAAGTGCTGGTCGCGGTCAAGCGGGTCATCGACTACAACGTCAAGATCCGCGTCAAGGCCGACAACACGGGTGTCGAGACGGCGAACGTCAAGATGTCCATGAATCCCTTCGATGAGATCGCCGTGGAAGAGGCGATCCGCATGAAAGAGAAGGGCGCCGCGACCGAAGTCATCGCCTTTTCCGCAGGCCCGGCCCAGTGCCAGGAGACGATCCGCACCGCGCTCGCGATGGGCGCCGACCGCGGCATCCTCGTGCAGGCCGACGGCGAACTGCAGCCGCTGGCCGTCGCCAAGCTGCTGAAGGCCGTGGTCGACAAGGAACAGCCCGGCCTGGTCATCGTCGGCAAGCAGGCGATCGATGACGACTCCAACCAGACCGGCCAGATGCTGGCCGCGCTTCTCGGCTGGGCGCAGGGCACCTTCGCCAACAAGCTCAACGTCGCCGATGGTTCGGTCGAGGTGAAGCGCGAGGTCGACGGCGGTCTCGAGAACATCAAGATCAAGATGCCGGCGGTGATCACCACCGACCTGCGCCTGAACGAGCCGCGCTACGCGTCGCTGCCGAACATCATGAAGGCGAAGAAGAAGCCGATCGAGACTCTGGCGCCGGATGCGCTGGGCGTCGATGTCGCGCCGCGCCTCAAGACCCTGAAGGTCGAGGAGCCGCCGAAGCGCAAGGCCGGTATCAAGGTGAAGACCGTTGCCGAGCTGGTCGACAAGCTGAAGAACGAAGCGGGAGTCATCTGACCATGGCCATTCTCGTCGTTGCCGCGCATGACGGCAAAACGGTCCGCGCCAACGTCGCCAATGCGGTGGCGGCTGCCGGCCAGATGGGCTCCGATGTCACCGTGCTGGTGGCTGGCTCCAATTGCGACGAAGCCGCCAAGTCGGCCGCCGCGATCCAGGGCGTTGCCAAGGTGCTGCAGGCGGACGATGCCGCCTACGCCAACTGGCTGGCCGAGGACATCGCGCCGCTCGTCGTCAAGCTCGCGCCGAACTACAGCCACGTCGTGATGGCGGCCGACTCGGTCGGCAAGAACATCGCGCCGCGCGTTGCAGCACTTCTCGACGTTGCGCAGGTCTCCGAGGCGATCCAGGTCGTCTCGCCCGACACCTTCGTGCGCCCGATCTACGCCGGTAACGCCATGGCGACCGTGCAGACCGCCGACAAGATCAAGGTCGTGACCATCCGTCCGACCAACTTCAAGGCAGGTGCCACAACGGGCGGTTCGGCGGCGATCGAGAAGATCGGCGGCGAGGGTGCCAAGGGTCTGTCGTCGTATGTCGGTGCCGAGCTCTCCAAGAGCGAGCGGCCCGAGCTCA
>CALROF020000137.1:0-16968 GCA_943369775.1 Reyranella massiliensis 521
GTGGCTTGCACGCCGGAGTCGCTGGCTGCCCTGGGGCCGTCGGCGCTGGCGTTGGCTGAAGCCGAAGGGCTGGGCGCGCACGGCCGTTCCGTCTCCATTCGCCTCAATCGTCGCTAGGCTGTCCGATGACGAAGGCGCACCGCATCGTCGACATTGTCCTGGACGAGGAGTCCGTTGCTCGCCGTTCCCCCGAGGTCGAGCACGAGCGCGCCGTCGCGCTGTTCGACCTCCTGGAGGAGAACGATTTTCACCTGGTCAGCGGGGAGCAGGGGCCGTACCGGCTGCGTATCGGGATCTTCGAGCAGCGGCTTGTCTTCGATGTGCGCAATGGCGAGGACGAGAAGCTACGCGACATCATCCTGTCGCTGACGCCCTTCCGTAAGGTCGTAAAGGATTATTTCCTGATCTGCGAAAGCTACTACGCTGCCATCAAGAAACTCGGCCCCTCGCAGATCGAGGCGCTCGATATGGGCCGGCGCGGCCTGCACAACGAAGGATCCGAGCTGCTGCGCGAGCGGCTCGCGGGCAAGATCGAAGTCGATCACGACACGGCCCGTCGGCTGTTCACGCTGATCTGCGCTCTGCACATCAAGTCGTGAACGCCGCATGGCGATGAACGGACTGCCCTCCAGCCTGCTCTTCGCCTGTAGCGAAAATTCCGTGCGATCGCCCATGGCCGAGGCTCTGGCCAAGAGGCTCTATGGCCGGACGATCTACGTCGATTCAGTCGGCGTGCGAGCGAGCGATGTCGACGGCTTCGCAGTTTCGGTGCTCGACGAAATGGGCATCGACGTGCACCGCCACCACGCCAAGACCTTCGACGATATAGATCCGGCGTCTTTCGAACTGATCATCACCCTGTCGCCGGAAGCGCATCATCAGGCGCTGGAGTTCACGCGCGGTACGGCGACCGAGGTCGAGTACTGGCCGATGCCCGATCCCAGTGCCGTGGAAGGCAGTCGCGAGGTGCGGCTCGACGCTTACCGCCGCACCCGCGATCAAGTCTTCGGCCGGCTGAAGGTCCGCTTCGGCGCTCCTATCGCACCGACAGTCTGACAATCAGGTCTATCGCTGCGTCACGTGGCCAGTCTGATCGAGCGTGATCTCGTAGTAGGTCTGGTTCTTCAAGGCTTGAGCGTGCCAGATTCCATCGGGGCTGCGCTGCAGCATCGCAACGCCACCATAGCCGGCGTCGTGGATTTGCTGCCGGACGATCGCTTCTTCAGCGGTAGGGGTCCAATTCGGGCCAATCGCCGTAGGCAATGGCCTGTCGGAAGAGCCCACCTTGTCGGGCAGCGGCGCCGTTCCGTCCAGTTCACGTTGCTGCGCCATGGTCGTGCCGGCCGACAGGATCGTGGCGCCGACCAGCGTGATTGCAAGTATTCTGCAGTTCATGATTGCTTCTCCTCGAAGCGAGCGGCAGCAATATCGCTGCGCTCTCGCGCGAGGAGATTTCCGGTCCGAATTGTGCGCGAAATACGGCTGGCGTGTTTCCGCCAATGCAAGTGAGCCTGCGCCATTGCGCAGGCTCCTGTAAGGACTTTGTCAGCGCCGAAGCGTCAGTTCGCGCCGGCGTACCAGGCGCTGCGATGCGAGGTGCGACGCGGCGACGGCAGATTGATGATGTCCATGAATACGGAGACAGCACCGTCGGCGCCGGCAAGATCGCCTTCGAGCACGTCGACATCGAAGGTGAGCTTGTCGCCTTCGAGTTTCGGCGCGCGCAGAGTGAGCACGGCATCGACGACGCTGGCCTTCGCCTTGTTCAGCACCGACACGGTCGCGTTCGGCGGATCCTTGGCGAAGCTGTCCGGTGCGTTGTTGCTCCACTCCTCGATCACATGAGCGGTGAGCGCATGGCCTGCCGCCCGCACGGGCCGGTCGGCGAAGACGATGGCGTTGGGCGAGATGCCGTCGAGGATCAGCTGCTTGCCCTGCAGCTTGGCGCCACGGGCATTGAGTACGATCATCGAAGGAATGAGATGCGGCTTGTCGGCCTTGCCGACCGTCTTGCCCTTGCCCTGCGTGGTCGGTGGTGCGATAGGCGGCGTCTGGGCAAACGACGATACCGAAGTGCCGGCCAGCAGGATCGCGGTGAAAAGAGCAGCCGTGAGGCGAAGGGAATTCATGATCGTCTCCTTTCGTCTCAGTAGCAGGGCAGCAGCGGAGGCGCGCCGCAGCTCGGTGCGTTGTAGCGCTGCTGATAGCGCGGATCGATGTCCGGCGGCGGCGGTGCGCCCGGATTGTTGGAAGCGGGCGGTCCCGATTGGTAGACCGGGCTGTTGGGCGAGGCGTTGGGCCAGCCCGAAAGCGTGCTGGTGTCGGTCGGGCTGCCGATCGCCGGCGAGATTTCGCCAGTGGTCTGCGTCTGGCCGTAGTACTGCGCACCATGCGAGCCGATGCCGAACCAGATCGTGTCGATGAACACCGAGGCCGGGCCGTCGGCAGTGCCGAGGCTGCCTTCCAGGACCTGGACGTCGAAGGTGAGCTTGTCGCCGTCGAGCTTGGCGGTGTTGAGGGTGACGACCAGATCGGAGACGGACGAGCCGTCCTTGCTGAACACCGAGACCGTCGCGTTCGGCGGATCCTTGGCGAAGCTGCCGGTACGCCAGATGTCGGCCATATCCGGGGTCACCATGTGGCCGACCGAGCGGACGGGGCGGCTGGTGAACAGCGTGGCGGTCGGCTGGACCCCGTCGAGGACCAGCTTCTGCCCGTCGAGCTTGGCACCACGTGAATTGATCACGATCAGCGCCGAGGAATATTGCCGCGCCGAGGGCGTGCCGATCTTCTTCTGTGCAGGATGCGTGATGGCATTGGGTGCCGGTTTGGCCGGCGTTGTCGGGGCTTGAGCCCACGCCATTGCCGGTACCAGAAGCAAAGCGGCCAGCAGGCCGTACTTACGCGAGCTCTTCATTCTTGCTGGTCCTTCCTTCCCCGGGCATTCGCAGCGGCAACTTGTATAGGGGAGGGCAGGGCCCGTGAGAAGACTGTGAATGGGTTGGTGAAGAGACCTGTCTGTCCACCCCGCTGTAGTTGACTTAAAGACGCCCGGAGCCCATTTTCCGGCCGCTTTCTCCATATTCACCCCCGCCGGAGGCCGGATGGCCAAAGAAGATCTGATCGAATTCACGGGTGTCGTGGCCGAGTTGCTGCCCAATGCCATGTTTCGGGTAAAGCTCGACAACGACCATACGATCCTGGCCCACACGTCGGGCAAGATGCGCAAGAACCGCATCCGCGTGCTGGCAGGCGACCGTGTCACTGTCGAGATGACGCCCTATGACCTGACCAAGGGCCGCATCACTTTCCGCTTCAAATAGGCGTTGCGCGCTTCGCCGCTTCCTCCGCTCGTCCTCGCCTCCGCCTCGCCGCGCCGGCTCGACCTGCTGCGACAGGTCGGACGAGAGCCTGCCGAGATTGATCCCGCCGACATCGACGAGAGCCCGCTGGCCCGCGAACTGCCGCGCGCCTATGCGCTGCGCATGGCGGCGGCTAAGCTCGCCGCCGTCGTGCCACGACATCGCGATGCGATCGTCTTGGCGGCAGACAGCGTGGTCGTTTTGGGCCGGCGCATCCTTCCCAAGGCCGAGACGGTCGACGAGGCTCGGGCCTGCCTTGACCTGCTCTCGGGCCGTCGCCATCGCGTGCTGGGCGGACTTGCCGTGGCCAGCCCCGATGGCCGAGTGAGATCGCGGCTGGTCGAGACCATCGTACGCTTCAAGCGGCTGGAGACAGCCGAGATCGACGCCTATCTCGAAGGCGGCGAATGGCAGGGCAAGGCCGGTGGCTATGCCATCCAGGGCCGCGCAGCCGCGTTCGTGGCCTTTCTTTCAGGCTCCTACAGCAACGTGGTCGGCCTGCCGTTGTTCGAGACGGAACAGCTCCTGAAAGCAGCCGCATCATGAGCCCTGTCGACCGCCTGATCTGTCATGTTCTGCCCAAGGCCTACCTGATGGCACTGGTCGCCAATGGCCGGCTGGCCGAACTGCAGATTGTCCGCCGCGATAAGCCCACGCGCGTTGAAAGCATCTTCCTTGGCCGGCTTGAGCGGGTGATGCCTGAACTCGATGCCGCCTTCGTCGATATCGGCATCGGCCGTTCCGGCTTCCTGCGGGCCGAGGATCGCGCTGGTATCGATGGCTGGCCGCCGCCCGGCGCCCCGGTGCTGGTGCAGGTGCGCAACGATGGCGAGGGCGACAAGGGCCCGCGACTCTCGATGAACATCGCCGTGACCGGCCGCTATCTCGTCTATCACCCCGTCGGTGCGGGCGTGAATTTCTCGCGGCGCATCGAGGGCGAGTCCGAGCGCGACCGGCTGCGTGGGCATGTCGAAGACCTGCTGGACGGTGGCATCGTGCTGCGCACCGCTGCTGCCGGCGCGGCTCCCGATGTGCTGAAGGCCGATGCGACGCAGCTCACCGAACGCTGGGAAAAGATTCGCCGCCTGGCCTTGGATCTCGAGCCGCCAGCCGACTTTTCCGCCCGTATGCCGGAGGAACGCGATCCCATCAGCCGCCTTCTGCGCGACCACGGCTCCACGCTCGAGGAAGTGATCCTCGACGACCGCGCCATGGCCCGCAGCCTGCAGGACGAAATGGATCGGCTGGGCGAGAAGATCCGCGTCCGCTGGCACAACGGTTCGATGCCCGCCTTCGAGATCGACGATGTCGCCGGCCAGATCGATACGGCGCTGGCCGGTCGCATTGTGCTGGAGAGCGGTGTCGAGGTGCTGTTCGAGCCGGGCGAGACGCTGTGCGCCATCGACGTCGACAGCGCCGCCGCCGCCGGCCGGCAGGGCCGCGCGCCGCGTCGGCCGGTCGAAATCAACCTCGAAGCCGCTCCTACGATTGCCCAGCAGCTCCGCCTGCGGAACATCGCAGGTGCGGTGGTGATCGACTTCGTCAACATGCGCAGCGCCTACGATCGCGACAAGGTGCAGGCGAGCTTGGCGGAAGTCCTGGCCGAAGATCCCGTGCCGACCCAGATCTACGGCTTCACCCGTCTCGGCCACTTCGAGTTGACCCGCGCGCGGCGTGGTCCGACGCTGGCGGCTCAGCTCGAGGCGCTGGAGAAGAGTGATGACTGATCGTTCGGCCCCGCCGCTACGTGCGGTACGCATCGCCGCCAAATGCCCCATCTGCTCGAAGCCTGCAGATGAAAAGTACCAGCCGTTCTGCACGAAGCGCTGCGCCGATATCGATCTCGGCCGCTGGTTCAAAGAAGGCTATCGCGTCGAGACAGAGGAGGGGCCTGGCGAAGACGAGCCGGGCCGCGGAACGTCGGACGAGGGTCTCGGTCGACCGTCTGGACAGCGGGGCTAGCGCGTCCTATAAGCCCGCCGCCAGCGAAATGGCGCGCCCAGGTAGCTCAGTTGGTAGAGCATGCGACTGAAAATCGCAGTGTCGGTGGTTCGATTCCGCCCCTGGGCACCATTCGCTTAAGTTCAAGCGGGCGAACGTTCTAGGCCACTATCGCCAGCGATTTCTTGGACCGCCAAATCGCTTTTTTTCCAAGATTGATCGCAGGTTTTTTCCAAAATCTCGTTCTGTTCCTGTTCACTGGCGCTTGCTCAGTGCCTTGAACACGCGTGCCGCGCCTTTACGTCGAGCAGCTTCAATCGTGTAGGGCCGCGCACTCGCCGGGTTGGTATGGCCGAGTGCACCAGCGATATCGTTCTCGCTGAAACCCATATCCGCAGCCTTCCTGCCGAGACTCTTGCGCAGACCATGGAAGGTCAGTCCGGGCCGGATCTTTCCTTCCTTCACCAGCGCGCGCTTGACCCGGTCAAATGACGAATCGAGACCGTCTTCCGTGTACTTCTTGCCGATGCGATTGAGCACGAGCGTGCCGTCCGGCTTTCGGTTGTCGCGCTTGGCCGCTCGTCCCATCTGAAACTCATCGGGCTCGTTCAGGATCGCCGTGAGGCGCTTGGCCTCGAAGATGCTCAGCTCCGAGCCGTTCTTGTTGATCATGTCCATGTCGATCGTGCCGTCCCGGCGCGCCACCTTGGGCACCCGGACCACGTCGGCCTTTCGCAATCCGCCGTAGTAGGCGAGGGCTACGGCCTTGCGGAGACCGCTGCCGCCGAACTTCAGCGAACGGGTCTCCTTCATGAAGGCTTCGACCTCGGCGGGCCGCCACGACTTGTTGGCAACGCCCTTGTTCTTCGGCCGGCGAATCTTTGGGATGCCCTTGGCCGCGTTCACAGTCGTGATCCCGCGCGGCATGCCCCAGCCCAGCACGACTGACAGCACGGCCACGACCATGTTGGCGAGCCAGCGCCCGCGTGCATCGAACACCGCGTCGCGTGTCTTCAGTACCCAGGGCTGGTCGATGTTCGGGAGCGGCTTCGCATCGAAGGTGCGCAGCGCGTCCATGGCGCGCAGATAGCTCTTCTTGGTCGGCTCTTCGAGCTGCAGGTACTCGGGCGACATCTTGTAGAGGGTGAACAGGCCGCCAAGGCTGCCGGGTTTGGGGTCGGGCGGCAGGGAGCGCGCTGCGATCTCGGCTTCGAGTCCTTTGACCTCCAGCAGGAACGCTTCCTGCTGGGTCTCGGGATCGGCCTTGATCCGCTTGCCGGTGGCGCGGTGGTAGCGATAGATCGCCCCGTTAGCGCGGACGAGCTTGATGCCGCTTATTTTTATGAAGGTCATTCCGTAGCCGATCCCAATCGTCTTCCACTGGAGCCTGCGTGGGGCGGCCGAGGCGGTCAACGGGAAGGCCCCGCTTCCAGGCCCTGAGGTCGTCCAGGTCGTAGAAGCGCTCCTGACCGATGTAGCGAGGCGCGCAGAAAGGCGTCACCTCGCGGTCGAACCTCTCGTCGCCGATCTGCCCACACCAGCGCATGGCGTTCCGGCGGGTGAGTAGTCCACAGTCATTCAACGAGATGATCTCACGGGCCGCCATTACAGCGACCCTCCAATCGGGCCCACGAGGCACGCCACCTGCGGGCGCGGCTGGCGAGCCTGGACAGATTGGGGGCGGAGCGCGCCCTCTTTAAGGGCGCGCTCTGAGGCTCTTGAAATGCCATAGCGCCGAGCCCATAGAGCAATTCGGATGGAGCTAGGGCGCGGGGTCTCGCGACCGTTTCGCACCGACAGCCCTTGCTCGTAGCAAACGGGGAAGGAGCATGCCTTTTGTTACCACGAGAGAATTCGCCATAGCCGCCGTCGAGGCCGAGATCGCCCGCCTGGAGAGCGAGCCTTGCGACTTCGACGAGATGCACGTCGTTTGCGCCATAGAGGCGATCCGCCGGGGCGACCACGACGCTGCGGTCAATCACATCTCCCTGATGAGATGCGAAACGATTCCGAGGGAAGTCAGGAGCAGACCGCCCAGCCGTCCTCTGCTGTGCCGCGAGAAGCTGCGTGCAATGCTGGCCGAGCTCGCCGATCGGGATATGACAACTCGGATAACGGGCCAAGTCTGGAGCGATGCGGCCCCTGAGCCGCCAAAGCCACCGCCGGCCCCACCTCCGGGTCACCTCGCGACGCGCTCGTAGCGCACTACCGGCACGTTGCACCAAAGGTACGCGCCCGCCAGATCGTTGAGTGGTGGGTGTGGGAATTGGCGTCCGGCGGTCTGGGGTGGGGGTGCCGGAGCGGACAAAGCCGCAGCGCGTAGACGGATCATAGGGCCGAGCAATGAAGTCCAAGCATGCTGTATTTGCGCAGCTGGCGCGATAAAAGCGCTGCGGTAGTTGCGACTGCGAATTAGACGAGCTCCTGCCAGCGAACACATCGCCCGACTTTGGTCCGATGACGAACAAGAGCATGTCGGTGGATAGAAGCCCCCTAAGAGGGGTGTCAGGTTTATGGACCCAGCTCATGTGGCTACGCAGCGGTGCGAGGTTAGGGGCCTCATTGTTGAGTGCCTTGGCCTGCTTGGTGCTGCAGGTCGCGAACCGGACCTCTGGCAGAGCGTCCATCTGATGAAGGCCATCAAGGCGTTCGATGCAGGCGCTTACGAACTGAGTCGGCGTGATCTGCAGCGAGCCCTCAGGCCCGCGTGGCAAAGAAAGAAGTCGCTGAAGGGCAAACATCATTCGCTTGCCGAGCTTCGGGCAGCCTTCGAACAGTCGCTGAAGGTCTGACGCAGTCCATCCCACGCGCCGACGCGCCCCGACGTCGGTCAGACGATCGGATGGCGGCGGCTCGGGGAAGGGGATGGCGTCGTGGGTCATGGTGGGAGAGGGCGCCCGGTTGCCCGAGCGCCCGGATCGCTAGTCCTTCTTGCGCAGATAGCGAATGGCAGCGCGCAGAGTGTCGGCGTCGTCATCGCTCAGATCTTCCCGCTCGATGATGGAGAGCAGCTTCGGAATGACGTCTGCGCGGCTCCTGATTGGAGCCGCCGTGAGGGCTGTCTCGACTTCGCGGAAGGCTTGCTCCGCTACCTCGTACGCTGCTTTCGCTTCGCGGCGTCCATGTTCATTCGCCACCGTCTCGCAGGCAGCATTCCAGTTGTGAAGTTCTGAGCGAAGCGCATTGGCCTCATCGAGGGTCAGCACCCCCTCGTCCTTCAGCTCGCCAATCAGCGTCTCGTCGAGGTTGAAGGTTTTCGTCCCGCCTTCGACAAGTTCCAGCTCACGGCTCAGTGATGCCGGCCGAGGGGGAAGATGAGGCAGAGCGCGCAGCATAGCGGCATCCACGCCATCCATCGCCTTGCTGAACTTCCTCCAGGCCTTGCGATAGGCGTCCCACAGCTCTTGGACGGTTTGACCGTCACCGCAGGTAGCGGCTGGTACACGATTGGCCAGAACGTCGCTTGAGATCAGTGTATCGGGCATGTGACTCTCCAATGGGGTTGGGGTTGCTCTGATCAGCGCTCCGCCGCTCTGCGAGCAAAACCATTGGCGAAGCTCTGCATCATCGCAGCTGATTCGTTGGTCGCCATGTAGAGGAGCCAGCAGATGATTTCGGACTTCTCCTTCTTGCCGAACTCCTCATCGGATTCGTGAACCGCATCCAGTCCAGCGAGCAATGCGTGAAGCTTCTGGGCGTGGATGTGAGGCTCGCTATCGACGGGGACGGTTACGTGCCCATCGAAGTACTTGGAAGGGGAGGGGACTTCGTCAGCGCAAGACTGGCTGTGAGCCGGTAAGCCGGCGAGGTCGCCGCTGTAGAGTGTGTCGGGCATGGGTGATACTCCTACGAAACCAGAGCGGAGCGATCGGCAGTTCTGAGCTTGAACGAAGCCTTGTAGACCTTGTCGCTCTCCGCGATGATCTGACCGGCTCTCGCCTCGATCGAGTCGAGGACGAATTGCAGCTGGTTGATCAGGGGCAAGACGCTTGGGTTGCGATCTTTCTCGGCCGGAGGATTGGCCTCGCCGCAAAGGAGCTCAAGAGTCGTACCTGCCAGCTTGAGGCCCGTGGTGATAGTTCCGGCCAAGTACTCGATCTCGGACGCTGCGCCGCTAAGGCTGGTCTGCAGCCTATTCGGAATGCTGTGAGTGAGTTCGCTGGGAAGGTCGGATGGCCGACTGGCTGCTTCTCGCAAGTCCTTGATCAAGCCGAGGACGATGCGGCAGTTGATCAGCTGAGGCTCTTCCTTCGACAGCTTCTCCATATTCTCGACTGCAGCGAGGTGTTCGAGCTTGCGCAAGATGCCCTCAGTCGAGGTGGTATGAGCGTCCACGAAGCGATCGCTGGCCTCATAGTAGGCATCCTCGATCTCCTCGGAGGGATCTCGATCCGCTGCGTTCAGGGCCTCAGATGCCCTGTTCAGAGCTTCCCAGAGCGGCTTGATCGGGTCTCCCGGTGAAGTGGCGGCACACGGCGTGCTGCCGGCGGTGGTGATCGGCTGTGTCTGGCTGAACTGATCGGGTGTGAATGTGTCTGGCATTTGACTGGCTCCCTCTGTTGAAAAACTGGCTAGGCGGCAGCGGTGGCGTTCGGCGACGCCAGCGCGAAGGCGACACTGGCCGGAGCAGTAAGCGTGTCGGCCATCGGTGGCTCTTGTTCGGTGGAACGAAATTACGCAAAATGCGTAGGTCATGTCAACGCAAAATGCGTAGCTAATTTCGGTACCGTTGCGCATGCGATGGTGGTGGATTGTTGGAGCAATACTCCTATTGCCAGTTTCGTCGGCGTCTGGGCAGCGCTTTGCGCCCGGTGTTCCTAGCGATTTCGAGCGCGCTTATTGCCTGGGCGTCTATCTGCAACGGACCCAGGACTTCCAGCTTGCTGCCGAGATTCCCTGCCAATCGCATGAGAGCAACGAAGCGTGCGCGAAGCGAAAGAGTGAGCTGCCGGCACATGTTTTGGAGGCAAGGGCCAGAGCAGCGAGACTGCGTGCTGCCTTGCTGATGGTCGGCGCGATAGCTGAGCGTAATGGTGTCGAAGTCGAATCCAAGGCGGGCATAGCGATGTCGATGTCTGCCGGAATTAACGACGCGAGTGCCTGCCACAATGCGGTAGAAATCGAGCGAAGCAGAGAGTGCACAAACTCTCGCGTGTGTAACGACATGCAGCGCTTGTTGCCTCCGTCGTAAGCCTCGGATGATGGAGGTTACCCGGCACCAAAACTCGGCCGCTCTAGGAAGATGTGATCTCTCTCAGCACAGCTAAATGATCATCTGTCTTGAGTGGGGCAGCAGAGTACCAGATACCAAGATGAGCTGGAGTGTTGTTCCTGTGCTCGATCGCGAACGGGATTGTTCGCACACCGATAGACGAAGGGTTGGCGGCCAAAGATATTCTCTCGAGCGAGTAAGGCGCTGCTTCGTTCCCGTAGTCCCCCACTAATTTTGTTATCTTGTCCGCAAGGGTCATCCATGCTCGGAGCTTGGGAGTGGTTTGCGGGTCCAAAGTAAATTCTATCTCGCTCGCATACGCCTGCGCCCAGTAGCCATCGTCTTTCTGACGATAGCCCCATTCATCAATGATCCAACTGTAGAAGTCCTGGGCGAGTTCATCGGCGATGGTAGTCGTCGCGTGAACATCGCAAATCAGCACACCGTCGCTGACGACCACTCGCTTAACCATATAGTCGTCAAAAACGCCGTTCTCGAAGACGAGGGACTGATCTGCCAGAACTTTCTGAAGGTCGCTGGGAGAGGTCGTAAAATGGTATCTCTGCGCGGTCTTTTCGATCATCGGCAGAATCTGCCGCCCCCCTTTGGGATGCGCTAAGCGAAGGATCCGAGCCGATCGGCCGGTCAAGATTTCCTGAACCTTCATTGGAATTGCCCTTCACTTCAAAATAGCTGTCGAGGTGGCGCAGCGTCTCGGGAGACGGTTTGGACTGTTGATTGGACCCCGCGCGCGGTGTTTTCTTTTTCGGCAATGAGATTTCAACGTCGCGACCCATTGCAAAGGCAAGGTCAGTGACAGTCTCGATAGTGAGGTTGTGACGGCCGTCGAATTTTTTGCTGACTGCGCTTCGCCCGATATCGAGAGACCTCCCAATCTCGGTCATGTTTAGGCCGCGCTCCGCCTTCTCCTCGTTCAACGCCTCATTGAGGACGTGGTAGAGCTTGCCGATCGTGCGAACGTAGGTCTTTCGACGCTTGTCGAGGCGGGGCTTAGCAAATGTCACGTGGCACCAGTCCAGTCAGGAATTTCGGGTGATCTAGGTCGAGAGCATCTCGAAATGCGACTACGTCATTCCGGTGTTGGTCGTACTTGCTGGCGGGTTTTAGGTCGCGCCTCATGGCAACGTGGTGAGCAATGAAATGCCGCTTTTGCGGCAACCATCCGAAAACTCGCACGTCTGCTGTCTTGAACTCCCATACGCCAAAGAGTTGAGGGTCGAGACGACGCCGGTCGCGGTCGTAGATAAGTGGCTTCCCCATACAGTAGTCATAGAGCGCTTGTTCGACTTGTTCGTAAGGCGAAAGGTTTCTCGGCGCATCGGGTGTCTCATTTTTCAGCGATTCGAACCATGCAGGGAAGCACGGTGCCTGGTGAACCCACCTGCTTGGAAACTCGCCTTCCTCAAGGTCCGGCTCGAATTCTAGCAAATGGCCCGCGGCCTCTAACATGGCGATTGTTGCCATATAAGTCACCACCCGCGGGCGCAGTTGCGAAGGAAAATCTGCCGCCGCGCTCCAGTTACCATCGGTAACTGCTATCCCTTGTGCATGGCCAGCACGCCACGTACTGGCGCAGGGCGTCCCGGCTAGTTGGCTGGCTGCTGCCCCGAAGGAATCGCCGGAGGTTCATCGGCTTCAATCTTGTTTCCGCTTCCTGATCGGCCGGTAGGTTGCCAGCACTACGGCCACCACCCGAACCTCTTCATCCCCGTCGTGTCCTTCCTTCGGGTTGAACTCGATCGGCTTCCACTTGGCCTCGGTCGAATCCGGCGAGAGTACGATAAGCCTGCCTCGCTTCGTGATGCGCTTGGCCGTGACCTCCCGCTGGCTGGCCTGGGCCCTGATCCGCTCAACAATGACTATGTCGTCCTCTTCCGGCTTTATGGGCGCCTTCCAGACGTCCAGGCAGTGGAGCACTTCGCCACTGGTGAAAACGCGGTTCATGGAGTTCCCGCGAACGATCAAACCGTACTGCGCGTCGTAAGGGTATGCCGGATCCGCAGCGATTGGAAATTGCTCAAAATCGCGGGGATCAATCTCGACGTCGACGTCTAGCCACTGACCGGCCGCAACCTCGCCCCTAGTCAGGATTGGGCCAGACTTCTGCGGCCGCGTGCTGGGTAGTGGACCTCCCTCGAGAAGCCACGCCCACGGAACCTTGTAGGCCGCAGCGTACTTGATGGCGGCTTTCCGACTTGGAACGCGATCACCGTTCTCGTGCCCGAGATAGGTCGGCACCGGCCAACCGTAAGCCTTCGCTGCTTCTGTGGCGGTGGAGTAGCTGGTCTTCTCCTTGCGAGCCCATCTCAGTCGTTTGCCAGGGGTGTCGAGATCCATCCCCGTAGCTTCGCAGATTGCGTTACGCATTTGGCGTTGCCAATGCTACGCAAGATGCGTAGTCTCGATGACCATGATTACGACCCCCTCCAGTGCGATCGACTCTCTCGGTGGCGCGGGCGCCGTCGCCGCGGAAACTAATCGCAAATACACGACCGTGTCGTCATGGCATGCGCGCGAATCGATCCCGATCGATGTGTGGCCGGAACTCATCGCCATGGCCGCCGGAGCTGGCGTTGAGGGAATCACCTACCAAACGCTCGCTGAGGCACATACGAAGGCGAAGGCCGACAAGGCAGCCACGCAGCAGGCCGCCTGATGGAGGCGTTATCCGTCCCGGCCTTTGAGGTCGAGGCCTTCCCATCCTTCGATTTGCCCGGCCAGGATTTCCCGGGCGATTTCGAAAGCCGGGTGAGGGAAGGTGCCTGCCGCCAGCAACTCGAGGGAACTCAGGGCGCCCATGACGATGCGCTTGGTGTCCTTGCTCTTCAGGATACCTCGGCGCTCCATGACAAGCAGGGCCTCGATGATGAGGAGCCATCCGCAGATGCCCACTGCGGAGTCGATGGCGACCCGATCCCCGTCAGTGGCCTTCTTTCGCTTCGGCACGGCTTCTCCTCCCCAATGATGGAACTGGCGGCCGGCCCTCCGACCGACCGCCAGCTTTCACGATGGCCTCAGTGGCGAGGGAGCCTGACCATTCGTGAACCCGATGATTTCTTGATCGGACGCCCCTCCCTCCACAGTCCGATCAAAGGCAGCGGCCTCAACCCCAACGGCCGCTGCCGCCCTTCGCTGTTCGATCATGTCCGCAACCACACGACGCACGATCGAGCCGATCTGTTCGAAGCCTTCGGTGTCTCTCCTCGGGTGAGTGCTCTGCATGCACAGACCGTCGCATGCAGGAGTGGCCCATGTCCGAGCCGTCGAGAGACCGAAAAATATGGTCAACCAAGCGCCCATTTTCGGACCAGCGCATGACAACCATGGTCGTAAGCACGAACGCGTATGCCGAGAAGATCGCCGACGCTCTCCGCATGAAGTGGGGCGATCACCGATCGTCCGCAAAGGAGATTGCCGGACGTATTGGCGCGGGCGTTGGAACAGTCAGGAAGTGGCTGCGCGGAGAGAACGGCCCAAGTGGCGAGCATCTACTGAAGCTCATCGCGGAGAGCGATGAGGTTTGGGCGGTAGTGCTCGAACTAGGGAATCGCCGGGAAGCATCGGACGAGGAGCGGGAGCGCATGCGGCGTGCTCTTGCGATCCTAGAAGGGCGAGACGCGTGACCGACTGGCGCGTCATCCGCACCGGTGCCGCCGGTATCGAATTCTCTCTCTGCGGATTCGGCGTCGGCAAAGACCTGTTCCACGTCTACGCCAAGCTCGGCGTGGTGACGCTTTATCTCGCGACACAGCGCCTGGATTTGGTGTTGGCGCTTTGGAAGGCAGCCCGGAACCGGCTGGCTGGTGTCGGCAAGCACTGACGTTTCTGTGGTGCCGGAATCCGGCGAAAGGACTGACGATGCAGCATTTCGATCCCAGCGAACATGGCGAGCCCGGCAAGCGCATTGAAGCTGTGCCGACCTTTCCAGCAAAGAAGCGAAAGATCGTGAGTTCCGAGCGGTCTGGGCAATGGCAACCACTCGGTGCCGTTGCCCGCCGGATCGTGGAGCGGCTGCTGGCGAATCAGGACGGCCAGCCGTGAGCACGGCTGCCTACCGGTAGCCACCGTCTCCAGGATTATTGATGGCAGCCCTCCAGCCTCAACAGCCCGCGCCGCCGCTTGCTCGCTATGACGCCGCTTGTAAGGCGCTCGCTGAAGCAAAGGCGGTTGATGACGTCTTGGACGTCCGAGCCCAGGCCGATGCCGTCAGGGCTTACGCCAAGCAGGCCAAGAACCGGCAGATGGAAGTCGACGCCGCGGAGATCCGCATTCGTGCCGAGCGGCGCTTGGGTGAGCTGTTGGCCGCTCAGGCTGAGACCACCGGCAAGGCGGCCGGCGCTAGGGGCATCGGCACGAGTGCGGGTTATATTTCAACCCGCACTCAGGACGCCCCGCCGACGCTGGCCGAGGCGGGCATCGACAAGAACCTGGCGCATAGGGCGCGGACTTACGCCGCGGTGCCGGAGGAGCGGTTCGAGCAACTGCTGTCCAGGAAGCGACGCCGCGACAGCACACGGGTCGTCCTCGATGCCGATTTTCAGGCCGAGGCCGACGCTGCCGCGCGCGACATTGAGATAGAGCGGGACGAGCGCCTTGCTTTGGGCGGCGCCGCCGAACTGGAGGCCGAGAACAAGAACCTGAAGCAGCAGATCACCCGGCTCGACCGGCGGGTCGCGGCGCTGACGCAGGAGAACTCCTCTCTGACGTACCGCGTCACCATGTGGGAGAAGCGGGCGCGAGCTGCCGGTTGGAAGGGCAGGGCCGATGCCTGACATGTTCCAGCTACCGGCCCGCGAGCTCTTACTTCGCGACTATCAATCGGCTGCACTGGCGAGTGCCCGTGAGAACATCCGCAAGGGCAACCGGCGGCAGATCCTGTGTGCCCCAACCGGCGCCGGGAAGACGATCATCGGCCTGGGGCTGATGCAGGCCGCCATGCTGGCCGGGTCGCGGTCGGCATTCATCACGGATCGCAACGCTCTGATCGACCAGACGTCCAGCGCCATGGACGAATACGGGTTGGATCACGGTGTCATGCAGGCGACCCATTGGCGTTGCCGGCCGAACGCCCTGGTACAGCTCGTATCGGCGCAGACCCTCGCTCGACGCGTGGGGCGTGGCGGCTACGTCGAGCACCATCTGAGGGACCTTCGTTTCGTCCTGATCGACGAGGCGCATACGCTCTACAAGAGCACGACCGAGTGGCTGGCGGCCCTGCCGGATAACGTGGCGGTGATCGGCCTCACGGCCACCCCATTCACGCGGGGGTTGGGACGACACTATCAGGCGATCGTCAACGTCGCCACGACCGACGGCCTGACCGGCTCGGGTATGCTGACGCGGCCGATCATCTATGCCGCTGTCGAGATGGATGTGAGCGGCGTCGCCGTTAGGTCGACCGGCGAATGGGACGACACCGGCCTGGAGCGCGAGGGCATCAGGATCGTCGGCGACGTGGTCGCCGAATACATCAAGCGCACGGGCGAGCACTTCGGTGGTCCCGCCAAGACCATCGCCTTTTCGAGCACAGTGGCTCACGGCGAGGAGATTTGCCGGGCCTTCGCCGAAGTCGGGCTCAACTTCCAGAACATCAGCTATCGCGACGACGAGGACGACCGGCGCGCCAAGATCGCCGAGTTCAGGAAGCCGGACAGCGCCATCACCGGCCTCGTGAGCTGCGATGCGCTTGCCAAGGGCTTCGATGTGCCGGACGTGCGCGTCTGCCTCTTGTGCCGCCCGCTCCGGAAGTCGCTGACCACCCATATTCAGCAGATCGGTCGCGTGATGCGCACCGCGCCGGGCAAGGACAAGGCGTTGGTGATCGACCACGCCGGCAACAGTCTCCGATTCCTGCAGGACACTGCCGAGTTCTGGGCCAACGGTGTCGACGCTCTGGACGAGCGTGCCGAGAAGGACCGCATAGCCCGCAAGGTGAACGAAAAGGAGCGGAAAGAACTGGTCTGCTTCGGCTGCCAGGCCATCCTGCCGCCCGGCGCCACGGTCTGTCTGGCGTGTGGGCGGGAGCGTCCGCGCAGGCCGTCAGGAGTGAACGCCGTCAGCGGCGTTACGAGACTCCTTACCATGAACGGCTCGAACCGAAAGTTCGACTACGAACGGCATGCGATCCTCAGGGACCGCGCCGTCGCCTATCAGGCGTTTCTGGCATTCACGACCCAGCGCAAGAGGGGCGACGTTGATGCCGGCAGGCGATGGGCCGCGGGCCTGTTCAAGGGTGTCTATGGACACTGGCCGTCACGGTCCTTCGACGATCTGCCCTACAGCCCCGAGCTGCTGACGCTCGATGTGGAACGCTTCTGCCGCACCGAGATGGCGCGCTACTCCAAGTCGCGAGGCGCCAGTGCAGACACCTGACTTGCACGAGGTCGCCGCCTCTATCGGCGTACAGCTGCGGTCGATCCTGGAAGACGATCG
>CALROF020000138.1:0-16957 GCA_943369775.1 Reyranella massiliensis 521
GCCGCCGATGCGGTCGACGATTGCCAAGCGCCTGCCGCAGCCGACGGGTGCGCGGCGCGAGGCGCCCAAGCGCCGCAACGACAAGGTCGACGTCGGCCGTGCGGTCGAGGGCGAGAACGATTTCCGCAGCCGGTCGGTGGCGCAGCAGCGCCGCCGCCTGGAACGCGAGCGCCGCCAGCAGTTCGGCAACGAGCCGCAGCAGAAGGTCTATCGCGAGGTCACGATTCCCGAGACGATCACCGTCCAGGAACTCGCGGCCCGCATGACCGAGCGGGGCGCCGACGTCATCAAGACGCTGATGCGCATGGGCGTGATGGCGACGATCAACCAGGCGATCGACGCAGACACCGCCGAGCTGGTCGTCACCGAAATGGGTCACCGCTCCAAGCGCGTTGCCGAGGGTGACGTCGAGACCGGCCTGACCGATCTGGTCGATGCCGAAGAGCACATGCTGCCGCGTCCCCCGGTCGTCACGATCATGGGCCACGTCGACCACGGCAAGACCTCGCTGCTCGACGCGCTGCGCGCCACCGATGTGGCGGCGCACGAAGCCGGCGGCATCACCCAGCATATCGGCGCCTATCAGGTGACTCTGCCGTCGCAGCAGAAGATCACCTTCCTCGATACGCCGGGCCACGAAGCCTTCACTGCCATGCGTGCGCGTGGCGCCAAGGTGACGGACATCGTCGTGCTGGTCGTCGCCGGTGACGACGGCGTCATGCCGCAAACCAAGGAAGCGATCGCCCACGCCAAGGCGGCGGGCGTGCCGATCATCGTTGCCATCAACAAGATGGACAAACCGGGCGCTGACCCGAGCCGTGTCCGCACCGAGCTGCTGCAGGACGAGATCCAGGTCGAGCAACTGGGCGGCGACGTCCAGTCGATCGAGGTCTCGGCGACCAAGAGGATTAACCTCGACAAGCTCGAGGAGGCGATTCTCCTGCAGTCGGAAGTGTTGGAGCTCAAGGCCAACCCCGATCGTCCGGCCGATGGTGTCGTGATCGAAGCCAAGCTCGATCCGGGCCGCGGCTCGGTGGCGACCGTGCTGGTGCAGCGTGGCACCCTCAAGGTCGGCGACATTCTCGTTGCCGGCTCCGTGTGGGGCCGCGTCCGTCGTCTCGTCGACGATCGTGGCAACGCGATCGAGAACGCAGGTCCGGCCTTCCCGGTCGAGATCCTGGGCCTCGACGGCACGCCGCAGGCGGGCGATGAGTTCCACGTCATGGACAGCGAAGCGCGCGCGAGAGAGATCGCCGACTTCCGTGCTCGCCGTGACCGCCAGGCCCAGCTTGCCCGCGCTGCGGGTGGCCGCGGCACCCTCGAGGAGATGATCAAGGGCATCCGCGAGGGCACGGCCAAGGAGCTGCCGGTGCTGATCAAGGCAGACGTGCAGGGCTCGGCGGAAGCGCTGGCCGGTGCGCTGGCGCGGCTGTCGACCGAAAAGGTCGCGACCCGCGTGGTCTACAGCGGCGTCGGCGGCATCAGCGAAGCCGACATCACGTTGGCCAAGGCGTCGGGTGCGTTGCTCATCGGCTTCAACGTGCGTGCGAATCCGCAGGCCCGTGAGATCGCCAAGCGCGACAAGATCGACATCCGCTACTACAGCATCATCTACAAGGTTACCGAGGACATTCAGGCTCTGATGGTCGGTCTGCTCGACCCGACCTACAAGGAGACCTTCCTCGGCAACGCCCAGATCCGCGAAGTCTTCCGCATCACCAAGGTCGGCAACGTCGCTGGCTGTATGGTCACGGAAGGCCAGGTCAAGCGCGGCGCTAAGGTTCGCCTGCTGCGCGATAACGTGGTGATCCACGAGGGCACGCTCAAGACGCTGCGCCGCTTCAAGGAAGAAGTCCGCGAAGTGCAGCACGGCTTCGAGTGCGGCATGGCGTTCGAAAACTACGACGACATCAAGGTCGGCGACGTGATCGAATGCTTCGACGTCGAGGAAGTGAAGCCGACGCTCTAAAGGCACTCCTCCCCTTCGCGGGTTCCGCGAAGGGGAGGTGTCAGCGTCTTACGCTGACGGAGGGGTCATGACCCCTCCGCCCACGATGACGCGGGCACCTCCCCATCAGAATGGGGAGGAAAATTGAGGGAGAAACGCCATGTCCCGGCGTCGTTCATCCGACAAAGAAAATCGTGCTCCCGGCCAGCGTCAGCTTCGCGTCGGCGAGGAGCTGCGCCATCTGCTGGCCGAGTTGCTGGAGCGCGGCGACATGCGCGATCCCGATCTGCGTGGCGCTTCGATCACCGTGACGGCGGTCGATATCAGCCCCGACCTGCGCAATGCCACCGCCTTCGTCATGCCGCTCGGTGGCCAGGACGAGAAGCGGCTGCTGGCGGCCATGCGCCGCGCCGCGCCATGGTTCCGTGCCCGGGTCGGCGAGCGCGCCGGGCTCCGTCACGCGCCGGAGATTCGTTTCGAGGTCGACCGCACCTTCGACGAAGCAGACAAGATCGGCGCCCTGCTGCGCCGGCCCGACGTGGCGCGCGACATCAAGGACGATTGAGGTAGTACTCGTCGCGCGGAAAGAAGTCGGTATTGGGTGAGGCTGCTGCCACGACCTGACCGTTATTGAGCGGCTCGATCTTCTTGTCCTCGAACCACTTCTGCAGTTCATCTCGATCGACCCGCGCCGCCTTGAGGTGGGCGGCAACTTCCGGCAGCGCAAGCAGCGCCAGAATCTTCTCGCGCGAGTAGGGGATGGGCCGGTCGCTGCCGATCATCGCCGGGTGCACCATCGTCACGTAAGGAAAGACCGAACGGAAGGTTGCGATCGAACGTTCGGTCGGCGCCCACTGCACGTAGATGCCTCCTGGCGCCAGCTTGGCGCGCACCTGACGAAAGAATTCTTGCGAGTTCAGAAGTCCCGACAGGGCCGTCTTGGGCAGGATGGCGTCGGCTTCGATCACGTCGTAGCGCGCCGCGTCGTGGGCGAGCGCGTGACGGCCGTCGGCGACGACCACTTCAAACTTGTTGTTCGCAAGCAGCTGATCGATGCCCGACCGTCCACCCTCGTTGACATAGTCGTGCAGGGTCTCGATGACCGGCGCCACGATCTCGATCACGCGGACCTTCTCGGTCGCGGGGTTTAGGCCGGCGGCGTAGGGCGTGCCGCCAGTTCCCGAGCCGATCACCAGCACGCGCTTGGGCTGATCGTGCGTCAGCGGCCCGATGGCGCCGAGAAACGCATGCACCGTCGTGAACGGCAATTGGCTCTGCGAGTGGCCCTGGATGTAGAGCCTGCCGTTGTCCACGCCGGACATCTTCAGGAGGCTGAGCCCGGTCTTGTCCTCCGCGATGATGGCCTTCTCTTCCTTGAGCCCGTGCAGGCGTCGCCAGAAGTCGTTGCCGCCCGGAAAGAACAACAGGCCGGCCACCAGCACCGCTGCCGGCAGATAGGCCCAGCGTGTCGCCCGAGGCCCGGCGAGCTGGAGGAGGGCGAAGGCGAGCCCGATCCCCACCAAGAGCTTCAAGGTGCCGGCCGTGCCGACCATGTCGAGCAGCAGGAGGCCTGCGACCAGGCTGCCGGCGCTATTGCCGACGATGTTGGCCAATTGCACCAGGCCGACCCGGCTGCCCAGCAGGTCGATGTCGCGCTGCACGGCCTTCTGCACCACCGGGAAAGAGAATCCCATGATGAAGGAGGCTGGCAGCACGACGATCAACAGCAGGAAGCTGATAACCGCGATATCGGCCGGCTTGCCGCTCATGAGGTCGCGGTCGACGAACGAGGAGGGCAGCAGTCCGGCGCCGATCGCGAAATAGACATACCAGGCGCCGCACAGCGCGAGCGTCGTTGCCACGCCCTGCATCAGGAAGAAGAAGCGCCGAGGATCGGCGATGCGGTCGATGACCTTGGCGCCGACCAGCAGCCCGGCGGCATCGCCGAGCAGGAACACCGCAAGCACCAGCGAGAAGCTGTAGCCATTGGATTGCAGCAGCACCCCGACCAGCCGGTACCAGACGATCTGCAGGGCCACGATCAGGAAGCCGCTGATGAACACCAGCAGCGCCCAGCGCCAGACGACATCGTCGCCTGCGGCGGCGCTTGTTGTGGTCTTCGGACCCGGCGCCGCCACGGTCAGGTCGAGGCCGCGCGCCAGCAAGAGGCCGCCCGCTGCGACCACCAGGTTGAGGGCAGCCCCGACATAGACCGCCTTGTCGAAGCCCAGTGTCCCGATCAGGAACCAGCCGCCGACGAAGGCGCCGACGCCGGCGCCCAGTGTGTTCAATCCGTAAAGCCAACCGATCAGCTTCGCCGAACCCGAGATCTGGCTCACCACGGCCTTGGACAGAAAGGGCAGCGAGCAGCCCATCAGGAACGTCGGCCACAGCAAGCTGGCGAAGACCACGGCGAAGATCACCGCGCGCGAGGAAGAAAGCGGCAGCAGCTCGCGATAGATGACATCGTAATAGAGCCAGGGGCTAAACAGCGCGAACGCCGCGATGCCGACCTCGCAGATCGCGAAGGCGATCAGGGCGGCGCGTCGCGACAGCCGGTCGGCATAGAAGCCGGCGACCAGGCTGCCGATGCCGAGACCCAGCAGGAAGGCGCCGACGATCAGCGCCGCCGCAATCGTGTCGGCGCCTGCGAACAGGCCGAGTAACCGATGCCAGGCCGTCTGGTAGATCAGCGCCGCGGCGCCCGAGAGAAAAAACAGTACAAAGAGGGCCGGGCGTCGCAGCGCGTCGGACTGTGGTTCGGATGTCATGTCTGCAGCCTGCCTGAAGTAACGATTGGCGCGCAACCAAGTGTCTGTGTAGAGGCTGTGTCATGTCACGAACGAGGAAAGGCGAGAAGGTCGACGGCTGGGTGGTGCTCGACAAGCCGGAGGGCTTAGGCTCGACACCGGCTGTCAGTCGCGTGCGCCGACTGTTCGGTGCCCAGAAGGCAGGGCACGGCGGAACGCTCGATCCGCTGGCCAGCGGCGTGCTACCCATCGCACTCGGCGAGGCGACCAAGACCGTCCCGTTTGTGATGGACGGCCGCAAGGAATACCGATTCACGCTCCGCTTCGGCGAAGCGCGTTCGACGGACGACCGCGAAGGCGAAGTCACGGCCACGAGCGAGGTCCGGCCGGAGGATGCCGCGATCGGCGCGGCGCTTTCGGCCTTCCTGGGCGAGATCGAGCAGATGCCGCCGATCTACTCTGCCCTCAAGATCGACGGCCGGCGGGCCTATGACCTGGCCCGGGCGGGCGAGGCCGTCGAACTCAAGCCACGTCGCGTCCTGATCGAGCGTCTGGACTTCCTCGGCCGACCGGACAGGGACCATGCAGATTTTGTGGTCGGCTGCGGCAAGGGCACCTATATCCGGTCCCTCGGACGCGACCTGGCTGTCGCCCTGGGGACCGTCGGACATCTGTCGATGCTGCGTCGGACCGTCGCCGGACCCTTCACGGAGGCCGCGGCCATTTCGCTTCCCAAACTGGAGGCCCTCGGGCATATTCCCGCGCTCTTCGGGGCCTTGGCGCCCGTTGCAACCGCGCTGGACGACATCCCGGCGCTGGCCGTGACGGAAGCCCAAGCGGATCGGTTGCGCCAAGGCCAACCGGTTTTCTTGACCCGGGACGCACCGCCGTCCGGCGCTTTGGTTCGCGCCGAGCTCGGCGACAGGCTCGTGGCGCTGGTCCGTTCGGACGGCGTCGCTCTTCAGCCGGTGCGCGTGTTCAACCTTTAAGTTTATGGAGATGACCGATGTCGATTACAGCCGTGCGCAAGGCGGAGCTGATCAAGAATTATGCTCAGGCCGAGGGTGACACCGGTTCGCCGGAAGTCCAGGTCGCGATCCTTAGCGAGCGCATTTCTAATCTTACCGAGCACTTCAAGGGCCATGCGAAGGATCACCATTCGCGTCGTGGTCTGCTGAAGCTCGTCGGCCAGCGCCGGCGTCTGCTCGACTACCTCAAAGCCAAGGACAACAAGCGCTACGACACGTTGATCGAGCGTCTGGGTCTCCGGCGTTGAACCTCAGGCCCCGCTCCCTTCTTTCAAAGATGGGGCGGGGCCTTTTCGCGTTGCGTCGTCCGGTCCCCGTGAGTTCGGCCGGCTGACGCAACATCGCAGTAACCGGGAAGGCAGGGGCGAGAGCAAACGTCTGTCCCGGTCCTGTCGGCGCAAGGGCGTCGGCGGGCGGTCGTTGCCAAACGGGGGCGAACGGCCGTGATGGAAAGGATGAATGAGATGTTCGAAGTTTTTCGCAAAGAGATCGATTGGGCCGGGCGCAAGCTCGTGCTCGAGACCGGCAAGATCGCGCGTCAGGCCGATGGTGCCGTGATGGCGACCTACGGCGGCACCACTGTGCTGGCCGCCGTCGTGTTCGAGAAGAAGCCGAAGCCCGGCCTCGACTTCTTCCCGCTGACCGTGAACTATCAGGAGAAGGCTTTCGCAGCGGGCAAGATCCCCGGCGGCTTCTTCAAGCGTGAGGGCCGTCCCAGCGAGAAGGAAATCCTGACCTCGCGCCTGATCGACCGCCCGATCCGTCCGCTGTTCCACGAGAGTTACCGCAACGAGACGCTGGTCGTCGTGACGACGCTCGCGCACGACATGGAGAACGATCCCGACATTCTGGCGATGGTCGCCACGTCGGCGGCGCTCACCATCTCGGGCGTGCCCTTCATGGGTCCGATCGGCGCGGCGCGCGTCGGCTATCTCGACGGCAAGTTCATCGTGAACCCGACCCTGGAGCAGACCGAGGCGAGCTCGCTCGACCTCGTGGTCGCAGGCACCAAGGAAGGCGTGCTGATGGTCGAGTCGGAAGCCAAGGAGCTTTCCGAGGAAACCATGCTGGGCGCCGTCATGGAGGCCCATCGCTCGTTCCAGCCGGTGATCGATGCGATCATCCAGCTCGCCGAGCATTGCGCCAAGGAGCCGCTGCCGCTCACCGATCCGTCGGAAGCGTCCAAGACGGTGGCCGAGAAGCTGAAGGCCGACATGCGCGGTAAGCTGGTCGAGGCCTTCGCCGAGACCCAGAAGCAGGCTCGTCAGGCCAAGATCGGCGCCGTGAAGACCGAGGCCAAGAAGCTGTTCGAAGGCAACGACGAGGCGCTCGCCGCCTTCGGCGAGCAGTTCGGCAACCTCGAGGCCGACGTGGTGCGTACCGCGATCCTCGACACCGGCAAGCGCATCGACGGCCGCGACACCAAGACCGTCCGCCCGATCGTGGCGGAAGTCGGCGTGCTGCCGCGCGCTCACGGTTCGTCGCTATTCACCCGCGGCGAGACGCAGGCTCTGGTCGTGGCCACGCTGGGCACCGGCCAGGACGAGCAGATCATCGACGCGCTCGAAGGCGAGTACCGCGAACACTTCATGCTGCACTACAACTTCCCGCCCTACTCGGTCGGTGAAGTGCGCCGCATGGGTTCGCCCGGTCGTCGCGAGATCGGCCACGGCAAGCTCGCCTGGCGCGCGATCCGTCCGATGCTGCCCGGCAAGGACAAGTTCCCGTACACGATCCGCATCGTGTCGGAGATCACCGAGAGCAACGGCTCTTCGTCGATGGCCTCGGTCTGCGGCGGCTCGCTGTCGCTGATGGACGCCGGCGTTCCGATGGAGCGTCCGGTGGCCGGCATCGCCATGGGCCTGATCAAGGAAGGCGACCGCTTCGCCGTCCTGACGGACATCCTGGGCGACGAGGATCACCTCGGCGATATGGACTTCAAGGTGGCCGGCACCGAGAAGGGCATCACCTCGCTGCAGATGGACATCAAGATCACCTCGATCACCGAGGAGATCATGAAGGTGGCGCTGGGCCAGGCGAAGGACGGCCGCATCCACATCCTCGGCGAAATGGCCAAGGGTCTGGGCGGCGCCCGCGATAGCGTCAGCCAGAACGCGCCGCGTATCACGCAGTTCACCATTCCGAAGGACAAGATCCGTGAAGTGATCGGCACCGGCGGCAAGGTGATCCGCGAGATCACCGAGACGACCGGCACCAAGATCGACATCGAGGACGATGGCACGATCAAGGTCGCCGCAGTCGACGCCAAGCAGGGCCAGGCCGCGATCGACTGGATCAAGGGCATCGTCGCCGAGCCGGAAGTGGGCGTGATCTACAACGGCAAGGTCGTGAAGACCGTCGAGTTCGGCGCCTTCGTGAACTTCCTGGGTGCGCGCGACGGCCTCGTCCACATCTCCGAACTGGCGCCGCGCCGCGTCGCCAAGGTCACCGACGTCATCAAGGAAGGCGACCAGGTCAAGGTCAAGGTCCTGGGCGTCGACGATCGCGGCAAGGTCCGCCTCAGCATGAAGGTCGTCGACCAGGAGACGGGCGAGGACATCACGAACAAGCAGCGCGAAGAGGCTCCGGCTCCGGCAGCTCCCGCAGCGGGCGAGTAAGCTCTTTCGACGAAACGGAAACGGCGGCCTTTGGGCCGCCGTTTTTGTTTGTGCGCCGATCGGCTGATCAGCGCGTGAGATCCCTGAAGGGCGGACGCGCAGCAAGCGACACGCTGAAGCTGCCCGTGAATGTGTAGAAGCTCTCCTCGACGTTGCGCGCCTTGCACTCCGCCTCCAGGGCCGGATCGCTGGTGCCTGGTTTGGGGAAGTGCACGTTGGCCAATACGGCTTGAGCCAGTTCGGCATTCTGCTGCGCGCTGCTGCCGGCACTTTTCAGTTTGGCGATCGCGTCCTGAAGCTCCGAATGCACGATCAAATAGGTGAAGGGCGTCATCTCGGGACTCTGGCGCAGGCAATAGAAGACCAGCGTGCGGTCGGCGGCGTAGACCTTGGCCACCGCAAGTGCCGACCGAAAACTTATGGGCGTCAGCGGGTCGGCCGCGACGCCTGCGGGCAGCGCACCGCAGGCTAGAACGCCAGCGAGAAGTCTCGAAAGAATCGGGCGCATGGCCCGATGGTAGCACGGTTCGGGAAAATACTCGCGGCCGCTACTCGTTGCCGGGTGTCACGCTGCCGTCGTGCGGCAGGCCGATGACATGGTAGCCGGCATCGACGAAGTGCACCGTGCCGGTGACCCCAGCGCTCAGGTCCGAGAGCAGGTAGAGCGCTGCACCGCCCACGTCGCTGAGCTCGACATTGCGGCGGAGCGGCGAGGCCTCGCGCGAGACGCGATAGACATAGCGGGCGCCGCCGATCACTGCGCCGGCGAGCGTGCGCATCGGGCCGGCGGAAAGGGCATTCACCCGCACGCCCTGCGGGCCGAGATCGGCCGCGAGATAGCGCACGCTGGCTTCGAGTGCGGCCTTGGCCACACCCATCACGTTGTAGGACGGCATCACCCGCGTGGCGCCCTCGTAGGTCAGCGTGATCAGGCTGCCGCCTTCGTTCATCAACGGCAGGGCGCGCCGCGCGATCTCGGTGAAGGAGTAGCAGGAAATGGTGAGGCTGCGCTGGAAGTTGGCCTTGCTCGTATCGACGTAGCGGCCCTTCAGCTCCTCCTTGTCGGAGAAGGCGATGGCGTGGACAACGAAGTCGAGCCGACCCCATTCCTTTTTCAACGTCTCGAACAGCCGGTCGAGGCTCGCCTCGTCCTCGACATCGGCCTCGACGACGACGGTCGAGCCAAGCTTCTGGACCATGGGCAGCACGCGCTTGCCGAAGGCCGCTCCCTGGTAGGTGAAGGCAAGCTCGGCGCCCGCGGCATGAAGCGACTGCGCGATGCCCCAGGCGATGGAGCGGTCGTTGGCGACGCCCATGATCAGGCCGCGCTTGCCGGCCATCAGCTTGGGAACGTCGGGCAGCGTCGCCGGCTTGGCGCCAGCAGGAGTCGCTACCGCACCGCTGCCCGAGGCGTCGGGTGCGGCGGAAAGGGTCCTTTCGGTGGACATCGATCCCTCAGTGCTCGTAGCGGGAGAAGAGAAGGCAGGCGTTGGTGCCGCCGAAGCCGAAGCTGTTCGACAGGACGGTTTGCAGGCCGGCGTTGTCGATGCGCTCGCGGGCGATCGGATAGCCCTCCGCGCCGGGGTCGAGATTTTCGATGTTGGCCGACGCGGCGATGAAGTTTTCCTTCATCATCAGCAGCGAGTAGATCGCCTCGTGCGCGCCGGTGGCGCCCTGGCTGTGCCCCGTCAGCGACTTGGTCGAGCTGACGGTGGGGAGCTTGTCGCCGAACACCTTGCGGATCGCGTCGAGCTCGGTGATGTCGCCGACCGGCGTCGAGGTGCCGTGCGTGTTGATGTAGTCGACCGGCAGGTTGCGCCGGGCCCCGCCATCGAAGCCTTCGAGCGCCAGACGCATGCAGCGCAGCGCACCTTCGCCCGAGGGCGCCACCATATCGGCACCGTCCGAGGTCGCGCCATAGCCGATCACCTCGGCGTAGATCTTGGCGCCGCGCGCCTTGGCGACTTCCAGCTCTTCCAGCACGAGGATACCGCCGCCGCCGGCGATGACGAAACCGTCACGGTCCTTGTCGTAGGCGCGGCTCGCCCGCTGCGGCGTGTCGTTGTACTTGGCCGACATGGCGCCCATGGCGTCGAACAGGACCGACAGGGTCCACTCGAGTTCCTCGCCACCGCCCGCAAACATGCGGTCGGCCTTGCCGAGCTGGATGCACTCCACGGCATTGCCGATGCAGTGTGCCGAGGTCGAACAGGCGGAGCTGATCGAGTAGCTCAGCCCCTTGATCTTGTAGGCAGTCGAGAGATTCGCCGAGACCGTGCTCGACATGGCGCGCGGCACCTGGAAGGGGCCGACTCGCTTGGGGCCTTTCTCCTTGGCGATGATCGCGGACTGCACGATGGCGCCGGTCGTCGGGCCACCTGAGCCCGCTATCAGGCCGGTGCGCTCGTTGGAAATCTCCGCCTCGCCGAGGCCGGCATCCGCGATCGCTTCCTTCATGGCGAGGTAGGCGTAGGCGCCGCCGGTGCCCATGAAGCGCATGAGGCGCCGATCGACCAGCTCCTCGACATTGAGCTTGAGGGTGCCGGCGATCTGGCTGCGGAAGCCCAGTTCCTTGTACTGCGGGACGAACTCGATGCCCGACTTGCCGTCCCTCAGCGATTGCGTGACCTCGGCGGCATTGTTGCCGATCGGGGAGACGACACCGAGGCCGGTAACGACGACGCGCTTCATCAGCCCGCCGGTGCGGCCGGCGCCGCGTCCTGGAATAGCCCAACCTTCAGGCCGCTTACCTCGAAAACTTGCTGGCCATCGGCATGAACAAAGCCGTCGCCAATGCCCAGGACCAGCTTACGCAGGATCACGCGCTTGAGGTGCACGTGGTAGGTGAGCTTGCGGACGGTCGGGACGATCATGCCCGTGAACTTGACCTCGCCGACGCCCAGCGCCCGGCCACGGCCCGGCGCCTTCATCCAGCCAAGGAAGAAACCCAGCATCTGCCACAGGGCATCGAGACCCAGACAGCCCGGCATCACCGGGTCACCCTTGAAATGGCAGGCGAAGAACCAGAGGTCAGGCTTTACGTCGAGTTCGGCCACGATCTCGCCCTTGCCGTACAGGCCGCCCTTGTCGTCGATCTTGACGATGCGGTCGAACATCAGCATCGGCGGCAGCGGCAGCTGGGCATTGCCTGGGCCGAAGAGGTGGCCCTTGGCGCACTCGATCAGGTCTTCGAAGGTGTAACTGTTCTTCTGCTCGCTCACTTTTACCGTCCTGAGGCCACCCCACGCGGGCGTCGGGCGGCAGAATAAGGATGCCGGACGCCCGGCGCAAACCACCCCAAAACGCCCCTCCCACCTTGTCTTAGGGGGCAAAGAGGGTGAACGACAGCCCTTTTCTTGTCCTTTTCTCCTGCTTACATATGATTGCAACGATGCTCGGCAATAGCCTCGATTTTCCAGCCCGCCTCCGGGCGGCCGGTTTGCGCCCGACCAAGCAGCGGGTCGCGCTGGCGCGCGTGCTATTCGAGGCCGGCCATCGCCATGTCACTGCAGAGAGCCTGCACGCCGAGGTCAAGGCGACCCGCATGCCGGTATCCCTGGCGACCGTCTACAATGCGCTGAACCAGTTTCGCGATGCCGGACTGCTGCGCGAAGTGGTGGTGGCGCCGGGGCGGTCCTATTTCGATACCAACACCGGCCATCACCATCACTTCTACGTCGAGCCGGATGGTGAACTGCACGACTTCCCGTCGGAGAAGGTGACCATCGCCGGCCTGCCGACGCCGCCCAAGGGCACGCGCCTGTCGCGCGTCGATGTGATCGTCCGCGTCCGTCGCTGAGCGCGCCCTTGCGCCTCGAAGCTTGCGAATCGTTTGCAGCTTTTAGAACAGTTCTAATCTGCTTGACGTTGTCGCCACTGGAATCCTAAATCCCGAATGAGATTGGCGGATGGGCCGATCACATAGGAGGAAGACCATGGCGAACCTCAAGGGATCCAAGACCGAAGATAATCTGAAGGCCGCCTTCGCGGGCGAGAGCCAGGCTAACCGCCGTTACCTCTATTTCGCTCAAAAGGCCGACGTCGAAGGCTACAACGACGTTGCTGTCGTCTTTCGGTCGACCGCCGAGGGTGAGACCGGCCATGCGCACGGCCATCTCGAATTCCTCGAGGTGAGCGGCGACCCGGCGACCGGCCTGCCGATCGGCGAGACCTCGAACAACCTCAAGGCGGCGATTGCCGGCGAGACGCACGAGTACACGGACATGTATCCGGGCATGGCGCGCACGGCGCGCGAAGAAGGCTTTGGCGAAATCGCCGATTGGTTCGAGACGCTGGCAAAGGCCGAGAAGAGCCATGCCGGTCGCTTCCAGAAGGCGCTCGACACGATGGCCTGAGCCCCTCGGGCTCTTGCAAGGGGACCCCGCGCGGGTCCCCTTTTTCTTCCTGCTTTACGATACGTCCCGCTACCCGCCGGCAGCAGAGCTTTACATCATGCGCGAAGGCAGCCTCGAAGCCCCGATCCGACACGCTCTCGATTGGCAGAACCCCTGGTTCTGGGACGAGAAGGCGCTCGAAAAGGAAATGGAGCGCGTCTTCGACATCTGTCACGGCTGCCGCCGCTGCTTCAATCTCTGCGATTCCTTCCCGCGCCTCTTCGACCTGATCGACAACGGCCCGACCGGCGAGCTCGATGGCGTGAAAAAGGAGGACTACGCGCAGGTCGAGGAAGCCTGCACGCTCTGCGACATGTGCTTCATGACCAAGTGCCCCTACGTGCCGCCGCACGAATGGGCGCTCGATTTCCCGCATCTCATGCTGCGCCATCGCGCCGTGCAAGCGCGCAAGAACGGCGTGGACTTCGTGGCGCGACAGCTCGCCGACACCGATCGTATGGGCCGTTTGGGCACTTTCGCTGCCACGGCGGCGAACTGGACGACCGACGAACACAACACGACCATGCGCCGGAGCCTGGAAAAGTTCGCGGATATCCATCACGGCGCACGTCTGCCGCGCTATGCCGGAGAAACTTTTGAAATCCGCGCGCGGCGCGAAGGTGCGGAGCTGAACGAGGCGGCGCCGGCCTTCGGCAAGCGCAAGGCCGTGCTCTATGCCACCTGCTTCGTGAACTTCAACAACACCGATATCGGCGCCGCCGCGCGTGCGGTGCTGGCCAGGAACGGCGTCGAGACCGAGGTCGTACATCCCGCCTGCTGCGGCATGCCCAAGCTCGAACTGGGCGACATCGAATCGGTCGCCGCCGCGGCTCACAAGGTTTCGGCCGAACTGCTGCCGTGGGTCGACAAGGGCTACGACATCGTCGCGCTGACGCCGTCCTGCGCGCTGATGCTGAAGTTCGAGTGGCCGCTGATCTGTCCCAAGGATCCCGCCATCGAGCGTTTGAGCAACGCGACCTTCGATCTCTCCGAGTATGTCGTCGACATCGCCAAGAAGAACGGATTGGCGCCGGGGCTCGAGCCACTGGAAGGAGGCGTGAGCGTCCATCTCGCCTGCCATGCGCGAGCCCAGAATATGGGTGCCAAGGCCGCCGAAATGCTGCGCCTCATTCCCAAGACCCGCGTGGCGGTGATCGAACGCTGCAGCGGCCATGGCGGTATCTGGGGCGCACGCACCGAGAATTTCGAAACAGCGGTGAAGGTCGGCAAGCCTGCGGCACAGACCGCGCTGAAGAACGATACGAACTTCGTTGCTTCAGAATGCCCGCTGGCCGCCGATCATCTGATGCAGGTAATGGAGATGACGGCGGGCGAGCAGAAGCCCAAGCCTTCGCGCGCCGATCACCCGATCGAACTGCTAGCGCGCGCTTACGGTATCGGAAGGCAGGAATCATGACTCCGCGTAAGATCGATGCCTCGATGATCATCCCGCTGACGGAGTATGTCGGCCAGCGTGCCGAACGCCGCAAGCGGATCGCGGAACTCAAGAAGAACCGCCGGCTCGAAGTCGGGCCGTTCGCGACCTTCTACTTCGAGTCCTTCGACACGATGCTGCACCAGGTGCACGAGATGCTCTTCATCGAGAAGGGCGGCGCCGAACAGCTCGTCGACGAACTCGCGGCCTACAATCCGCTGATCCCGCAAGGCAGCGAACTGGTAGCCACGGTGATGTTCGAGATCGACGATCCGCTGCGTCGGGCGCGCGTCCTCGCCACGCTCGGCGGCGTCGAGCAGCGTGCCTTCATCCGCGTCGACGGCGCGACGGTACGAGGCGTGGCCGAAGACGATCAGGAGCGCTCGCGCGAAGACGGCAAGGCCTCGGCCGTGCAGTTCATCCACTTTTCCTTCACCGCTGCGGAGATCGCCGCATTTCGTGGCGCTACGGGCGATGTCGTGGTCGGCTTCGACCATCCCAGCTACGGCCATATGGCGGTCATGCCGACGGCTGTTCGCCAGGCCCTCTCCGCCGACTTCGCCTGAGTCTCAGGCTTATCGCATCCCGTAGTTCATCGGCAGGATCAGCACGATCGGGTCGCCGGGCATGCCGTTCGGCACCGGTGGCAGCGGCATGGCGCGCCGGATGGCAGCAATTTCCGCGGCGTCAATGATGGGCCAGCCGCTCGACCGCTCGACCCTGGCGTCGACGAGCTGGCCGTCGCGATTGATCGTGACGCGCGTCACTACGCGACCTGACTGGCGGTTCTCGCGCGCGCTCGGCGGATAGACGCGATACGGCTCGATGTGTCGGAACACTCGCGAGAGATAGTCGTTGCGCAGCCCACCATGTCCGGCTGCCAAGTCCGAATTCGAGGCTCCCGCAGCCGACGATGACAACAGGCTGGCGGTCGACTGTTGCTCGCCAATCGACGACGAAGAAGAAGCGGCAGGCGGCGGTGCTGCTGGCCGCGACGGGGCGGTCGTCTGTGCGCGTTGCACGGGCCGCGGCGGTGGCGCGGGGCGCTGCGGCTTCGGAATGTCGCGCGAGGTCGGCGGTGGCGGCGCTTCAGGCGGCGGCAACGCTTGCTCAAAGGTTACTTGCGGCTTCCAGGCCGATGCCTCGGTCTGCCAGGTCGTTTCCGGATTCGTTTCGGCCGGAGGCGACGGCTCCGCCGGCTGAGCTGCCGCCTCCTGCTGAGGTTGCGGGGGCTGGGGCGGCTCCCTTTGCGGCTCGGCCTGGGAGGGCTGAGGGGGCGTCGGTGTCGTTTCTGGCGGCGTCGGCGCCGCCGCGGTTTCTGTCGTGGGGGTGGACGTGGGGGCGTTGGATGCAGGGGCACCGCCCGCCGAAGCTGCGCCTTCCTGGGGGCCGGCGCTCGACCCTCCGAGCGGTTCCGGTTCGACCGAAACCATAATCGGCGTTTCGGCGTGGTCGTCGGAATGCAGCGGCGAGATCCACCACAGCGCCGCGGCAATCGCGACATGCAGCCCGATCGCCAGAGTGAGCGCCGCCGGCGACATGCGCCCGGATTGCGACACGCCGCTGGTCAACGCCCCGCCGGGCGAAGGAAGGATGCTGTCCTGGGTCACGGCACCGTTTGTTCTACGACCCGTGCGGATCGGGGGCTAGCCGGAACCGGCAGCCCCGTGCAGCCGGCTCAGCGCTGCTCGTTGTAGCGGAAGCTTACCGGCAACAGGAATGTATGGCTGGCGCCGGGAATGTCACCCGGTAGCGGCGGGTAGGGTGACGCCTTCCGGATCGTCTCCATCACGCCGGCATCGAGCGAGGCCAGGCCGCTCGACTTTTCCATGACGGCATTCATCAGGCGCCCGTCCCGCGCGATGGTCACGCGCGTCATCACCGTTCCCTCTTCACGGATCGTGTTTGTATTCTTGGGCACGTACGGAAACTGCGCGATGCGGCGCATGACCGACCAGAGATACTGCTCCTGTGCGCGCTTGTTGCCGTAGTTGTCGGCCGGATTGCGGAAGGTGGGCGCCGGCTCGGCCGCCGCCTGGCGCTCGGCTGGCGCGCGCGGCTGTGGCATCGGGGCTAGGGGCGAGGGCGACGGTCGCGCGGCCTGCTGCTGTTGCTGCGGCGGGTGTTGCTGCGGCTGATGCTGGGGCGGCGGCGCTGGAGCGGGGCGCGTCGCCTGCGGCGGTGGGGGAGCTGGGGGCTTCGGCGCAGGCGCTGGTACTGGCTCCGGGCGTGGAATCTCGCGCTCGGTGACGGGCGGAAGTGGCGCCTCGAGCGGCGGCAGGGCCGCCTCCAGGGTCGGTGGCGGAGGCTGCGGTGGTGCTGGTGGTTCCGGCTGCGGCTGCGCGGCCGCCTGCTGCTGGGGCTCCGCCGGCTTTTCTGCCGGCGTGTCCGCCGGCTTGGGCGGTTCCTGCGGCTCCGGCGGCGCCTCGGGTTTTGCGGCCTCCTGCTGTTGGGGCGGAGGATCTTCCTTTGCCGGCGGCGGGGTCTCCGCCGGCTTTTCGGCGGTCATCTCGGTTCCCGGCTTGGCGTTGGGATCGGTCGTCGTGCCCACTGGCGGCAGGCCGAGCCGCTGCGTCGGCGCCCTTTGCTGCTGCTGAGGCTGTTGCTGGGGTTGTTGTTGCGGCGGCTGCGGAGGCGGCGGCTGGACGGCCGCAGTCGGCGCCGGCGCCGCGGGCGGCGGTGTCGGCGCAGGCGTAGGGGCGGGCTCCGGCTCGGGTGCGGCCTGGGGCTGAGGTGGCGGCTCCGGCGGCGCATCCATCGTGACCTCGATGGCGTCCGAGAAGG
>CALROF020000139.1:0-16860 GCA_943369775.1 Reyranella massiliensis 521
CGGGCTTGAGCTCCAGCCAGGTGATGCCCGAGCCACGCCCCAGCACCTTGTAGTGTGTCAGAGACGGTTGGCCCTTGGAGGAGACCTTCACTGACCAGCCGCTGCGTGTGTTGACCTTGAGAAGCGGCATGTCGAACACGCCTTCTTCGGCTGGCGGTGCGCCCTCGACGATAGCCCAATAGGTCTTCTCGGTATCGCGGCCCGAGAAGAGACGGCCGAGCTTCGCCAGTGCCTTGGGATGCCGGCCCAGCACCAGCACGCCCGCGGTATCGGCATCCAGCCGATGTGCAAGCGCCGGCGGCCGCGGCAGGCCGAAGCGCAGGTCGTCGAAGCATTCCTCGAGATTGGGCGCGCCACTGGGGCCCGCGTGCACGGCAAGCCCTGCCGGCTTGTCGATCACCAGGATCAGTCCGTCGCGATACAGCACTCTCGCCTGGATTTCCTCGGCCGTGAGCGGAGGAGGGCGACGCCGTGGCGGCGGCGCCTTCAATCCAGGGCGGGCCATCGATCGAGCCACCTCTCGCTGGCCTCATAGAGCGCGGCTGCATGCAGCACGGATGCTTCGTCCCGGAAGCGGCCGACGAATTGCAGGCCGATAGGCAGACCCTTGGTGTCGTAGCCACAGCAGAGCGACAGGGCAGGGTGGCCGGTGATGTTGAAGGGCATGGTGTAGGGGAACCAGTTGCGCCGCAGCTCGCCCACCTCGACGCCGTCGATCTCGATCAGATCGAACAGATCCTGGTCGATCGGCAGGGCTGTCCGCGAGAGTGTCGGCGTCACGAGATAGTCGGCCGTCTCGAACCAGAGCTGGACCATGCGGAAGAGTTCGCTGCGTTGGAACATCGCCCGCTGATAGTCGGCGCCCGACCAGTCGGAGGCCATCGCGACCTGACGCACCAGCGAGGTCGACATGCGATTGCCGTCGCGGCGGATCATCTCGTCGAAACGCGCCCGCCAGGTCGTGTGGTTGATGACTTTCCACACCGGCTCCATGTCCGGCAGCGTTTCGGCGAGTTCCACCAGCTCGGCGCCCAGGTCGCGCAAACGGACCAGCGACTGCTCGAAAGCCGTGCGGACGTCCTTGGCAACAACAGTGTTGCCCAGGGTCAGACTGTAGAGGATGCGCTTGCCCTTGAGGTCGCCCTCGGCGCGGGCCGCCGTGAGATAGTCTCGCGGCGCCACCCCAATCGACCAGGGGTCGGAGGGATGCGGCCCCGCCATGGCCTGGAGCATCAGTGCCGTATCCATCACAGTGCGCGTCATCGGCGTGACATAGGTGTAGTTGCCGAAGGCATCGGCCACCTGGCTGTGCGGTATGACGCCGTTGCTCTGCTTTAGGCCGACCATGCCATTGGCGGCGGCGGGAATGCGCGTCGAGCCGCCGCCGTCGGTGGCAATTCCGATCGGGCCGATACCGGCGGCTACGGCGACAGCGGCGCCTCCGCTCGAGCCGCCCGACGTATGCTCTGCGCTCCAGGCATTGCGCGTCCGGCCGAACAGTGGCGCGTCGGTCAGTGCCTTGTGGCCGAACTCGGGCGTTGTCGTCTTGCCGAACAGGATCGCGCCGGCCTGCTTCAGGCGTGCGGCGCAGACGGCGTCCTCCTTGGGAACATTGTCCTCGTGCAGCAGAGAACCGAAGGTGGTGCGCACGCCGGCAGTGTTCACGAGGTCCTTGGCAGCGAAGGGAATGCCGTGGAGCAAGCCGAGCGTCTCTCCCTTCATCACGGCGGCTTCGGCTTCCCGAGCTGCCGCGCGAGCCTGTTCTGGAACCAAAGTGACGAAGCAGTTGAGAACAGGCTGCAGTTTGTCCGCCCGCGCCAGTACGGCGTCGGTGAGTTCGACAGGGGAGACTTCTTTTGCAGCGATGCGGGTACGCAACTCGGACGCAGGCAGGCGCGTGAGGTCGGTCACCGGAGCAATCCTCTCGCGGCGAGGTTCCGCATCAATGCGGTGATGCCGAAGGTCCAGGGCGGGATCTTGTCGCAATGATTGACCTTGTTGGTGAGCGTGCCGAGCTTCGGCGAACGGATAGAGACGAGATCGCCGACCATGTGCGTGAAGCCCGTGCCGCCGGGCTTGCGCGGTTCCGTCGGCGCAAACAGCGTGCCGGTCATCAGGGCCATGCCGTCGGGATATTGATGCGCGCCGCCCATGGCTTGCCGAACGAGGTCGGTCGGATCGCGGCTGATCTTGGAAAGATCGCTTTGGCCCCGCAGGCGGAACTGGTCGGGGCCGGTCACCTCCAGCTCGACCTTGGCCTGACGCACGTCGTCGAGTGTGAAGGTCGAATCGAAGAGCCGGATGAAAGGACCGACCGCACAGGAGGCGTTGTTGTCCTTGGCGATGCCAAGCAGCAATGCGCTGCGGCCTTCGATGTCGCGGAGGTTTACGTCGTTGCCGAGGGTGGCGCCGACGATATTGCCCTTCGCATTCACGATCAGGGTGACTTCAGGCTCGGGGTTATTCCAGTCGGAGTCCGAGCGAATACCGATCTCTGCGCCAAAACCAACGGCCGCCATCGGGGGCGCTTTGGTGAAGATTTCGGCGTAGGGGCCGATGCCGACTTCCAGGTAGGGCGACCAGGCGCCGCGCGCCATCAACGTCTTCTTCAGCGCATCAGCTTCCGGCGAGCCCGGCTTGATGGTGCTGACGTCCGCGCCGATGATCGTGTTCAGTTCCCCTCGCACCTGCTCGGCGCGGCCGGGATCGCCCTTGGCATGTTCCTCGATCAACCGCTCCAGCAGGCTCACGGCGAAGGTGACGCCCGCGGCCTTGATGGCCTGCAGGTCGATGGGCGCCAGCAGGTCGCCGACCAGATCCTGCAGCGCTCCGATCCGCTCTCCCGGCGAATTGCGCGCGAGGCCTGCTGGATCCGGCGCGTTGCAGAGGTCGGCCATCGTCGGCACCGTTGCGGAGAGGTCGAATACGCCCTCCGCTCGCACGGCCACGACCGCCGGACCGGCTGGCTTTCCCTTGCGCCAAAGCCGCCCGACCAGGGTGCCGGCGGTGCCGTCTTCGGGAAGAATCTCGCTAAGCGATGGTGGCACTGGACGTCTCCGGCGCTTCGTTGCAGAAAAGGCGCGCCACTCCCTAGGAGAAATCAAATCATGGCCGCAGCGCGGATCAAAGGCGTTCTTTCGCCGGTCGTCACCCCTTTCAAGCGTGACCTGTCGCCGGACGTCGGCCGCTTCATCGCACATTGCAAGTGGCTGATCAGCCAGGATTGCGGCCTGGCCGTGTTCGGCACCAATTCGGAAGCCAATTCGATGTCGGCCAAGGAGCGCATGAGCCTCCTGGACGCAATCGTCGCGGCGGGCGTGCCGACCGATCGCATGATGCCGGGCACCGGCGCCTGCTCGATCAACGAAGCAGCCGAGGTTAGCGCGCATGCGACGAAGCTCGGCGTCGGCGGCGTGCTGATGCTGCCGCCCTTCTACTACAAGGGCGTTCCGGAGGAGGGACTGTTTCGCTTCTTCTCCGAAGTCGTGCAGCGAGTAGGCGACGACCGCCTGCGCGTCTATCTCTATCACATCCCGCCAGTCTCGGCCGTGCCGATCACGCACAAGCTGGTCGAGCGGCTGATGAAGGCGTACCCGAAGCAGATCGCGGGCATGAAGGATTCGTCCGATGATTGGCCGCACACCAAGAGCATGATCGACGCCTTCGCGAAGGATGGCTTCGATGTCTTCTCCGGCAACGAGAAGCCGTTGATCGAGAACATCAAGTCGGGCGGTGCGGGCTGCATCAGTGCCACGGCCAACATCAATCCGGGCAAGATTGCCGAAACCTACAAGACCTATGCGACGCCGGAAGGCGAGAAGCTGCAGGCCTGGATCAACGAGGTCCGCGGCGTCATGCAGGGCTATGTGATGATCCCGGCACTGAAGTACGTCATCGCGCACTATGGCAGCGATGCGGCCTGGACGCCGGTTCGCCCGCCTCTCGTCGACCTCGACGAGAAGGTGGGCAAGGACATGATCGCCAAGCTCGACAAGCTCGGCTTCACCATGCCCGGCCTCAAGCAGGCGATGGCTGTCGCCGCGGAATAGGGAACACTTAGGTAATCTCTAAACTATTTCTTGCAGGTTCAGGTGAGGCACCTATAGTTAGGTAAATACCTAATTATAGGTGCCTCCGTGTCTTTGAAACTCCACTCACACCCGCTTTCCTCGTTCGGCCAGAAAGCGGTCATCGCTCTCTACGAGAACGAGACGCCGTTCGAATTTTGCCTGGTCGATCTCGGCGATGAGAAAGGCCGCGCCGAGTTCCTGGCGCTCTGGCCCCTGGGCAAGATGCCCGTCCTTCAGGACGATGCCCGCGACCGCACGATCCCCGAGACGAGCATCATCATCGAGTATCTGGCGCAGCATTATCCGGGGAAACAGGCCCTGGTTCCCTCAGAGCCGGAAGCCGCGCTGCAAGTCCGGCTGTGGGATCGCTTCCATGACCTCTACGTCGCCCAGCCGATGCAGAGGATCGTCGAGGAGCGGTTGCGGCCGGCCGACGGCAAGGACCCGCATGGGCTCGCTGTGGCAAAGACGGGACTGCGCAAGGCCTATGACATCCTCGAACGCGAGATGGGCAGCAAGATTTGGGCTGCCGGCGAGAGCTTCACCATGGCCGATTGTGCGGCAGCACCAGCGCTCTTCTATGCCAATCAGGTTCAGCCATTTGGCGACAGCCACCGGACTCTGGCGCGTTACTTCGAGCGGCTGATGAATCGTCCGTCCTTTGCCCGAGCTGTCGAAGAGGCGAAGCCGTTTTGGCATTTCTTTCCCAAGGAGAGCGAGGCCAGCACGTGAACGCTGCTGCCGTTGCGGGCGGGCAGGGCAGCCCTTCGCTCGATCTTGTTTTCCAAGCGTTGGCCGATCCCAGCCGGCGCGCCATCGTCGAACGCCTCTGCCGCGGGCCTGCCTCTGTCAGCGAACTCGCCCAACCGCTCGAGATGGCGCTGCCATCGGTGCTGCAGCACTTGCAGCTTCTCGAGGCGAGTGGATTGGTGCGCTCGGCGAAGACCGGACGCGTCCGCACCTGCCGCATCGACTCGACAGCGCTCGATCAGGCCGAGCGCTGGATCTCGCGGCGTCGTTCGGCGATGGAGCGGGCCTTCGACAGGCTGGGTGACTTTCTCAAGGAGTGATTGCGAAGGCTCCTAAGTCCGGAGCTGGATCACTCCGGCGTCGGTTGAGCGAAAGCCGCATGCATCGAAGTAGAAGCCACGCAGGTGCGGATCGAAATCCACATGCAGCCATTCGCAGCCACTGGCCTTTGCCTGCCGGACGGCTTCTTCGACCAGCGATGTCGCGAGACCCTTCCGCCTCATCGGCTCGGCAACCACGGTGTCGAGAAGGAAGGCATGCACGCCGCCGTCCCAGGCGACGTTGACGAAGCCGACCAACCGGCCATCGAGGCGCAGGCAGACCCAGCCGAGACTGTAGCGTTCTACCTGTGCCACCCAGTCATCCTGAAACAACCTATGCCCGAAGCCTTCGGAGTGGAGGGCGTTCAGCTCGTCGTTGGTAAAAGCACCCCGCCATTCGAGCAACGGGACCGCCAGTTTCTGTCGATCATCTTGCATGTGACTACAATGCCATTTGCAGCCGCTGTGTTGTCGAACGATTTGACAGCGATCAGTGCGCACTCGTATAAAATGCCCATGATCATGAACCTGCTCCGCAAGGGTTGGTACTTTACGTCGCTTACATAGGCGGCGCGAAAGGTCATGACCTGACGAAAAGCCGCCGCTCCCGGCGGCTTCTTCGTTTCTAGACCTGGGCTCCGGGGCCGCGGCGGGACCGCAAACCGGAGGACGAGATGTCGATAATCGAAGCAGAGTTGGAACCGGCGCCGCCGCCATTGGCGATCCGCGTGCGGCTGGCCGGGCCGCGTGACCTCGAAGAGCTGTGCGAATTGCTGGACGACCGGGCCCATGCACGCGGCCTGGTTCTGACCTGGTTGGAGACTCCGGGGACGACCTTGTTGGTCGCGCAGAGCGAGTTCGGCGTGCTGGCCGTGGCCGTGTTGGTGACCCGGCTGGTGCCGCTGGAAGGCAGCGGCGCACACAAGGTGATCGAAGTCGACAATCTCGTGGTGCGCGCGGACCAGCGTGGCCGGCGCATCGGCCGGCGCTTGCTTGCAGCTGCCGTCGAGTGGTCGCGTCAACGCCGCGCCGTGCAGGTCGAAGCCGTTGTCGGCGAGGGTGCAGCCAAGCGGTTCTATGAAAATTTCGGCTTCGCCGTCGCCAACGATCGGCTGGTGCTGGCCGCGTGATGTTTGTCGTCCGCCCTGCGCGGCTCGAAGATCATGCGGCGCTCTGCAGCTTGTTCGACGAGCTGGACGAATTCCACCGCCAGGCCCGGCCGGACCTCTTCCGTCCGTTCGACGGGCCGGCGCGCACGCTCAGCCAAATCGAGCAGTGGTTGGCTGGATCGGGCTCGACCGTGCTCGTGGCGGAAGAGGCGGGCGATATTGTGGGACTTGCAGTCCTCCTGACACGCCCGCCATCGGCCTTTGCCGGTGCCGTGCCGCGTAAGGTGATCGAGCTCGATAATCTCGTGGTACGGGCCGATCGGCGCGGCCACGGCATCGGGGTTCGGTTGCTGGTCGAGACGCAGCGATGGTCGCGCGAGCAGGGGGCGACGCATATCGAGGTGGGCGTGCATGCCTTCAATCATGGTGCGCGCCGCTTTTACGAGCGTTTCGGCTTCGCCCGGTCGATCGACCGCCTGATGGTGGTGGCATAATCGACCAATGGGATTGCCTCTCGATGTGGTACTGTCATCCTTCTTGCACATCCAGTGCCGGACAAATGTGCAGGAGTGGCCATGAGCAAGAATACAGCGAAGCAGGCGCCGGCCGAGAAGCCACCGGTCCCCTTGAAGCAAAAAATGCTCAAGCCGATCTCGGCCTATACCGATCCGGCGGCACTACGTACCCTGATGCAGAACGCCAAGCGCATGGGCCGCAACGACATCTGGCGGGAGGCATTCCAACGTCTCTGTTCGTTGGAAGGCGCGGACCAGACCGAACCGCTGCATCGTGAATTCTACGAGACACTGGCCGCCTACGAGCAACTGTTGAGCGAGAAGAACGGCCGTGCGACGCGGGCCAGCCGGACGCGCATGAAGCTGAAAGCCAAGGGCGTCATTGCGTGCCTCGAAGATTGGGCCAAGAGCAAGGAGCCCACCGAAAGCTTCGAGCTTCTTGTCGCGAATGATCTCGTCGAGATGACGGGCGAGCAGATCGTACTGAAATATCCCGACCAGTTTTCGCCGGAAGCGGTCGCCGCTGCCAAGGCACGCCTTGCGTCCTTGGCGCCTGTTTCCAAGGACTAGCAAGACGGGGACATAGCGGGCGGCCCGGAATGATCCTGATCGGAGTCAACCGCTCGCCCTACACCCGCCGCGTCGCAATCACGCTTCGGGCGTATGGCCTGCGCCACGAACAGCGCGACGTTTCAGGATTCGGCAATCGCGAAGAGGTGCGGGCAGTCAATCCGCTGGGACGCATTCCTGCGCTCGTGCTCGATGGCGGTGAGACTCTGATCGACAGCGGCGCCATCGCCGACTTTCTTGATGAAGCGTATGGCGGTGACCAGCCGCTGACCCCGGCGCGCGGCGATAGGCGGCGAGCTGTCCAGCGCGTTTCCGCTCTGATGATGGGCGCTTGCGACAAGGGTCTGCAGGCAGCTTACCATCGCAACCACGTGCCGGCCGAAAAGCTGCATCAGCCGTGGATCGATGATTGTATGATGCAGATGGGAACTGCCCTGAAGGCGGTCGATGCTATGGCCGCAACCGGCTCGGCCTATTTGCTGCTCGGCCGCCTGACACAGGCCGACATCACGGCCTTTGTCGCGGAGCGGCTGGCGCGAGGTATCGGCATCGACACCGAAGCGGCGATGCCGAACCTGCGTGCCCTGACCCGGCGACTGTTGGAAGAGCCGCCGTTCCGGTTGACGGAGCCGTAGCGGCTAGGCTGGCTCCTGGTCGCGGGCAGCCCACATCTTCTTGAAGGCCCGTCGCGCTTGGCAGGCCGCAAGCCAGGCTTTCACCTTGGGCGCTGCCTCGAACAGTTCAGGGGCTGCCAGTGCGTAGCGCACGACTTCGGCTGCGTTGATGTCGGCTACCGTGAAACGACCGCCAACCAGGAAGCCGTCGGCGAGGGCGCGGTCTAGCACTGAGAAGGGAGCTTTCAGCGCCTCGACGGACGCATCGGCCGACTTGAGATCCTTCGTGCCCCAGGGATTGCCGACGCGATTGTAGAGCACGTTGAGCGCGTTCGACTCGACCTCGGTCGCAGCCCATAGAGCCCACATGCTCATCTGGCCTTCCTCGGCGATATCCTTCGGCGCCAGCGGGCCACCATGCTTGCGCGCGAGATAGAGATTGATGGCGAGCGACTCGTGCAGAACCAGTCCATCGTCCTCGATCGAGGGGATGTGGCCATTGGGATTCACTTTGAGGAATTCCGGCGAACGGGTGTGCAACACGCCGGCAGGAGCGGGGCGATAGTGCTGGATAACCGGCACGTGCTTGAAGGGGATGCCCAGCTCTTCCGCCAGCCAAATGTTGCGAGACGCCCGCGAGCGGTAAACGCCGTAAATCGTAAGCATTTTCGAGTTTCTAAGCCTTAAACCAACAGGGAAATCCTCTACAGCGGCGCTGCAGAAAGAGATGGCAATCTTCACATTTCGAACTGTATGTTGTCGACGGGGAGTGGTTGGGAGGCGTTGCGTGAAGCGTAGTCACAAGCGTTCGTCTGCAGTACGCAGGCGACTTGGGAGAAGTGCGGCTCAAGGACTTCTGGCCGTCTGGGGGGCGGGAACTTTCCTCGCAACGGCGGCGACGGCAGCAGACTTCACCGTCAGCAACACCAACGACAGCGGAGCCGGCTCGCTGCGGCAGGCCATCATCAATTCGAACGCCGCAGGCGGCTCCAACACCATCAACTTTGCCACGAGTGGCACAGTCACTTTGGCCAGCGACCTGCCGGCGATTACGAGCAGTGTCAGCATTGCCGGCAACGGCGCGACGCTCAATGGTGCCAATGCTCACCGCGGCCTGTTGGTCTATTCGGGCACGGTCGCGATCCAGAACTTCATCATTCAGAATGCCACAGCAACCGGAGGCAAAGGGGGCGACGGCAATGGCGCGGGCGGCGGCGGCGCCGGTCTGGGCGGTGCTTCGTTCGTCGCGGCTGGAGCCTCCGCTACCGGCTTCAACCTCAGCATCGTCGACAACAAGTCGGTTGGCGGAGCGGGCGGGGGCTACAACCTGAATTTCGGCGGCGGTGGCGGCGGTGGCCTCGGCGGAGATGGCGGGCAATCCGGTCAAGACCCGGAGGGCACCGGCGGTGGTGGCGGCGTCGGCCGCGTCGCAAGTGGCGGTGGAAGCGGCAGCAATGGCGCCGCAGGCATCGTTGCGGGTCAGCCGGGTGGCGGGGCTGGCGCTTTGGGCGCCGCTGGAACCGGTGGACCGTCCGGCAGTGGCGGCGGCGGCGGGGGCGGGCTCGGTGCGGGTGGTGGCATCTTCGTCCAGCAGGGTGGGAATCTTCTGCTGACCGGACCGCTCATCATAGGTGGAAACAGCGTCGCGTCCGGGAGTGGAGGTTCCAGCCAATATGGCAGCAGCGGAACGGCAGGGTCGGCATTCGACGCTGGCATCTTCCTGCAGGGCAACGGCCAACTCACCTTCTCGGCAGGTACCGAGGGACAAACGATCACGGACGTTATCGCCGACCAGACCGGATCTGGTGGAACGGGCGCCAATGCCGGCAGCTATCAGCTTGTCATCAACGGCCCCGGAACGCTCTACCTGCAGGCCAACAACAGCTATAGCGGCGGCACTCTGGTGAACGGCACTACGCTGTGGGCCGATTCCGATGCCAGTCTGGGAACCGTCAGTGGTGCCCTTACCCTCATGTGAGGCACCTTTCAGCCCCTGACAAGCATCGATACGTCCCGACAGATCGTGATGGGCGGCGGCAACAATACGATTCTCGTCGGCACGGGAATCGAACTGTCGGCCCCGGTTTCCGGTCCGGGCAACCTGACCAAGGTCGGCCTCGGTCTGATGACGCTGAAAGACTCGTCGACCTTCACCGGCAACCTGGCCGTGAGCCAAGGGACAGTTGGGCTGGCGGCTGCAGACTTTTCGCACATCCCCGTGATCACTCTCGCCTCGTCGACGACACTTGCGATCAATGCGCCGACGGTGGCGATTGCGGCCCTGTCTGGCAGCGGTACAGTAAGCGTCGGCAGCAACACGCTGCGCATAGGAGTTGGCACGTCGTTCGCGGGCAGCTTCACCGGCAATGGGCAAATCTTGGTCGCTGCGCCTGTCCATTTGTCCGGCGCGTCGAGCTTCTCGGGGACCGTAGGCATTGGTGCCGACGCCACACTCGGACTGATCGGTGCCGCATCGCTCGCCGCGGCAAGCCAAATCCAGTTTGAATACACCGGTGCCTCCACGGGCGCCTTCGACATCTCCGGTACGAACGCGGGCGCATCGGTCAATGTCCTGTCCGACACTGTCGGCGGCGGTGTCGTCAATCTTGGCTCCAGGATGCTTTCCATCGCTCAAAATTCCACCTTCGCCGGCGTGCTCCGCGATGGTGGTTCGGGCGGTGGCACAGGGGGCCAGCTCAATGTGGCCGGGGCGACAACCACCCTGGGTGGAGCCAACACTTATACCGGTGCCACGACCGTGCAGGGCGGGGCACGCCTTGCCCTGACTGGCGCGGGCAGCATCGCAACCTCGAGTCAGGTCAATCTCGCGGGCATTCTGGCGGTCTTCGATATTGCGGCGGCCGCGGGCGGCCGCTCGATCCAAAGCCTGACCGGCCAGGCGGGCTCGGTCGTGGCTCTGGGCGCCAACAGCCTGACAGTCGGCAATTCGGCATCGACGACTTTTGCCGGATCGATTGCAGGCACAGGCGCTCTCATCAAGCAGGGGACGGGAACACTGACATTGACCGGCGCCGATGCAGTAGGCGGCACGACGGTGAACGGAGGCCTGCTGGTCGTGAATGGCAGCCTGACGGGCGGCGTCACCGTGGCGGCGGGCGGCGCCATCGGTGGCATCGGCACGATCAGCGGACCGTTCGTCAGCAATGGCGGCATCCTGGCGCCGGGCAATTCGATCGGTACCCTGAATGTTAACGGCAGCTTCGCGCAGAACGGCACCACCTACGCCGTCGAGGTGAACGCGGGCGGTCAGTCCGACCTGATCAATGTTTCGGGTGCGCCTGGTACGGCGACGATCAATGGAGGCACCGTGCAGGTGCTCGCCCAGTCGGGCAGCTATCGGCAAACGACGACCTACACGATCCTGACCGCGACCGGAGGGGTGAGCGGAACCTATAGCGGCGTGACGAGCAACCTCGCGTTTCTCACACCTTCGCTGAGCTACGGTGCCAACAATGTGCTGTTGACCTTGACGCGCTCGGCCAACGCGTTTGCCAGCGGTGCGCAGACGCAAAACCAGCTTGCGGTGGCCACGGTCCTGGATCTCGTGGCGCCGATGGCGGCAGGCGACTTTGCCGACGCCCATGCGGCAATGATCGGCCTGACGACAGGGCAGGGGCCGGCGGCGCTGGATGCGATCAGCGGCCAGCCTTACACCGGCTTTGGCACGATGAACATCGCTGCAGGTTTGACCTTCCTCAACACGGTCGGCCGTCAGGTGGCGGATGCCCGAGCGGGCGGAGGGAGCAGCACACGCGTGGCGTTGGCGGCCGTGGACGAAGCGGCCTGCGCCGTGGACACATGCGATGCCATGGCCCCGACCAATTGGAGTGCCTGGCTGAGTGGCCTCGCAGGTTTCGGCAGCGTCGGCGGCAACACGAACGCCGGCATGTTGACCTACAGCCTGGGCGGCGCGGCAGTCGGTGTCGATTATCGGTTCGATCCGCGCTTCGTGGCGGGGTTGGCCGTCGGCTTCAGCAGCGGTCAGCAATGGGTCGGTGGCCTCCAGGGCAGTGGCTGGTCGAATACCTACAGCGCAGCGCTTTACGGATCCTTTGCCCAGGGCGGTTTCTACGCCGACGGACTTGTCGGCTATGGCTGGTCGGACAACCGCATGCAGCGCGTGCTCTCGATTCCCGGCCTCGCCTCTTTGGTTGCCACCGGCAACACGGGCGCTTCGCAGTTCCTGGGGCAGATCGAGGTCGGCTACCGGATTGGCCTCCATGAACCGACGCAGGTTTCACTGACTCCGTTCGCGCGCTTCCAGACGGTGGCGGCATCGCAGAATGGCCTTGTCGAGAGCGGCGCAAACTCGCTCAGCCTGATCGTTGCCAACCAGAATACGACAAGCGTCCGCACAGTGCTGGGTGTCGACCTGGCTGCCAACTTGCCGATCGGGAGCCAGCGAACCCTGGATACGACCTTGCGTCTGGGCTGGGCGCATGAGTATGCGTCGACGGCACGGCCGATGACCGCGTCATTCGCGGGGGCAGCTGGCGTGCCGTTCACGGTCTACGGGGCGCGGCCACTGCGCGATGCGGCAGTGATCGGTTTTGGCCTCAACACGAAGGTCGGCGAACGGACGTCGATCTACGCCCGCTACGACGGTGAGATCGCGGGCCGCGACGACATGCATGCCGTCTCGGCAGGAGTTCGCTTCACCTGGTGAGGTCGGGTCGAACGACGCGCCGCATTATGCGATGAGCGGCGCGTCGCGACCGACGAACTGAACGCGCAGCTCGCGCTTCAGCACCTTGCCGGTCGCGTTGCGCGGCAGCACGTCGACGAACGCAACGGACTGCGGCACCTTGAATTTGGCAAGCCGTCCAAGGCAGTGCTGGATGACGTCGCCTTCGGCCAGATCCTGATCGGCTTTGCGTACGATGATCGCCATGCCGACTTCGCCCCAGCGTTCGTTCGGCACCCCGATGATGGCCGCATCGGCAACCTGCGGGAGCTGGAAGAGGACGTTCTCGACTTCGGCGGGATACACGTTCTCGCCGCCGGAGATGTACATGTCCTTCCAGCGGTCGACGATGTAGATGAACCCTTCTTCGTCTTGCCGCGCGGCGTCACCTGTATGGAGCCAGCCATCGGTGAAGGAGCTTTCGGTCGCTTCGGGTTTGTTCCAGTAGCCCGGCGTGATGTTGGGGCCTTTGATCAACAGCTCGCCGATGCTGCCCGGCGTCAGGTCATGGCCTTCGTCGTCGACGATGCGAACGGCGGTGTGCATCATGGCCTTGCCGGCCGAGCCCAGTTTGCGTATAGCGTCGGCGGCATCGAGCATCGTGCCAGCGGGGCTGGTCTCCGTCATGCCCCAGCCCTGAACGAGCGGCACACCACGGGCGGTCCAGGTTTCGAGGATCGACAGGGCGCAGGGCGCGCCGCCGACGCCGGCGATCCTGAGCCGTGAAAGATCGGCGCTCTGGAACTTCGGATGCTGCATCATGAACTGGTAGGGTGCAGGTACGGCAAAGAAATGCGTGATGCCGAGCGAAGGATCGGAGATCGCGTCGAGCGCCTGACCAGGATCGAAGGTGCGCATCACGAGGATCGTGCCGCCGGCATGCAGGACCGGATTGGCGTAGCAGTTGAGGCCGCCGGTGTGAAACAGCGGCAGGACCACGAGCTGCACGGTCTCCGGCGTGATCAGGGCGGGGATGCCGAGGTTCACGCAGTTCCAGAAGACCATCCCATGAGTGATGATCGCGCCCTTCGGATGTCCCGTAGTGCCCGAGGTGTACATCACCATGCCGATATCGTCGTGCGTTAGCTCTTCGGGTGCAGGCGTATCGCCAGCTTCGGCGAGAGCAAGCTCGTAACCGCTGTCGGGTCGCTCGGGATCGATCTCGAGCCGGTTCTTGGAAAGAGCCTTGGCCTGCTCGGCGAAGCTGCGGTCGTACACCAGAAGCTTCGGCGTCGAGTCGCCCAGAATGTACTCCAGCTCCGGCACGGTGAGGCGCCAGTTGAGCGGCAGCATGATCGCGCCGAGGCGGCCGCAGGCGAATTGAAGCTCGAAATACTCGGGACAGTTGGGCGCGAGCAGCGCTACCCGATCACCCTTCGCGATGCCCAACGCCGCCAGCGCAGCCACGAGCCGGTTCGTGCGCCGGTCGAGATCGGCATAGGTGAGCTTTCGTCCGGTCTGCAGGTCGTGAATGGCGAGCGTCTTCGGTCGCCGCCCTGCGTGATGGGCGATCCAGTCGTAGTAGGGGATGGGGGGCATTGTCAGTTCACCGCTTTGGTAAAATCCCGCCAGTAGGGCTCGCGCAGTTCGCGCTTCAGCACCTTGCCGGCTCCCGAGAGCGGCAGCGGATGGTCACGAAAATCGACGCTGCGAGGGCATTTGTAGCCCGCGATGCGTTCGCGGCAATGCTCCATGATCTCGTCGACAACAAGCGTTACGCCGGGTTTTGCCACGACGATGGCGTGAACCCGCTCGCCCCAGCGCTCGTCGGGAACACCGATTACTGCGACCTCGGCAACGCCCGGCATCAGCGAGATCGCGTTCTCGACCTCCGCCGAATAGACGTTCTCGCCACCGGAGATGATCATGTCCTTGAGGCGGTCGACGATGAAGACGAAGCCTTCCTCGTCCAGGTAGGCGCCGTCGCCCGAATAGTACCAGCCATCCTCGAGCACCGCGGCGGTCTCGGCCGGCTTGTTCCAGTAACCCATCATGATGTTGGCGCCGCGGATCGCCAGCTCGCCGGCGGTGCCCGCCGGCACTTCCTTGCGCTCGGCGTCGACGACCTTGACCTCGCAGGCTAGCACGGTCTGGCCGCACGATTTCAGGCGGCCGGCAAAAGGGCCATCGAGCACCGTGTAACGGGGATCGAGCAGGGTGACGATCGGCGAGGCCTCGGTCATGCCGTAGCCGTGCATCATCCGCACGAGCGGCATCATTTCGATGGCCTTGCGCAGGACGCCCTCGGGCATGGGCGAGGCGCCGTAGAGAATGAAGGACAGGGTCCTGATGTCGAATTCCGAGAACTGCCGATGGTTGACCAGCATATTGATCATGGTCGGTACGAACTGCGCGTGCGTCACCTTCTCCATCTGGATGGTCTGCAGGACCTCCATGGGCTCGAAGCGCGGCACGAAGGCGTGACGGCCGCCCGACATGGTGACACCGAAGGTCGAGGCCCCGTCGGCCAGATGGAACATCGCCCCGGAATGGAGATAGGTGGTGTCTGCGGTGAAGCCCATACCGGCAACGCCGTTCAGCGCATTCACGACCAGGTTCGTGTGGGTGAGCATCACGCCCTTGGAACGCCCGGTCGTGCCGCCGGTGTAGAAGAGGCCGGCCAAGTCGTCGTTACGAGCGCCGGCATCGTCGATCGCCTCGTAATTGGTCAGGTCCTCGTAGCGCAGCATGCCCTCGGGACCCGGCAGATCGTCGAGCCAAAGGACCTCGCGCAGGGCTGGCGTCTTGTCCTCGAGTGCGGACAGGTGGTGCGCCATGCCGGTATCGATGAACAGGGCGACGGCACCGGAGTCATTCAGAATGTATTCGATCTCCGGCGTCGCGAGCCGCGTGTTGATTGGCACCATGGCCGCGCCCAGCCACGGGATCGCGTACATCAGTTCGAGATAACGGTCGGAATTCAGCGCCAGGATGGCGACCCTGTCGCCGCTGCGCACACCCAATGCGGATAGCGCGCCGGCGACGCGGCTCACGCGGTCCATGCTTTCCCGCCACGTTCGCCGCCGGCCGGCGAAGGAGGTTGCGATGCCATCCGGCCGCGTCTGGACGGCACGACGCAGTCCTTGAGTGAGTGCAAACATCTGGTGATGCTAGTGGGCTGTTCGTTCGCGCCGCAAGAGGGTTCGTGCTAAGGGAAGGGACATGAACGACATGACTCCGCCAGCCGGACAAGGCGCGCCAATAGAGTTCAACCCGCTCGATCCGGCGTTCATCGCCGATCCGTATCCGTTCTATCGACGGCTGCGCGAGACGGCGCCGGTGTTCAAGGCACAGCAGGGCTTCTGGCTGCTCACGCGCTACGAGGACGTGGCTTTCGCGCTGCGCGACAAGCGCTTCGGCAAGGACTTCGCCGGCAACATGGAGCGCCGCTACGGCACGAACCGCATGGACGAGCCGGCGGTCGCCAGCCTGGCGCGGACCATGCTGGTTCAGGATCCGCCCGACCATACACGCCTGCGCAGTCTCGTCACCAAGGCCTTCACGGCACGGCGCGTTGCCGATATGCGGCCCCGCATCAAGGCGCTGGTCGATGCACAGCTCGATCGCGTGGCGGACAAGGGCGAGATGGATGTCATGCGCGACCTGGCGCATCGCCTGCCGGTGATCGTGATCTGCGACATGCTGGGTATCCCCGAGGAGCATCGCGCGCCGTTCCTGGCTGGCAGCAACGTCAACGGCCGCATCCTCGAACCGGTGCCGATGACACGCGAGGAACTCGACCAGGCCAATCGCAACACTCAGTTGTCCGGCCTCTATTTCAAGCAGCTCTGCGACCTGCGTCGCCGCGATCCGCAAGACGATCTGACGACCGAGTTGGTGCGGGCGGAGGAAGCCGGCGACAAGCTGTCGGCCGAGGAGCTTGAGGCCAACATGGGCCTGCTGTTCGGAGCGGGCCACGAGACCACCACAAACCTGATCGGCAACGGCCTGCTGGCGCTCCATCGCCAGCGCGACCAGTGGGAGCGGCTGAAGGCCGATCCTTCCCTGATTCCCAACGCCATCGAGGAACTGTTGCGCTTCGACTCCTCGGTGCAGCTCACCGGCCGGGTGACCCATGCCGAGGTCGAGGTCGGTGGCGTGACTATGGGGCCGCAGGAAAGCGTCATCATGCTGCTGGGGGCCGCCAATCGCGATCCGGCGCAGTACGAGGATCCCGATCGGCTGGACGTCGGCCGGCCGAACGTCC